>NZ_QGSZ01000218.1 GCF_003857055.1 Micromonospora inaquosa | reverse complement strand
GCTTCAACCCCGCGCCGACCCCGGCCCCCCGGACACCCGTGCACGAGGCGATCTGCCGGCAGGCGGAACGCACCCCGGACGCCGTCGCGCTGCGCGGCGGGGGACGCGACCGCAGCTACCGGGACCTGCTCGACGAGGCAGCGGCGCTGGCCGGGCGACTGCGCGCCGAGGGCGTGGGCCCCGGCTCGGTCGTCGCCCTGTGCACCGAGCGGAGCCCGGAGATGGTCGTCGCGGTGCTCGGTGTCCTGCTGGCCGGAGCGGCGTACCTGCCGCTCGACCCGTCCCACCCGAGGGCCCGGCTGGACCTGATGCTCACCACCGCCGACGCCGCGCTGGCGCTCACCGACGAGGAGGGACGGGTCGCGCTCGGCACCGGCGGAGCCCCGGCCGTTCCGGTGCGACCACTGGCCGGCGCCGACCTGCCCGCCTTGCCCGTCGACTGGCGTGGCTACCGCGCGCCGGAGGAGGTGGTGGACGGGCTGTCGTACGTCATCTTCACCTCCGGGTCGACCGGGGCGCCGAAGGGTGTGCAGATGACCCACCTGTCGCTGGCCAACCGGCTGTCGTGGATGCAGGAGGAGTACCGCATCGGGCCCGGCGACGTGGTGCTGCAGAAGACGCCGTACACCTTCGACGTGTCGGTGTGGGAACTGCTCTGGGCCTTCCTGGCCGGCGCGACGCTGGTCACGGCCGAGGCCCAGGCGCACCGCGACCCGCAGGAGATGGCCGCCGTCATCGCCCGCGAGGCGGTGACCACAGTGCACTTCGTGCCGTCGATGCTCGCCCTGTTCGTCGAGGAGCCCGGGGTCGCCGCGTGCGCAGCCCTGCGCCGGGTGATCTGTAGCGGGGAGGCCCTGCCGCCGAAGCTCGTCAACAAGCTCACCGCCACCCTGACGACGGTGCGGGTGGACAACCTGTACGGCCCCACCGAGGCCGCCATCGACGTCACCGCCTGGCCGTGCCGCCGACCCGAACCGGACCCCACCGTCCCGATCGGCAGGCCGATCACCAACGTCGTGGCATACGTGCTGGACGACGACGGTGCGCTGGCCCCGCTGGGCGTACCCGGGGAACTGGTGGTCGGCGGCGACTGCCTGGCCCGGGGGTACGCCGGACGGCCCGACCTGACCGCCGAGCGGTTCGGCACCGTGCACGTCGCCGGGCGTCCCCAGCGGGTGTACCGCACCGGCGACCTGGCCTGGTGGTCACCACAGGGGTACCTGAACTACGGCGGGCGCATCGACACGCAGGTGAAGATCCGTGGGCAGCGGGTGGAACTCGGCGAGATCGAGTCGGTGCTGAACAGTCACCCGCTCGTCACGAACAGCGTGGTGCTGCTCCGCGACGACCTGGGTGCGGCCCCGACCCTGGTGGCGTACGTGGTGACCGAGCGGCACGCCGACGCGGGCGACGTGAGCGAGGCGGCGCTGCGGGCGTTCCTGGCCGAGCAGCTTCCCGACCACATGGTGCCGCTGCGCCACGTGGTGCTGCCCGAGTTGCCCGCCACCGCCAACGGCAAGGTCGACCGCAGGGCTCTGCCCGCCCCGCCGGCCCGGGTCCGCCGGCCGGTACGGGTCGGGTCACCCTCGGCGTAGGGCGTCGGGAGCGGACGAGTCCGCAACGGGTCCGAGGGATTTGGCGACGCGCTGCTCCACGGCCTGTGCGACCTGGACCGCGAGGAAGGAGTGTCCGCCCAGGTCCAGGAAGTTGCCGGTGTTGCGCACCTGCTGCTGGAGCACCTCACCCACCACCTCCAGGACCACCGCCTTGATCTCCGTCGGCCCCACGCCCATGCTGTCCCCCTCTCCGCCGGAGTGCTCTTGGCGAGCCCTCGGCCCGGCACGGGGCTCGCCCAGGCGACGCCGGCTCAGGTGGTGGCCGCGAAAATCGGAGAGATCGCCGAGCGCAGCTACCGCAACATCTTCGCCGGCCTGAAGATCGACAGGGGAACAGGCAGAGTCACTCTCCACGTCACCGATCGCGGCGAGGCCGACCAACTCGTCGGCCGCGCACTGGCCAGCGTCTCGGCCGCCCAGCGCGCGACGACGTCTGTCGACATCCGTATCAGTCGCTACTCGCGCTTGCAGATGGAGAAGGCGAGCAGCCAGATCTGGAAGGCGGCGACCACCCACCGCGCGGCGGGCCTCAAGGTGTACTCGATCGTGCTGCCCAGTGATGGCCGGGGCCTTCAGGTGCGCGTGAACGACCCCAAGGCGGCCGGGTCGCTCTCCCGGGCGGTCGCGGCATCGGTGGGAAGCGCGATGGCCGCGGCGGACATCGAGTATGTGGCCAGTAACCCCATTCACAATGTGAGTCGGGAGAGTCCAAGCGCGCCGTACCCGGGCGGAATCCCGATCAGAGAGGGTTCGGGACTCTCCGGCTGGACCTGCACGGCAGCCTTCGGCGTGCGCAACCCATCCGGCACCGAATATCTGCTCACTGCGGAGCACTGCTACGACAATGGTGACGACATCGAGGCGATGGACGGCGACAACATCGGTGAGATCAAGGCCGAGAACGACCTGAACGACGCCGCCATCTTCAACGTGAACACCTCCTCGGGCGTCTGGGTGAACGACGACTACGTTTTCGATGTCCGCTCGGGCCAGTACTCGTGGGACGGCGAACTCGTTTGCCAGAGCGGCTACACCAGCTACCCGAACCGCTGTCAGATCGAAGTCGTGAACGAGTACGTCCAATAGTCGGACGACAACGGGAAGGTTCGCCGCGGCGTCGAGGGTCATCGGTGCGCGGGATGCCCCTCGGTCGCACACGGCGACAGCGGCGGCCCGGTATGGTCGATCCGATCAGACGGGTTCGTCGCCGAGCGAGGCATCGTCAGCGCCGGCAGCCTGCCGGTCGAAGAGGGTCTCTCCTACGAGTACATCCTCTGGACCGAGGTGCCCCCAGTGCTGACGGCGCTCGGCGTCTCACTCCAAACGTCGTGACAACCGGATTGGTTGGGCGTGGCGGGCCGGATCCCGCCAGCCCCAGCGTCAAGGAGGTCGAGCCGTGACGAGGAGCGTCACACTTTCCGCTGCCTTCGTTGGTGCTGCGGGAAGCCTGGTTTCCATCGTCGCTATTCCGTGGGCCCACTACGGCGACATCACGGTGCCGCTCACCAGATTCCCTGGATGGGGCGGCTATGTGGGCAGTGTTGTGGCGCTGCATGCCTGTGTCGCCTGGGCCGTGCTCACTCGGACCGCCCGCCAAGCACTCACCCTGGCAGCCGTCGCAGTCCTGAGTCTGGTCGCGGTCGGATCGGCGATCCTCCTCACGCTCACCTACGACGATGCGTCGGCCCTGTTCAGTGGAGCGGTACCTGCGGTGGTACCCCGTCCGGGCCTCGGTGGCATCGTCGCCGTCCTGGCGATCCTCATCAGCGCCGGTGCGGCAGCGGTCAGCGGCGCGGGTCACCGCGCGATGGCGGTGGCACCGACGAACGCTCGCCCGTAGCGCAGCCAATCACGCAAGAGAGCCTCGGTTTCAGTTGCCGGCGTTGAGCGGCCCGTACCAGTCGTGGAGTAGGTGCCGTAGTCCGGACAGCAGGAAGCCCGCCGCTATCGACGTCGCTATCGCGATGAGCAGAAGCACGTACCGCCGGTTCCGCGGGTCACGGCCAGAGAGGTCCGGCTGGGGCGCGGTTGCAGGTTCGTCGCCTGCAACTCCTGATCGAAGGCGACGGTCGGACTTCGCGGAAAGCGCCGGCGCAGCCGCGTGTTGCCGTCCGAGTGCACCACGCCGGCCAGCGCGTGGCGACCCCGCTCTTCGCCGTTGCGCTCACCAGCATATGCACGAGGTTTTGCGGGTTGACGGGGTCAACGGAGTCCGGCCTCCTCCGCCAGCAGGCCGGGAGTCAGCGGGCGCCAGGTCTCGCACTGCTTGATCCTTGGCACAGTCCCGCATCTGTGGTGCTGCGCTTTGCCGAGCACCCGCGGGTCAAGCTTGGCGCGGTCAGAGCACTGGGGGAGTTCCCTGAGCGCCGTGGCGACGCGAAGCTCGGGGGATGCGTCGAGTCCGAGTTCGTAGTGTCCGCGGCGCAGATTCTGGATGAGCGCATGTCCGGCGATGATCAGCTGTGTGGTCTGGTCGGTTCGGAGCCCGCGCATGGGTCGTAGTCGATCTTTGAGCTGACTGTGATCGGCCTCAATGGGATTGTTGGCGTGCCGCTCGACGCCGCGCTGGGCCGCCCCGATGGTCGTCTCAAGGCTCAGGACCCGGCAGTGTCCGAGGAGGTCTGACGGGAAGGGGCGTCGCGCGGGCAGCAAGCGGCGGAAGCGACCAGGGCCGTGACCCGCGGTTGCGCGGGTCACGGCCCTGATTGTCTTTGCGCCCGAAGGGGACCGAACCCCTACGCGGTAGTGGCCCGACGTTGGTGCCGTGGGGCAGGGTCGTCAGCCGATGTAGCCGTTCTCCGTCAACCAGGTCTTGGCGACATCCGCCGGTTCCTCACCGTCCACGTCGACCTTCGCGTTGAGCCCGACCATCGTGGCGTCGTCGAGGGCCGCCGCGATAGGAGCGAAGATGTCCTTGATCTCGGGGTGCTCGTCGAGCATCTCACTCCGGACGTTCATGGAACCGTTGAAGGGCGGGAAGAACTGCTTGTCGTCGGTCAAAACGGTGAGACCGAGACTACCCACCCGGCCGTCGGTGGAGGTGATCGAGCCGAAGGCACACTCGCCCTTGTCGACCTGGTTGTACACGAGGGCGTCCTGCACGTTGGAGACGTTGTCCGGTGCGACCTTGAAGCCGTACGCCTTCTCCAGGCCGGGCAGGCCGTCGGGCCGGGTGGAGAACTCGCCGCCGACGCAGAAGGTCGCGTCCGCGGGGTTGCTTGCGACCAGTGCGGCGAGGTCGGAGATCGAGGCGACGCCGAGCCGCTCGGCGGTCTCGCTGCTCGCTGCGATCGCGTAGGTGTCGTTGAACGGGGCCGGGTCGAGCCAGGTGACACCGTTGGCGGCGTCGGCGTCGCGGACTGCTTCGAACTGCGGCTGGGCTCCGGGGATGCCCTTCTCGTTCTTCAGGTAGGTGACCCAGCCGGTACCGAGATACTCCCAGTACAGGTCGATCTCGCCGGAGGTCAGCGCGGCGCGGACGGTCGTACTGCCCTGCAATCCGATCTGGTCCTCCACCTTGGCGCCCGCGGCGGTGAGTGCGAGCTTGGTCAGGTTTCCGAGGATGAGTTGCTCGGTGAACTCCTTGGAACCGACCGTGACCGTGGCGCCGCCGAGGTCGAACTTCTCCCCGATGCTTCCGCTGCCCGCGACATCGTCGTTGCCGTCGCTGCCGCACGCGGCGACGAGCATCACCAGCGCCAGTGCGCCGGTGAGCAGCGGCCAACGGCCTTGCTTGTTCGTGTTCCTCATGTTCCTCCTCTGATAGTCAGCGACTCGGGACGAGGCCGCGGAGGTCATAGCCCTCTCGGGCGCAGAGCGTCCTCGACAATTCCGGCCACCCAGTCAAGGAGCAGCGCCAGAACTGCGGTGAGGACACTTCCGGTGATGAGAACGGGCATCCGATCGAAGCGGATCCCCTGGTCGATAAGGAAGCCGAGGCCGCCGGCACCGACGAAGGTCGCCAGGGTGGCGGTGCCGACGTTGATGATGAGTGCCGTACGGATGCCGGCGAGCACGACCGGCACGCTCAGCGGTAGCTCGATGCGGCGAAGCACCTGCCAGCCGCTCAGGCCCACTCCCCGGCCTGCCTCGACGAGCATGTGATCGACCTGGTTCAGGCCGACGATGGTGTTACGGAGGACCGGCAGCGCGGCGTAGATGACCAGCGCATAGACAGTCTGGCTGAAGCCGATGCCGACGGTGATCGCCATCAACACCAGAACCCCGATCGACGGTATCGCCTGACCGACGTTGGCGACGGCGAGCACTACCGGGGAGAACCTGCGGACCGCTGACCGGGTCAGGAGCACCCCCAACGGCACCGCCAGGAGGACGACGATCAGGGTCGAGACGAAGGTGAGCTCCACATGCTCGATCAGCTTCTCGCGAATCGTGTCGGCGTTGAGGCTCGCCTGGGAGATTCTGTCGAGCTCCTGGTTCTGTACGTAGAGGTACAGGGCTACGCAGACGGCGGCGAGGAGCACCGGAGTGCCCAGCCGCCGCCAGAACCGGGACGGTCCGCCGAGCTCGCTGAGTAGGTCGTCGGCGTCGGGCGCGACCTCGCGGGTCCTGGCCCCGAATGCTGGTATGGCCACCTTAACCGGCCTCCGCGGGCTGGCCTGCCGTGTCCCGGTCCCGGGCCCGGGAACTCTCCCGCATCTCGTCGATGGCGCGCATCACTGTGCGCATGTCGACGATGCCCTGGTACCGCCGCTGGTCGTCGACGACGATCGCGCACCCGACCCGCGAGGTGACCATCTCGTTGAGCGCGTCGTGCAGCGTGGCGTGCGGCTCCACGGTGGCCGCCGCGGGAAGCCCCACCCGATCGAGGGATTCGCCCGACCGTGTCAGGTCATGGCCGGTGACCCAGCGAACCGGCCGCTGGTTCTCGTCGAGCAACAGCAGCGACCCGTGATCGCTGTTGGTGAGCGCCTGGCGCAGGTGTGCCCGATCGTCGTCGAGCCGACCGACTGCCCACTGGCTGAGCTCCACGTCTCGGACGCGGCTGAGGCTCAGGCGCTTGAGCGATGCCCCCGAGCCGATGAAGTCCGCGACGAAGTCGTCGGCCGGAGCCGTCAGGATCGCTTCGGGAGTGTCGTACTGGGCGATCTTCGACCCCTTCCTGAGGATCGCGATCCGGTCGCCGAGCTTGATCGCCTCGTCGATGTCGTGGGTGACGAAGACGATGGTCTTCCGAATGTTGCTCTGCAGGCGGAGGAACTCGTTCTGGAGACGCTCGCGGGTGATCGGGTCGATGGCGCCGAACGGCTCGTCCATCAGCAGCACCGGAGGGTCGGCGCTCATCGCCCGGGCGACCCCGACCCGTTGGCTCTGGCCGCCTGAGAGTTCCTTCGGGTACCGCGCACGGTAGGCCGACGGTTCCATGCCCACCAGATCCAGCAGTTCGTCGACACGCTCGGAGATCCGGGCCCGGCTCCAGCCGAGCAGCCCGGGCACCATGCCGATGTTCTCGGCGATCGTCATGTGCGGGAACAGGCCGACCTGTTGGATGACGTAGCCGATCCGGCGGCGTAGTTGATCAGCGTTGACGTGGGTCACGTCCTCGCCGTCGATGAAGATGCGTCCGGAGGTCGGCTCGATGATCCGGTTGATCATCTTCAGGCTGGTGGTCTTGCCGCAACCAGAGGGTCCGACCAGAACCACGATCTCGCCTGCCGGTATGTCCATGGTGATGTTGTCCACGGCCGACTCGGCCTGACCCGGATAGCGCTTGGTCAACGACTCGAGGCGAATGGACGCCGCCGTAGCGGTCCCTTGTTCATGCTCAGGCATCACAGCCCCTTCGATGTCGTCAACTTGGAGATCATTCCGAGGAGGCCGTCCAGCAGCAGCGCCAGCATCGCCACGAATAGGGTTCCGGTGAAGGCAAGGTTGAAGCCGCGCTGGGTGCCGATCGCCGAGAGCCCCTGGAAAATCGGACCACCGAGGCCGGGCCCGTTGACGATGGCCGCGATGGCGGCGATCCCAACGATCATCAGGGTCGACACGCGTACGCCGGTCATGATGACCGGCCAGGCGAGCGGTAGCTCGATGCGGAGCAGCCGTTGGCGGCGGGAGAGCCCCATGCCCTGCGCCGATTCGACAATAGCTGGATCGACCGAACGCAGCCCAGTGATCGTGTTGCGCGCGATGGGAAGCAGTGAGTACAGCACCAATGCGACGACCGTGGGCACGGCCCCGAGACCGAAAATCGGTATGAACAGTCCGAACAGGGCGAACGACGGGACGGTCAGGAACGTGCCGGTCACCGTGAGTACGGCTCTGGCTCCGTTCCGATTGCGATAAGTTGCCAGGCCCAACCCGAGCGCGATCACAGTCGCCAACACGATTGTGACGAGCACCACAAGCAAATGCTCGAAGGTCAGCTCGAGTAGGTCAGACCACTCTCGTTCCAGATATGCGGGCACGCCGGAGATGTAGTCGAGGAAGGTCATTGACGAGCAAGTTTAACCGATGGATTTTCACGTTTGACGAGGCCCCCTGACCGGTGGCCGGGTTGCCGGTCACGTCTTCGGCGAAGGTCACGTCGCGGATCCAGTGCACGTTGTTCTCGATGGTCCAGTGTTCGCGGGCCAAGCGGCGATTGGCGCTGTTGCGTTGCCGGATCGACGGACGGGTTGTGAGGGTGTGGTGCCCGCAATCGCCCTGGTAGCGGTGCTCCACAATGGGGTTTCATGTCTCTGTCAGGGTGGCCGGTTTGAAGGATCCAGGATGGGCAAGCTGGCGGGATCTGCTTGCCCGTGGGTCGGGCGGGCCGCCGACTCGAAGTCCGGTGGCGATTGGGCCACTCGGAGTGGGTTCGGTCTGCTCGGTCAGCCATCACGGTGGCCGACGTGGATGGCCAGGATTGCTGGTGTAGTTCGGCGTTCTTTGGAACCTTGCCGAGAATTGAGCAGGCGAGTGCCGGTTGAGTCTTTCGCTCAACCGGCACTCGCCTGCTGCTCCACGTATCGCTGTTATAGGTGTGGCGTTTCGCCTGTCTTCGCCTCGGCGGGCGTGTCAGGAGTTTCGTTGGTCGTTTGTTGACTATGGCGGGCTGTTGGCTCAGTTGGCGTGAGGCGGTTGGGTAAGAATGCGGGGACGGGCAATGGGTCCCGTAGAACCCAGCGACGGCCAAAACATCGATCCCGTCAGCCAATTACCTGTCTCGGTGGTCGGGCCAGAGCCGGATGAGGTACTGCTCGATGCCGTCGAGGCTCCGCCAGTTGGCGAGGGCGTCGTCGGATGAGACCGAGAGGTTCGCCGCGCTTACTCTGGCGGCCTCCTGCTGCACCTCGGGCCGGCCGGTGTGTCCGAGCACGACTCCGTAGCGACCCGGACCGCCGGGTAGGTCGACGGCCGGTACGTCAAGCGGAAAGCTCGGATCCGCTTCCACGACGAGTTGGCGCGTGGCGATTTCCATGGTGGCCCTCGCCTCCCAGTGCCAGGGCGGCTCTTCGGCGGGAATGGTGTCGAGGACCTCGATGCGGACCCTGGGCCGGCTCATCTGGTGTGCACCGCGCACAAGGAGGATGCCGCCAGCGGCAGCGCAGAGACGTCCGCGGCGGGTGCCGGGAATGCGGGACGCCTGAAAGGCCGCCAGCCGAGCTTCGAAGCTTTCGGCATTGACGTCTCGGACCAGGAACAGTCCGTTGTCGCTGGGGATGACAGCGTCAACGACGGCCGGCATGGCTTGGCTCCTTTCGAACCGCGCTGGGGGCCCCACCTCTATGCGAGCTGGGAACTCCTCAGCTGCGATTAGCCGTCGATGGCGACGAAGAACGGATCGCGATCAAGGATGCGATCGGCCTGGTAGAACCGGATGTTCACGTAGAGGTTTCCGGATTCCTGGTTGTCCACTTCGCCGATGAGTCGGGCTGAGCCGCGCCATGTACGCCAGCCTTCGGGGTCGCCGGTGGAGGCGCTGCCGGTGTAGGTGCCCTCCCTTGTGGAGGCGAAGGGGTACTCGTCACAGTTGAGGTTAGGGTTTCGAGGCGCCATCGCCCACACGTCGACGCCCACCTTGGCGGCGTAATCCCGGTTCTTGCCTCGCAGGGTCTCATCGACGAGTCGGTGCAGCGGTCGTTGGTTGGGCCCAGCGGCGCCTTGTACCCCCAGGCGGGCTCTTGCCTACAAATGACGGGAAGGTGCGTGCGACGTTGTGCAAAGCGTCGTCGATCCGAACCCTGCTGCGGGCCCTGACCAAAGCCCTCGCCGACCTCGACGCCGAACCACAGGACGGCACCATCACGCTGGCCACGCAGCTGCGTAACGACCTGGATGAGGATGCACCCCAACCAACCTCGTGGCCGCCTACATGGCCTCCGGGAACATGACCAGCCGCTAGCGGCTTCGACGGCGCCGGTGGCTATCCTGCAGCGATGCTGACGCAGCGCCTGGCGGTGATTTGGTGACGACGTACCGTCGTCGCGGGCATTGGCGAACAACTTCGGGCGGTACCCGGCACTGGGTAGCCACCCACAACGTGAGCCGTTCGTCGGCCCGGTCCTCCGCGCCGCCTCGGCGGACCTACCCGAGACCATCATCATCAACGCCGTCGAGCAGTGCGGTGGGGTGGATCAGCCCGAACGCCCGCTGCCCCCTCTGCGGCGCGTCGGTCTACTTCTACGCCAACGAGCAGGGCAGCCGCGTCTTCTTCGATGAGCTGGGACCGCCGTGGCCCAAGCATCCGTGCACCGACAACCCCACCCGCCAGGTGACCACGGCGGGTGGTCGACAGGCACCGAGCCCTCGCGACTTCAGCATCGCGCAGCGACCGAGCGGCATGCGCGATCGCCGATGGAAGCCTTACGTGGTCAAGGACATCACGATCGAGGACGGTCAGCCGCAGATCACTCTTCGGCCGCTCAACGGGGCTGGACGAGGAACCTCTTGGACAGTTTCGGAGCTGTTGCCCCTACGAGCGCATGACGTTGTCTTCGTGCGGGCGGACCAGATGTCCTATTTCGACAGAGACGCGTTCGAACCCGCAGTCGCCGAGAATGCCAGGCGTGCCGCTACGATCGCCCAGAAGTTGATCACCGAACGGGATAAGGAGCACGTTCTGGCGACGCTTACCGCGCGAGTCGACGCAGGCGAGATGACACTTGACGGGATGACCGATGCAACGGTCGCCGTCCACGCCGCCCGAACTCGCGGCGAGCTCGCTGACGCACTCAAGCTCAGAGTCACCGACCTGAAGGTCGCGCCGCCTCGCCCCGGCGACCTGTGGCTACTCGCGATCGCGTTCGCGCTCATGGCCGGGGCGACCAGCGCCGCCGAAGGCGGGCCTTCCTTCCTGATGATGCTTCCCGGCTTGCTGCTCATGGCGACGGCGGTCTACCGTCTCAACCCGGACATGGAGCGTGGGCCTAGAATCCTCCTTGCCGTGGTGACCGCCCTGGTGGCGATCTGTCCCGCTGGAGTGCTCGGCGGTGCGATCCAGGTCGAGATCCTCCATCGCTGACCGCCATCATGAACCGCAGAGCCTCGAATCGCGATACGACGAATCGTCGCGATCTCCGAATGTTAATCAAGGCGATACCCAAGCTGACAGTGTCACGCGCGCTGGTAGCCTGACGCGGCTCGCGCGGGAGGTGGTCTGCCGGTGCTCCGGATGGGGTTGCGTAGGTTAGTCGCGGTAGTGGCCGTGTGCATGGTGACCGCGTGTGGTTCCCCAACGGCTCATACCGCGGATCGATCAGCGGGCGACACGATCCCCTCCAAGGCCCCGGCGACCAGTTCGTCCACAGCCACGAGGCCGACTCTCCCAGCAGTACCGGCGACAGGCGGATCCGGCTACTCCGCGACGCTGTCCGCACGCTTGGTGTCCACGGAGTCAGTGCCGCCCGGATTCACTGTGGAGATCGCGACAGCCATGCCGTCGGACGCTGGAGATCAGCGCTCAGGTGTCGACGTGTCCTGTTCGGACGGCGTGATCCCGCTGCTGTCGGCCAGGCGGCTCACCGGGACTCCGTCAGCGATGGCCGCAGCCACCCTCAGCTATGACGCGGATCCCGATTGGCTCTGGGTGGGAACCGAAGTCCTCAGGGCCTACGCCGATGACGGCGCACGACGAGCAATGACCGACCTGCGAAACTTCATCGGCCGTTGCCCCACCGTCGTCGTATCGTCCGGCCTTGGCGTGGGCGACAGGCACCGCTTTGCAGTGGCGCCAGGGCCGCTGTTGGGCGATGACAGTATTCACGTCAGCTGCAGCGCGACGTCCGGTTCTGGCACGTTGGAATGCGACAGCGTACTCGTCCGGATCGGAACCACTCTGGTGGTGGTCCAGGAGGAGGGCAACGAACCCGGCGGCGATGAGTACCTCTTCCAGCTCGCCGAAGCTGCGCTCCGCAGATACCAGACGACCGGATCCTGAATGTCCTTACGCGCCCCCGATGCCATTGCCGTTTGCGACCTGGTTCCCTAGGCAGGAGTATGGTCTACCCGGCTAATGCCGAATTGCCCGACTCGTAGGCCCCCGTCAGCGAGAAGTCAGCGAGATGCGCGAGCGTTAACTGCATCGATCCGCCTTTGCAAGGCAGGCGTCCGGGACCCAGACCACCGTCGGTGCGCTGGGTGGTATCCGGAGATCATCGGGCACAGATCCGACACAGCCGACAGCGACAACGCATGCGAAACGTCGAGAGGCATCGAGGAACGCGATCCAGGCCAAGGGGCCGCCGGGTCCAGTGTGGATCTGCCAGCACCCAGCGGTGCAGGGGTTCAAGCCCCTTGGACTGACTCCTCCAACCTCTTACCCGCGTAAGCATCAACCTGCGCCAGCAGGTCATCCCAGAGCCGAACCCCAACTCCTAGGGCAGGTACTTTCACGGCATCGCGGTGTGAAGCACGAACAGGATCCCGCACAACACTCTGCGGTCGTCGAGGGGCTCACGCCCGGGGAACCGGTGCCGGCGTGGTGGTCGGGGTGGCAACAGTGGTTCGATCTCGGCCCAGAGTTCGTCCGAGACGATCCACGGCGGCTGCTCACCCCTCCTCACGTTCAGCCAGAACGATCCTCGTGTCCCGCGGACACGCCCACCATCGTTTCGTCAGGGGTTCTTAGTGTTGGTGTCGATGGTGTAGACCACGTCTGGCCCGACGTCATGGCGGGTGATGCCGGGTACGTCGGGGATGTCAAGCAGTGGTTCGTACGGGGTACCGTGGACCCGGTCGCGCAGCAGGACGACGCTGCGGATGCCGAGCTGGTGCAACCGATCCAAGGCCGCCTGGCTGGGGAAGGTCGCCATAACGTCGCGGATCGCCTGACGGTTGGGTGTGGTGTAGCTGGCCGCACCGTTGACCATGGTGGGAAAACCGTTGGTCGACCAAAGTAGGACGTTGAGGTCGATGCCGTCGTTGGACGGCAATACCATGATCGGAGCGTGCGCGGAGGCTAGCGCCATCGCGGCCGGTTCGGCTGGGGTTTGGGGGTGGTCCAGGTCAGGCAGGCCCTCAGCTAGCACGAGGACCAGCAACGGAACGGTCAGCAGCCGTGCCGCACTCACCGACCACATCGGCTTGGCGCCTCTGCGAGCCACCTCGGCCAGGTGGGTCACCAGGCCGGCCGCGAGGATGGCCAGGCAGAGAGTGGGCCACAAGATCAACCGGCCCGGTGTACGGGATCCATCGAACCCGGGCACGTGAAGATAGAGCAGGCGGTAGATCGGCCCGTTCGTGCCCAGCGCGAGCAACACTCCGACGACTGCCCCAAACAGCAGCAGAAGCCGTTGCACCGGTGACCAGCGGGATAGGAACAGGCCGGCGAAGGCCAGTAGATACAGTGCATACCCGCATAGCAGCACTTTCTCAGTCGATGCGTATCCAAGATCGGTGCGGGCGTCGTTGTGCAGGGTGCCCCAGGGCAGCGAGGACTGCGGCGCCACGAGAAGCCCGCGCAGTGTCGGGGAGAAAAACGCGACGTAGTCCCAGTCCCGGGTGACATTTGGGTTGAGCTCGCGCACGTGTTGGTACGCGTACGCGAAGTATCCGGTCACCGCGGTGAAGACCAGCCCGCCGATCAGATCACCGACGATCAGCCGGCGGTTGAGGCGTGGGCGGTGGATCAGCCAGGCGATCAGTGTGATCAGGCAGAGGGCGGCGAGGACGTATACGAAGCCCAGCCCCACGCCGAAGCCTAGGCTGACCTGCCAGGCCGCGACCAGCCAGCCAGCGAACGCCCAGCCCGGCCGGACTCGTTCGGCAAGGTAGCCGCGGGTGAACGAGAGTCCGTGGCCGCGCGCCAGCATCGCCAGGGCAAGAGTGATACCGCCGGTGGAGAGAATATTCAAATGGCCGGCGTGGCCGTAGCGCCAGGGCGCGTAGGCGAGGGCGGCCCCGGCTACCGCGGCGGCGACCTTGTTCGCGCCAAGCTGGCGCAGGAGCGCGTAGCCGCCGAGGAAGGCGAGCGCGAAAGCCAGCACGAACAGGATGTTGTAGCGCAGCACGGCGCCGACTACACCGTTGCCTATCAGCCCTGCCGGGGCATAGCCGAGCAGGCTGTCGTTCAGGGCTAGGCCGTACGTGTCGGGATAAAAAGCGTTGGTATCCCACAGGCCACGCAGACCGTGGGTGAGAGCGTGGCCACCCCATCCCACCAGCCATGCTTGGGCCGTCGGGTCACCCACGTCACCGACGATGGTGTGGGCCGGGTCGGCGATCGGCACCGTCTTGGCGCCGGCAGTCAGCACGCGAACCGCGTACGGCGGAATCAGCCAGATCATCGCGACAGCGAGGAGCACCGAGCCGAGGCTCGCGATACTCAGTTCCCGCCGATGGTCCCCACGTGTCAGCCAGTCCCTCGTGCCTCGACTGGCACGTGCGAGTCGGCCAGTTTGTCCGAGCTCGCTGAGCGTGACGGCTGATGTGGGGCTTTCTGCCGGTGGCTCTACCTGCGTCATCACATCTACCCTCACTTTTGAACCGCCGCAGTAAATCATGAGCAGGGCGGCGCATAGAGTCAAGGCATCGACCAATGTCGTTCAGGTGGCCGGGCCTTACGCTGTTTATCAAAGTCGTCGTGTCATGCAGGAGTCGCGATCGGTGCAGCGGCGAATCTTGCCGCTGTCGGAACAGGACACGCCAGGGTTGCTGCAGGCCCTCACCCGGGTTCCGGACCCACGGGACGCCGGCGGCCGGATCCATCCGCTGCAGGGACTGCTCGCGATCGCGATCGCGACGGTGGTTTCGGGATCGAGCCGCGTCGTGGAGATCGTCGAATGGGCCGCCGACCTGCCGGACGCGGCGTGGGACTGTCTCGGTGCAACCCGCGACGCGTTCACCCGTGCCCGGCGGGTGTCTGACGACAGCACCCTGTCCCGGATACTGACCGGTATCGACGCCGACGCCCTCGATGCTGCGGTGTGCCGCTGGCTGCTCAGCCGGGCGGGTCTGACCGGGGCCGGCAGACGAGTGATCGCGGTCGACGGCAGGACACTGCGCGGCAGTGGGCCGACCGGGGCCCAGGTGCACCCCGGTGCAGATTCCGGGACGACTGATCGTACAGAGCTGCGTCGGAGTAGCCGACCTCCCGCTGATCGGCTGATCGACATTCCCAGCGCCCTGTAGGGCCGGTCGACGTTCCGATGGTGACGTTGCGTAATGGATGACCTACCAGCGACGCGCGGCTCGGCGCTCAGATCTGCTGATGATCGCCTACTCGCAACGGGAAGCCGCCCGGAGACCGACTGGGGCACTGCTATGCGAGCCCGGACGGGAAGCGGATCTACGGCAAGCCGACCGGTGGCTGCCGGCCCGCCGAGAAGTGGGGCCGGTAGCCAGATCGAGCACTACTGGCGCTCCATGCGCTGCTTGTCCTTGAGCCCCTTGTCGGGGCATGCGTCGGGGCCGGCTGTGACCCGGCTCAGCAGCTCCCGCAGCGTGTCCCGCTCGGCCGCGGAAAGGTCGGCGAAGAGTTCGTCCTCGACCTCGGTGAACGTGGCTTCGAGGGCATTTAGGGTGCGACCGCCGCTCGGCGTGATCTCGACGATGTGCCGGCGCCGGTCGGACGGATCGCGGCGTCGGTGGATCAGCTCGGCGCGCTCCAGTTCGTTGAGGATCGTCACGAGCACGCTCGGATCGACCTCCAGCAGGTCGACCAGGACCTGCTGACATGCCGGCTCGGATCCCAGGTAGGTCAGCACCATGGTGTGCCGGGGGGTCAACCGGTTCGCGCCGAGGGCCGTACGCAGCCGGGCATCGGTGAGTGAGCCGCGTTTGGCCAGCAACAGGCTGAGTCGGCTCGTCGGGTCGCCTCGGCCGGATCGTTCCACATCGAGCACGGTAACAGGATTCGCACTATCCACACCATCGAGACTGTTGATAGCATTCAATGACCGACATACTTCGATAGTGGAGAGCCATGAATATTGCCTACATCGTCACGGCGGTCCTGGTGTCTGCCCTGCTGGTGTTCACCGCGCGCAACAAGCTGGTCCGGCAGAAGGACGTCGTCGAGACCCTGGTCCGGGTCGGGGTTCCGGAACGGATGTTCCCGGTGCTCGCGGCCCTGCAACTGCTCGGAGCCGCCGGCCTGCTGATCGGGATCTTCCTTCGCCCGCTCGGCATCGCCGCGGCGGTCGGTGTGGTGCTGTTCTTCCTTGGTGCGGTCATCTCCCACCTGCGGGCGAACGACGCCAAGAACGCCCCCATGCCGGCCGTGTTCACCGTGATCTCGGCCGTCCCGCTCGTCCTGGGTCTGGCTACCGTTTGACTGCCGTCCCGTGTCCGCCGGGGGGCCTCCGGACCACCGGCGGACGCGCGGTGCGGCCGGCGGCCCGGAGGCCCGGAGGCCTTGGTCCGCGCCGCCGGCCGGCTCCCTAGCCGCTGGCGGATGTCCCGCCCATGCCGGTCCGCCGTCACCCGTGTCCGAACCGGAAGCCGACGCCGCGCACGGTGACCACCCAACTGCTGGCGCCGAGCTTGTTCCGCAGCGTCCCGACGTGCGTGTCGACCGTCCGCCGCGACCACGAGTCACCCCAGATCTCCCGTATCAGGCGTTTACGCGGGATGACCGTGGTGGGGTGCGACGCCAGCAGGTGCAGCAGGTCGAACTCCTTGCGGGTCAGGTCGACCGGGCGGCCACCGAGCCGTACCTGCCGTGCGCTCGCGTCGATCTCCAGCGGCCCGTGGCAGATCGTGCGGGCGACCTGGGCCCGGGGCCGGATGCGGCGCATGACCGCGTCCATCCGGGCCAGCAGTTCGCGGAATCCGTACGGCTTGACCAGATAGTCGTCGGCACCTGCCTGGAGGCCGAGCACCCGGTCGAGTTCCGCGCCGCGGGCGGTGACCGCGATTATCGGGGTGTCGCAGGCGGACCGGATGCCCCGGCACACCTCCAACCCGTCCAGGTCCGGCAACTCGAGGTCGAGCAGGACGATGTCCGCCTCGTCGTACGCCTGCAGCGCGGCCATGCCGGAATCGACGCTCGCCACCTCGTGGCCGTGCCGGCGCAGTCCGCGCGCGAGCGTCTCGGCCTCCGCCCGATTGTTCTCCACCACCAGTACTCTCTGGCGGGTGAGTTGGCCAGTGAGGCTTCGTCGGTTCTCCGAGCGGTCCCCCTCCGCTGGGACCGGCCTTTCCCCTTCACAAGCACAGCGTTCGTCGAGCTCGAGAAAGTTCGATGACTGCCGCATTTCTCCCTCAATCATGACCTTTTACGGTTCGTGGAAGTTGCTCCGACCCTACAGATGTTTACGCGAGCCTGTCAATTATGTCTATCAATGACTGGGATGTTGCCATTCTGCAACTCGGCAGTCAAAAAATCGACAATTGCGGCGGTGCTGCTCTGAACTGCTGGTACCCGGCTCGGCGAGAATGCCCAGCGGTATGTGCCGCCAGCGCTCTGCGAATTTCTTGTAGCGCCTATCCGGCCTGGTGCCGAAGGTCGTACGTCGGCTCGGCGTCACCCTTCGCGCCCGCCGTACTGCAGCAGACCGGTCGCCCCGTCCAGGGCGTCGCCGCCGGCCGCGCGTGCGGGGGGCACGACACGGTACGCGGCCGGGGCGCCTGCGGGGCAGGTCAGTTGGCGACGTACGCCGCCCGGCGTCTCAGGTCGTCCCGGTTCAACGCGTCGATCAGCGAGGTGGCCAGGTCGGCGTACGTCAGGGTGCGGGCCTTCGGCAGCGGCCGCCCGGGGCTGATCCGGTACCCGCCCACCGGCGGCTTCTCCACCAGCCGGGGCGGACGCAGCGAAGTCCAGTCGGTCCCGCTCTCGGCCAGCAGTGCCTCCATCCGCCGCATGTCCTGGTACGTCGCGCCGAAGAAGCGCTCCAGGATCGGCATGACGACGTACCGGTCGAAGGCCGCTTGGTCCTGGCGAGGTCCGACCGGGGAGGCGGCAACCACCACGATGCGCTTGGTGCCGTGCAGGCCCATCGCATGCAGCAGGTTGCCGGTGCCTTGCGAGTAGGTCACCGTCGCCTCACGTGAGGTGCCGATTCCGAGTGTGGAGATGACGGCGTCCACCTCGGACAGCGCGTCGACCACCCGGCCCCGGTCCAGCACATCCACCTCGACGGTGGTCAGCCGCTGGTCCCGCCGCGACGACTGCTGTGGCTGACGGGCCAGGGCGGTGACGCCGTGACCGCGGGCCAGTGCCTGTTCGACCACCAGCCGACCGGTCCGGCCGTTTGCTCCCACAACGGCGATTCTCATGGCACTCCGATCTCATGACGCGCAACGAGTCGATGGTCTTCATGCCGGGCCACGACCCATCGCCCCGACACGACGGGTACTCACTGTCGCGAGTACGCGGTATCAGAAGCCGGGAAACGCTTTGCGCAGGTCGTCGAGGGTGAGTCTGGCGGTGTCGACCGAGATGCCCGCCGGCGTGTGCTCCGGTGCGAGACGTCCGGCGGTCAGCCGCAGGAAGGCCTCCGCCGGAATGTCGAGCACCGGTGCGGGGTCCGCCGGCGCGGTCACCAGGCTCACCGTCTCGCCCAGATCGAGGCCGAGCAGGCGGTCCGGGTCGGTGGTCCGGACGGTCAGCACCGTCCGGTCACCGCCGAGCGCGTCGGTGCGGCCGATCCAACCGATGAGCAGCCGCAGGGGCTCGAAGAGGAACTCGACCGCCTCCGGCGCCAGTGTCGCCGCCCGGTCGAACACCACCGCGACGTCCCAGGTGTGCAGGGTGAACTCGTTGAGCCGCAACGATGCGAGAGTGAGCACGTCCACCGGCTCGGGCAGGAACCCCAGG
Organism: Micromonospora inaquosa; assembly: GCF_003857055.1. Classification (GTDB taxonomy): domain Bacteria; phylum Actinomycetota; class Actinomycetes; order Mycobacteriales; family Micromonosporaceae; genus Micromonospora; species Micromonospora inaquosa. The sequence goes on along the minus strand of NZ_QGSZ01000218.1, from coordinate 11,095 downwards.
TCGCTCCGCAGGTTGTCGCGCCGCAACCGGTCGAGCCCTTCGAACCGGCGCACCAGAACCTCGTTGGACGTGACGAAGTCGTCGGCCTGCCGCCGCGGGGACAGTGCATTCCACCGATCCCAGACCGACTCCCGAAAGTGCGGCTCGGGCGCGTCGGCATCGCCCAGCGCGGCGTCCAGCGCGGCCAGCATGATCTCGGCGCCGCTGCCCAGGTGGCTCAGCACGTCGGCGATCGTCCACTCGCTCGCCGCCGATCTGCCGGTGAGTTGCGGCTCGGTGAATCCGGACGCCAGCCCCGCGAGGGTCTGGTGTCCGGTGCGCAGAGCGGCGATTGCCTGGTCGACTCGCCCCGTCATGGCTGGTACGGGTTCTCGGTCCGCGCGTCCAGCAGGGCCTCACCCCACCAGCCGAGCTGGTTGAGCAGATCCCTCGCGGCCAGTTGCGCGGGCTCCGGGTCGGCCAACGTGCCGTCCTCCTGGAACAGTTCCCAGTAGTTGGCGAAGCTGACGCAGTTGCGCACGGTGACCGAGTGCATCTCGGCGAAGATCAGACGTAGCTGCTCGACCGCCCGAAGGCCACCGGACATCGCACCGTACGAGACGAATCCGATCGGCTTGGCCCGCCACTCAGTGTAGTGCCAGTCGATGAGCGCTTTGATCGACGCGGGGAAGCTGTGGTTGTATTCCGGAGTCACGATGATGAATGCGTCTGCATCGTTGAGTGCCGCGGTGAGCTCGGCCATCGCAGCCGGCCGGGTGTCGGTGGTCGCGATCGCCGGTGGCTCGGGTCCGAGCACGAGCGGTAGGTCGACCTCGGCCAGATCGACCAGGTGCACCTTGAACGTGCCGTGCTGCTGGGCCTGCTCGGTGATCCAGTTCGCGACGATCGGGCCGAAGCGTCCCTCCCGGACGCTGCCAACAATGATCGCCAATCTCAACGTCTTTCCTGACATTGCCGTCCCCCTTGATGGATCTTGCTGGCGGGTGGGCACCGGTCATGCTGGTGCCCCACGCCTCCCCACGTATTCTGTGGACCGCCCCACGGTCCAGCCAGTCCCCGCTGAGGCTGGCACTGACAGGGCGACCTTCGCTACGTCATCGGCATGGCTGGCGCGGAGTTGACATCAACCCGACGAAACTTCGCCAAGACTTGAAGATCGCGGCCTTGACCGCCCCGAGGACTTCCCCGAAAACTGGTACCGGCAATTCTATTGGCCATCGCCGGTATGTTACCGACCGGTTCCTCGCATTTCTGAAGTCTCGCATTGCGCGTTCCGCCGCCGTAGTCCGATAAACCGGGAAGGCTGCTCGATGTGACTGTCGCGACCGCAACCCCCACATCCGACGTCGACCTTTACTCCGACGAATCCGTGCTGGCCCCGTACGACAATTATCGAGCGCTACGGGGCCTCGGCCCGGCGGTCTGGTTGAGCAGGTACCAGGTGTGGGCGATGGCCCGGCACGCCGAGGTCTACGCCGCGCTGCACGACTACGAGACCTTCTCTTCCGGGTCCGGCGTCGGACTGAGCGAGGAGCTCAACCGGGTGATGGCCGGTGGCACCATCGGCAGCGATCCGCCGGACCACGACCGGCTGCGCCGGGTCATCGGCCGGCAGCTCACCCCGAAGGCACTGCGCCAGCACCAGGATCACGTGCAGCACAAGGCCAAGGTGCTGGTCGAGGAGCTCGTCGAGCGCGGCTCGTTCGACGCGGTACCGGAATTCGCGCAGAAGTTCCCCGTCTCGATGGTCCCGGACCTGCTCGGCTGGCCCGAGAACGAAACCGGCAACCTGCTCGCCTGGGCCTCCGCCGGGTTCAATGCGCTGGGACCGATGAACGAGCGCACCATGAGCGGCTTCCCGGTGCTCAAGGGCCTGTGGGAGTTCCTCGACCAGCTCGCCACCTCACGTAACCTGCGCTCGGACAGTTGGGGCGCCAACCTGGTCGCGGCGGTCGACTCCGGCGAGGTCGAAGCGAGCAAGCTGTCCGTGCTGCTCGGCGACTTCCTGGTGCCGTCGCTGGACACCACGGTCAGCGCGCTGGCCAGCGCGATCTGGTTGTTCGGGCACAACCCGGAGCAGTGGCGCAAGGTCCGCGCCGACCCGTCGCTCATCACTGCCGCGTTCAACGAGGTGGTCCGGCTGGAGACCCCCGCCCGCGGGTTCTGCCGGCTGGTGACCAAGGACCACGAGCTGCCCGACGGGACGACACTGCAGGCCGGCAGCCGCCTGTTCCTGCTGTACGCCGCCGCCAACCGCGACGAGCGGGTCTTCACCGACCCGGACGCCTTCGACGTCACCCGGCACAACGTGGCCAGCCACCTCGCCTTCGGGCACGGCATCCACGGCTGCGTCGGCCAGGGTCTGGCCCGGCTGGAGGCGCACGCGCTCCTGCACGAGCTGGCCGCCCGGGTCGAGCACATCGAGGTCGGGGAGGCGACCTGGCGCCGCCACAACACCATCCGCGGCCTGGCCGCGCTGCCCACGACTCTGCACACCTGACAGATCCCGAACATCCACTTGGCGAGGTGGTCCTGATGCGCATTACCGTTGACCGCGACCGGTGCGAGGGACATGGCGTGTGCGAGACAGCCGCCCCGGAGCTGTTCCTCATCGACGACGAGGGCGACCTGGTCTTCCACTTCGAGGGGCGGGAGATTCCCGAGGAACAGCGGGCGCCCGCCACGAACTCCGTGCTCACCTGCCCGGTCGCCGCGCTCAAGCTGGAGGGCTGACGCCATGCCGGCCACGGCTGCGCAATCGGTGTTCCGTCCCGCGTCCACGCGTACCCTCGACCTGATCGCCCGGCTCAATCGGGACCAGCGCTGCAACTTCCTGATGGCGAGCAACTACGTCAACCCGTCGGCGGCCAAGCTCGGCTACCTGCTGGACGACCTGGTGCACGTCGGACCGCACGGCCCACGGGTCAGCTACCTGCTCAGCTCCGGTCTGGAGGCGCTGTCCGCGGCCATCAAGCTGACCCGGCACACCGCCGTCCGCGACGGGCGGGACAACGGCGGATGGGTCCTGCTGCTCGATCCGCGGAACCGGTACCAGGACTTCATGGATCCCCTCGGTGCGGGTACGGACGCCGCGCTGATCCCGCACGTGGTCAGCGCGGCGACCGCCGACGAGGCGGCCCGCCGGTACGCGGGCACCCCGTGGACGGGCGTGATCGTGGTCCGCGAACCGGACACCGACCTGGATGACCCCCGGCTGCGGGAACTGCTGCGCGACTGCCGGCAGGGCGGCGGGATGGTCGTCCTGTGCTGCGGCGACCTGGAGCTGACCGGCCCGGACATCTTCGCCAACCCGATCGACGCGGACGCGGTGGTGTTCGGCGAGACCATGGCCGACCGGCAGGTGCCGTTCGGCGCGCTGACCATGGCCGACGAGGCGCAGAAGATCTGGCGCAACCACACCGACTGCTTCGCGCACACCTCCACCTATGGTGGCAACGTCGTCTGCGCCGAGGTGGTGTTGGACGTGCTCGACCGGGCAGGCGTGATCAACGACCGGCATCGGAAGGTGATGGCGCAGATCGAGGCCGACCCGGCGACCACTGTCGAGTACTGGGGTCGACACATCAACCCGACCGTCGCCGACATGGCCAAGACGTTCAACCTGAACGTGGACGTACGCCGGGCGGCCGGCGGGCGGCTGACCGTCGGCGACGGCCGGGACGTGATCGACTGCGCCGGCGGCTTCGGCAGCAACCTGCGCGGCCACAACCCGCCCGACCTGGTACCCGAGGTGCTCCAGCGGCACGACCCGGACCACGACTACCTCGTCGACCTGGAACGGGAACTGGCCGGGTTGACCGGACTCGCGCATGCCTTCCCGTCGGTCAGCGGGGCCATCGGCAACCACCTGGCGGTGACCCTGGCCGCCCTGGCCCGGCCGGCCCGCCGTACCGTGCTGACGTTCCGGGGCAACTACGGCGGTAAGACGCTGTTCTCACTCAACCTGAGCAAGTACGGCCCGCAGAAGACGGAGTCGGTCGAGGACGCGTTCCGGCCGTACTACGCGAAACTCGTCTATCTGGATCCGTTCGCGCCGGACGCGGTGGCGCAGTTCGAGCGGGTGGCCCGCGAGGGCGACCTGGCCCTGGTGTGGTTCGAGCTGATCCAGGGTGCATCCTGCCGGATGCTGCCGACCGAACTGCTGACCGCGATCGACCAGCTCCGCGACGAGCTGGGCTACCTGGTCGGCGTGGACGAGGTCCTCACCGGCGGCTGGCGCAGCGGCACCCACTACCTGGCCCACCAGGACGCGATTCGGCGGGCCGACGTCGTCAGCCTGGGCAAGACGATCAGCGACATGACCATGCCGGCGGCGGTGGTCATGGTCTCCGACGAGGTGTACCGGCAGGCCAACGAGACCGACCCGGAGCAGGTGACCCGGCTGCGGCACGCGCACCACCACAACCTCGGCGCGCACATCTCGGTACACGCCCTGCGGGCGATGGACCCGGAGACGGTGGCCGGGCTCCAGAGCGCGTACGCCGAACTGCGTGCCGCGCTCGACGCGACCTGCCGGGAGTCGAAGGTGCTCGGCCCGGTCGCGGGCCGGGGCGCGCACATGCGGTTGACCATGGCCGGGCGAGGGCTGTCGTTCCCGCAGGGCTCGGTCCCGCACACCCTGCTCACCCTCGCCCTGGCGGACCTGATCTTCCAGCGCGGCAACGTGTACGTGCCACTGCTGGCGATCCGGCACCGGGTCGCGGCAGACCCGCTCGACCTCAAGGACCTGGCCGCCCGGATCGAGGCCGGCACCCGGGGCCTCACCGCGCCGATGATCTACCGGCACGCCCTGGGCTGTCTGCTGGGCCAGAAGTCGCCGCTGCTCGGCCGCCTGCTCAAGGGCCGGGCAACGACGTGCCAGGTGCAGGCCGGGGACGTCCGCCGCGCCCCGTCCACCCGGTCCTGACGCCCCGGTGCCCGCGGCGGCTCCGCCCGTGGGCGACCGACTGCCGGGCCACCCGGCGACCGCCACGAACCACGACAGACCCCGGCCCGACACCCCGGCCGAGGCTCGACACAAGGAGGGCGTACCTGTCATGCAGGTCGAGAACACCGAACTCCCACCGGCCATGCAGGTGCTCAAATTGGCCACCGCGAGCTGGATGGCGTCGGCGGTGAGCGCTGCCGCCGAGCTGGGCGTGGCCGACCACCTCGGCTCCGGTGCCCGGACCGTCAAGGACCTTGCCGACGCGGTCGGGGCGCACGAGCAGACGCTCTACCGGCTGCTGCGCGCCTGCGCCGACGTCGGTCTGTTCCAGGAGTTGCCCGACCGCATCTTCGCCCTCACCGAGGTCGGCGAGGCGCTGCGCAGCGATTCGCCGCACTCGCTGCGCAACTTCGCCCGCTGGGTGGCCCTGCCGGCCGACCGGCACACCTGGGACGGCCTGGCGCAGACCGTCCGCACCGGTGAGCCCGCGTTCGCCGACATCCACGGGGTCGAGGTGTGGGAGCACTTCCGGGACAACCCGGACGTGGCCGAGATCTTCGACAACGCGATGACCGAACTGTCCCGCCAGGTGATCGCGCCGACCGTGGCCGCGTACGACTTCAGTGGCTTCCGCCGGATCGTCGACGTCGGCGGCGGCCACGGCACCCTGCTCGCGCAGATCCTCACCGCCGTGCCGCCCGCCCGCGGGGTGCTGTTCGACCAGCCCGAGGTGATCGAGGACGCCGGTGCGCCGTTGGACGCCGCCGGGTTACGCGACCGTGCCGAACTCGTCGCCGGCGACTTCTTCGAGGCGGTGCCCGCCGACGGCGACGCGTACGTGCTGTCGAACGTCATCCACGACTGGGACGACGAGCCGTCCCGGCAGATCCTGGCCAACATCCGAGAGGTGATGGCCCCCGACGCCCGGGTGCTGCTGATCGAGGCCGTGCTGCCGGACGACACCAACCCGTCGCTGACGGTGAAGCTGATGGACCTGGACATGCTCGTGATCAGCGGCGGCCGCCAGCGCAGCGGGGCCCAGTTCGATGCGCTGTTCCAGCAGGTCGGGCTGAAGTTGTCGCGGATCGTCAGCGGCGGTCTGTGCAGCGTCGTCGAGGCCACCCGGGCCTGAGCGGGGGCGGGGATCCACCGGGACCGGTACGGACACCAGGAGAGGAATTCGAGATGCCGTTCATCAGGGCCGGAGACGGGTACCTGGCCGTCTTCAACATGTTCACCTGCAACACCGCCGAGGAGCAGGAGCGGATCGTCGACGAGATGAAGGCGATCGTCGACAGCGCCGACTACCCCGGCTGGGTCTCGTCGACCGTGCACGGCGCGGTCGACTCGCCGGGTACCGCGAACTACGTGCAGTGGCGCAGCCTGGCCGACCTGGAGGCGCGCTACGCCGGGGCCAGGTACCAGCAGAACGTGGTGCCCCTGTTCCAGCAGATCGCCACCTCGGTGCGGCTGCTCAAGACCGAGGCGGTCTTCGTCCAGCACCACGAGGACCAGGGCTACCTCGAGATCGGCCCGCACCGCGACGACCACACCGTGATCATCGTGATGGAGTGCGCGCCGGAGAACCAACAGGCCCTCGTCGACGCCCTCGGGCAGCGCGACGAGTGGCTGATGACCGTGCCCGGCTACCGCGCGCACGCGATCTGCCGGGGCGTCGACGGGACGTTCATCATCCTGTACGCCCAGTGGGAGAGCAAGGAGCACTACGACGCCTTCCACCACCTGCCCGAGTCGCAGCGACCGGAGGAAGTGCAGCGGATCCGGGCGTTCACCGACACCATCGTCACCGAGCGCCGGGCCAACACGTACCGACCCGTCCACTCCCGTTCCGCGGTCCCGGCCGCCCCGGTCGGCTAGGAGGATCCGATGACCCGTGCCACCAACGAGGCCACCCTGAGCAGGGCGATCGAGGCGATCAACGCTGGTGACGTCGACGCCGGGGTGAACGCGCTGTTCGCCGAAGGGGCCGTGGACCACGACCCGGCCCCGGGCCAGGGACCGGGTCGCGCCGGCTTCCTCGCCTTCTTCCGTACCCTCAGCACCGCCTTCCCGGACCTGCGCCTGGAGCGTCGGTACCTGACCGCGAACGACGACCACGTGTCGATGGCCTTCACCGTGTCCGGGACCCACGAGGGCGACTTCGACGGGGTGCCACCGTCCGGCCGAAGCTTCAAGGTCAGCGGCGTGGAGATCTTCCGGTTCGTCGCCGGCCAGGTGGTCGAGCGGTGGGGGCTCACCGACGACATGAGCCTCCTCAGCCAGCTCGGCCTGCTCTCCCCGCCCGAGCACTAGTGGACACCGCAGGTCTCGTCGTCGTCGGGGCGTCCCTCGCCGGCCTGCGCGCGGTCGAGGCGGCCCGACTGATCGGCTACACCGGCCCGATCACGCTGATCGGCGCCGAACCACACCTGCCGTACGACCGGCCGCCTTTGTCCAAAGAGTTCCTCGACGGTCCGGAGGAACCCGAGACGCCGTACTTCCGGACCGAGGACTCGCTGCGTGTCGACCTCGGGGTCGACCTGCGGCTCGGCGCCCCGGCGACGGCCCTGGACCCGGATGGCCGCACGGTCACCGTGGCCCGCACCCCGATCCGGTACGACGCCCTGGTTCTGGCCACCGGGGCCGCTGCCCGCCCGCTGCCCGGCACAGCCGGAATGGCTGGCATGCACACCCTGCGTGGGCTCGATGACGCGAGGGCGATCCGGTCGGCGCTGGTGCCGGGCACCCGGATGGTGATCGTCGGCGCCGGGTTCATCGGCACCGAGATTGCCTGCGCGGCCCGGCGGCGAGGAGTCGCGGCGACCGTCGTGGAGGCCGCGCCGGCACCGCTGCTGCGGGCGGTCGGCGCCGAGTTCGGCCCGGTCCTCGGCGACGTGCTCCGCCGGCACGGCGTCGACCTGCGCTGCGGCGGCCCGGTGGCGGATCTCGTCGGCGAGGAACGGGTCCGCGCGGTCCGGCTCGCCGACGGTACCGAGCTACCGGCCGACCTGGTCGTGGTCGGCCTCGGCGCGGTACCCGCCACCGACTGGCTCGCCGATTCCGGACTGAAGCTGGACGACGGCGTGGTCTGCGACGAGACGCTGTCCACGGCGGTCGACTCGGTGTACGCCGCCGGCGACGTGGCGCGCTGGTTCAACCCGACGTTCGGGCAGGTCATGCGGTTGGAGAACTGGACCACGGCAGCCGAGCAGGCGACCGTCGCGGCCCGCAACGCGGTCGACCCGGACGGCAGGCGGTCCTGTGCCACGGTGCCGTACTTCTGGTCCGACTGGAACGGGGACAGGGTGCAGTTCGTCGGTCTGCCGGCGGGCGAGGAGACCGCGTTCGTCCGGGGTGGACCGGACACCGACGCCTTCCTGGCGCTGTACCGCCGCGGTGACCGGGTGATCGGCGCGCTCGGCCTCAACCAGCGACGCGCGGTGATCCGGCTGCGGAGCGCCATCGGGCGCGGCGCCGGCTGGGACGAGACCGTCGCGGCGCTGCGGGACTAACTTGATCTTTAACCTGCGGCCCCCGGCTACGACCCGAGGTCGGTCTGGAGCTTCTCCAGGCTGACCCGGGTCTGCTCCTCCGCCGGCAGGAGGATCACCAGCCGCAGCTCCGGATCGGACAGTTGCAACATCTCGAAGGAGAGTCGCAGCGTACCCAGCTCGGGGTGGGACAGCTCGCGGACTCCGGTCCGCCGGCTGCCGAGCGGCCGCCGCTGCCAGCGCTCGGTGAACGCCTCGCCGGCCCGGCGTGCCAGCCTCTGGGCGAACTCGTCCACCGCGGGATCGCCCCAGCGCAGCTCGTACAGGTCGGCGACGTGTTCGTCGGCGACCGTCTCCCAGTCCGGGTACGCGGTCCGGGCCCGGTCGTCGACGAAGGTGAACCACAGCACGTTCGGCGGGTCGCCGTCGAGCACGCCGAGCGGGCCGACCAGCCGCTCGTACGCCCCGGTCCAGGCCAGCAGGTCGCCCAGATGGTTGACCACGAAGCTCGGCGCCGGCTCGAGCTGGCGCAGCACGGCCTGGACCGTAGGCCGGACGGTACGCACGACATCACGGGTACGGGGGCCGAGCTCGATGCCGTAGGTGACCGCGGCAAGCCGGTGCAGGTATTCGGTGTCCTCCTCGCTGAGCAGCAGCGCCCGCGCCAACGCTCGCAGCACCCTGGCCGAGGGTCGGGTGTCCCGACCCTGCTCCAGCCGAGCCAGATATTCGACGCTCACGTCGGCGAGGGTGGCGAGTTCGGCGCGGCGCAGACCGGGGGTACGCCGGCCGGCACTGACCGGAAGTCCGACCTGGGCGGGGCGTACGGCCTCTCGGCGGCTGCGCAGGAAGGCCCCCAGTTCTCCCGCCAACATGCGGTCAAGTATGCCAGCCGAGGGTGGCACCACGGGGGATACGATCAACCCGGCCTCCCTGAGCACGCGCTTTCCACCAGACGATGAGGGCTCTGCCCGGCAACGTCGCACGCGTGAAGGAAGCCATGAGCACAACCGACACAGTCACTCCGGCACGGGCCGGGCGCAGGGAATGGCTCGGTCTGGCCATCCTCTCTCTACCCGCCCTGCTCGTCTCGATGGACCTGACCGTGCTGCACCTGGCCGCCCCGACGATCAGCGCGGACCTTCGGCCCACCGCCGCACAACTGCTGTGGATCGTCGACATCTACGGCTTCCTGATCGCCGGCTTCCTCATCACCATGGGTACCCTCGGCGACCGGATCGGCCGCCGCCTGCTCCTGCTGATCGGCGCCGCCGCATTCGGAGTGGCCTCGGTGGTCGCCGCTTTCTCGCCCAACGCCGAGACGCTGATCGCCGCTCGGGCCCTGCTCGGCGTCGCCGGCGCGACGCTGGCACCGTCGACGGTGGCGCTGATCCGCAACATGTTCCACGACCCGGCCCAGCGCACCACAGCCATCTCGATCTGGTTCATGAGCTTCATGGCCGGCTCCGCGGTCGGACCGCTGATCGGCGGGGCCCTGCTCGAAGTGGCCTGGTGGGGGTCGACGTTCCTGATCGGCGTACCGGTGATGGTGCTGCTGCTCGCGTTCGGGCCGGTGCTGCTGCCCGAGCACCGCGCCCCGCTGCCGGGCCGCATGGACCTGCTCGGCGCGCTGACCGCGCTGGGAGCGATCCTCAGCATCGTGTACGGGCTGAAGCGGGTAGCCGAGGACGGGTTGACCGTCACACCGCTGGTGACGGTCGCGGTCGGTCTCGTCCTCGGCACCGTGTTCCTACGCCGGCAGCGGACCGTCGCCGCACCGCTGCTCGACCTCGACCTGTTCCGGCTGCGCACCGTCAGCGTGTCCGTGCTCGCCCTGACCATCGGCGCGGTGGCGGTCGGCGGGGTGGGCTACCTCAGCGCGCAGTACCTGCAACTGGTGGCCGACCAGTCGCCGATCATGGCCGGGCTGTGGATGCTGCCGCCGCTGCTCATCGGCATCGTCACCACGATCGTCACGCCGATCGTCGGGCGCCGGATCGGGCCGGGTGCAAAGACCACCCTGGGGCTCGTCGTCGCCGCGATCGGGCTGCTCGTGGTGAGCCGGACGAACGACGACTCCGGCGTCGGGTACGTGGTGGCCGGGCTGGTGCTCCTGTTCGGCGGGATCATGCCGGTGCTGGCGCTGGGCGTGGACATCGTGGTCGCCGCGGCGCCGCCGGCGCGTACCGGTGCCGCGTCCGCGATCACCGAGACCGCGCAGGAACTCGGCATCGCCCTGGGTATCGCCGTGCTGGGCAGCATCAGCACCGCCATCTACCGGCAGCAGATGCGGGACGTGGTGCCGCCGGAGGGGGTGCCGGCGGACGCGGTGCAGGCGGCCCGGTCCACCCTCGGTGCCGCGGGCGAAGTGTCCGCCCGACTCGGCCCGGCGCTGCTGGAAAGCGCCGAGCGGGCGTTCACCGACGGTATGCGGTTGGCGGCGGTGGTCAGCGCGGTGCTGCTGATGATCACCGCGATCATCGCCGCCGTCACGCTGCGCCGGATCCGGGCGACCGGCGGTGGCCCGCACTAGTAGTGCTTTGTTAGGTTCTGTGGCGTTTGTTGCGGTGTAACGGCTTCACGGGTTGGTGGCAGGTGAGGCAGGCGCCGGTCCAGGTCGCGAGGAGTCGTTGCAGCTCGCGGATGACCGCGTAGA
>NZ_QGSZ01000328.1 GCF_003857055.1 Micromonospora inaquosa | reverse complement strand
GTCCGTCGGAGGCGTGGTCGACTCGAACTGGCTGAAGAACCTCCAGATCTCACCCGAGGTCCAGTTCCGCGAGTCGTTGGGGCTGCCCGACCCGTCGACCGGGCTGGGGGTGTGGTCCCCGTCGAACGCCGCCCACTGCACCGGGTAGCCGGCTCGGCAACCCGAGTAGGCGGTGGTGATGTGGGTGAGGCTGCCTCGGCTCGGCTCGCGCGGGCTCTGCGCGGTGCAGCCGTTGTTTCGCACGAACGTGTCGCGCAGCTGCCGACCCTGCGAGATGTTCAGCACGCTGTCGTAGATGCCGTGGATGCCGAAGTACGCGACGGGCTGCGTGCCCCCGTTGCATCCGCTGAGGTTGGCGCCGGACAGCACGGTGACCGCGCGGATGACCGTGGGCCGGGCACAGGCCACCGCGTAACTCATCGCCCCGCCGTAGCTCCAGCCCAGGGCGAAGCGCTGGGTGGTGTCCACGCAGAGGTCATTCTCGATCTGCCGGGAGATGTCGTCGAAGAGGGTCAGGTCCCGACCGTTGGTGTTGGCCCAGCCGGCGTTGAGACCCTGCGGGGCGACGAAGATCGTGCTGTTGTTCGACAACGGCTGGAGCCCGTAGTAGCCGGCCGAGGTGACGTTGTTGGCCGAGCCGTTCAACCAGTGGAAGCCGAAGATCAGTCGGTAGGGGTGGTTCCGGTCGTACCCGTCCGGGATCCGCAGGTTGTACGTACGACTCTGTCCGCTGCTCTGGATCGTCCGCGTTCCGCTGGCGAGTGTGGGGGCCTTGCCGCAACCGGCGGTCGCCGCGAGGGTGCCGTTGGTGGCGGCCACCGCCGTCGCACCGAAGCCGCCGCTCAACACGCCGCCGGTGGTGGCCGCGAGGAGAAGCGCCGCGGCCGCGATGGATGGGAGGAAGAACCTGGGTCTCAGCATTGCTTGGGCTCCTTGCCGTTCGGCGTCTGGTGCTCGTGGCGTGGCGGCGGCACCGGGGGTGTGCGACCGCCATCCGTCGGCGCCAGGGCTGCCTGCGGTGGAGCGTCGGAAGCTGGGCATGCGGCCGGCGCGACATCGTCCGACGACCAACCGTGGTCGCCTGGCATCGACGGGGGCCCGGACTGGTCACCGACCGGGTGGTCGGCGGGAGGGGAGACCCCTCGGCGCGTCTTCGCCGGCTGGCTCAGGTGACCGGGAGCGTGCCCTTCACTCCCGGGTGAAAGATAGCATGTTATCGATAACAGGCCGAGCCAACCGAGCCGCTTACCGGCCGCCGGCCGAGCCTCCCTGGCTCACGTCCCGAACGGCCGCGCCGCCCACTCGGCGGCCAGTTCCCGCAGGTCACCGGTGAGGAATCGCGGCGGCTCGTGCAGCAGGAAGTCACGGTGGCTGATGTTCCAGGCGTACGCCCCGGCCATGGCGAAGGCCAGCACGTCGCCCACGCCGATCGGCCCGGCGGTGGCCGAGGAGGACAGCACGTCCTTCGGGGTGCAGAGTTGCCCGACCACGGTGACCGGACCACCGTCGGTACGGGGACCGCCGGCACCGCGTCGCGGGTGCACCGTGAATGGCTGCGCGTGCCCCTTCGCCGCCGGTGTCCGCAGGTGGTGCGTGCCGCCGGCCACCACCACGAACCACTCGCCGTAGGAACGCTTAACGTCGATGACCTCGGTCAGGTACGCCCCGCAGTGGGCGGTGACCGACCGGCCCGGCTCGATGCGCAGCCGCACTCCCGGGTGCCTGTGCAGGACGTCCGCCAGGGCCCGGCCGTAACCCTCCCAGTCGAACCGCGCGGCCGGGTCGGTGTAGTCGACGGTCATGCCCCCACCCACGTCGACCTCGGCGGCGTCGACCTCGGCCACTGCCCAACCGACCACGGCGGCGGCGACCGTCGCGGCCAGCGGTGCGTCCAGCCCACTGGCCAGGTGGGCGTGGATTCCGCGTACGTCGATGCCGGCGGGCGGGCGGCGGGCGCACCGGACGGCGGCGGCCGGGTCCATCCCGAACGGGCTGGGACCACCGCCCATGACCAGGCTCGCGCCCGGCACGTCGACCGGCAGGTTCACCCGCAGCAGCACCTGCGCCGACCGGCCCGTGGCGGTGGCGAGCGCGCCGAGACGCGTCAGCTCGGTGGGCGACTCGACGTGGATGCGGCGCACCCCGGCGGCGAGCGCGGCGGCGAGGTCCGCGTCGGTCTTGCCCGGCCCGGCGTACGCGGCCGGCGCCCGTCCCGGCAGCACCTCGGCCAGCCTCCGTAGCTCGCCCCGGCTCGCGGCCTCGAACCCGTCCACGATCGGAGCGAGGGTGCGCAGCACACCAGGGTCCGGGTTGGCCTTTACCGCGTAGAGCAGCTCGACCGGCTGGGGAAGCGCCGCCCGGATGGCTCGGGCCTGCCCGGCCAGCGCGTCGAGGTCGTGGACGTAGGCCGGCCTGGTCAACGTGGCCCACCCATCGGGTTCGGCACCGGCACGAACGGTGCGGCCCGGTCGGCGTCGCGCCGCCACCGGACGAGCAGGTTCGCCTTGGCCGGCAGCGGCTCGCCGGTCAGCAGCGCGCGCAACTCGAAGGGATCACCGAGGTCGGCGGCGACCGCCTCGACCACGGCCCGCAGCTCCTGCCACAGCCGTCGTTCGATTCCCGGCCGCCCGTCGGCCAGAGCCCCGCTGATCCCGCCGAGATGGTTGACGAACAGGCAGTAGACGATCCGGCGGTGGGCGGCCCGGGAACCGGAGCGGACCTGCACCGGGACGCCGTCCGGCCAGACAGCCCACCGATCGGCGTCCAGCTTCACCCCCTCCAGGTCACGCAGCAGCATGCGTACCGGGCGGCGATCCCGGTCGAGCACGACGATCACGTTTTGCAGGTGCGCCTCGTGCACGACGCCGTGGCTGAGCCAGCTGCGCAGCACCGCCGGCACCAGCAGGTCGACGTACGCGCGCCACCAGGCCATCGGATCCGGGGTCACCAGAGGCGCGGCGGCCAGCGCCGCCGCCAGCACCGGGGTGTCGCCGGGACGCAGGTGCGGGCGCAGTCCACCGCGCAGGATCGTCCCGTACGCCTCGTCGAGGGTGGGGGCGTCGACAGTGCGGTAGGCGGGCTCGGCGAGCAGCACCACCCCGTCCGGGAGCGGCACCCGGGACAGCAGGTCGGTCAGCGCCACCGCCCCGGTGAGTTCGTAGCGGGCGTTCTTGCGCAGGCAGTTGGTGATCCGCACGTGCAGGCTGGTCTTCACGAACAGGTCGGCAGCGGGGGCGTAGAGGGTGCGGACGCTCGCCGTCGGCCGGACCGGCACACCGGCCGCCCCCAGGTCGCGCAGCCGTGGATGGGTGGGCGGGATCAGCGACAGCTGCCAGGGGTGCACCGGCAGGACGCGGTGCCCGTGCGGGGGCCGGGGCGGGTCGAGCATGGCCACGAGCGAATCGAACGGCCCGGCGTCGGCGCTCAGGTCATCCGGTACGGCGAGCCAGTGCAGCCGGAACGCCGTGCGCAGCTCCGGCGCGTACGCCCGCCAGCTGCCCGGGTCACCGCTGCGCCACTTCGGGGTGGGATGGTGCGGGTGGCCGAAGACCAGGGACTGCTCGGAGTCGACGTACGCGTCGATGGCCTGCTCACCGGTGGGGGTCGGGTCTTCGGCCGGTCGTTCGGCCAGCAGCCGGGCCACGGTGTCCCGGCTGGCCCGGACCTGCTCGACGAACTCGTCATTCGCCAGGCCGGTACGAGTGGCGAGCTCCGCCGCGACCAGAGCGGCCAACCCGTCCGCGTCCAGGTCTTCCCACCGCCCGCCGTCGATGTGTCGTTGCACCGGGCCGGTGTAGCGGTGCGCGCCGAGCGGCGAGGCTCGGGCGACCTCGCAGCGCACTGTGACGTCGAGGTGCGGCAGCAGCAGCCGTACGGCACCGTCGGCCACGGTCGGGGTGCCGTCCGGCGGGGCCAGCTCGCGCAGCAGGCAACCGAAGACGGCGTGGGCGGCGGCCCGATCCGCGAGCTGGCCGGTGTCGGTGGCCGGCCGGGAGCACAACCGAGCGCTCGTCATCGTGTCTCCCGGAGATAGTTCGGGCCGGTACGCAGGTAGTACTTGTTGATGTCGGCGCAGCCCAACCGCTGTTTGGGCAGCAGGGTGCCGGCGGTGAGCATGGCCTTGATGGGCAGTTGGGTGGCGTGCAGGACCCGCTCGGTGAAGGTGCGCGCCGCCGGGCCGTCGCCCCACCGGTCGCGCGCGGCGGTGAGCCGGGGCACCAGCGCCTCGGCGGGTGACGGCACGGGCAGCCCGCGGCCGGCCAGGGCGACCAGGGGCGCGGCCGCGGCCAGGTGCAGGGTGATGGTGATGAACACGTCGGCCAGCTCCTGCGGGTCACCGGCCCACATCCGGTCGTCGTGCAGGACGAGCCCGTTCGGGCCGTCGTGCCGCGTGTCGAGCCGGGCGCCGTCGTTGTCCTTGTAGAGCAGGCCGACCGTGCCGTCCGGGTGCACCAGCAGGTGGATGTTCTGCGGGTGCGCCTCCAACGCGATCCCGTGACGCAGCCAGAGGAAGACGTGCCAGTCGAGCAACAGGTCCAGGTAGGACTCCAACAGCGGCACGGGCCGGTGCGGGCTGATCCGTTCCAGAACCGTGCCCGCCACCGGGTCGGCGGCGGCGAGGGCCGCGACCGGCACCACCTGGACGTCGGCCAGGTCACGCGGAAACCGGCGCAGCAGGAAACCGCGTCGCTCGTCACCGTCGACGTGCGCCCAGGTGCTCTCGTCGGCGTGCCGGATCCGACCGGCGAAGCTGGGTTCGCTGGTGGCGATCCGGTCGAGCAGCGCGGCGACGGCCGCGCCGTCGGCGAGCGAACCCGGTTGCAGCGTGCGTCGGTTGCGCGCGCCGAGACTCGCGGTCGGCAGCGGCAGTTTGAGATGCAGGTACGGGTCGTGGTCGAGTGCCACCGTCCGCATGGAGAGGGTGGATCGCACCGGGGTCACCGGCAGGTCGGCCACCGGAAGCGCGTCGCGGGCCACGGTGATCGGGTGCGCCGGCAGCAGCAGCTGATCCGCTCGCGGCGCCCGCGGCCACCACGATGGGAGTGCACCAGCGAGCCGAACGTCCTCGGCGGGAGCGGCGTACCAGCGCAGCGCGAAACGTGGGGCGTGCTCCGGGGCGTACCGGAGCAGTTCGTCGTCGCGCAGACCGTGCCGGCACCGGTCGGTGGGGTAGACGGGGTGGCCGTGGTGGGCGGCGAGCACGTCGTCCAGGAGCGCCGCCGGCGGACCGGTCGGGGTGATCGCCCGTTCGGCGGCCACCTCGGTGAGCACCCGCGGCCGGTTCCGGGCGGCGAGCCGCCGGGCCCGAAGATCGGCGCGGCACTCGGCGCCGAAGTCCCGCCAGCCGGCCTCGGCCTCGGTGTTGTCGTGCGGCGCGAGCAGCGTCAACAGCCCCTCGAGGGTCTCCGTACGCTGCGGGTCGCCGTCGCCGCCCACCAGCAGCACCATCGGCGCGGCGCTGCGCACTGCCTGCTGGAACCCGTCGGGTCGGACCGGAATGCGCAGCAGGCCGGCGGGGTGCGGCACCTGCCACCAGTCGGGCCCGTCCGGTCGGCCGGCGCTGAGCAGACCGAGGTGATCCTCGCGCAGCAGGGCGTCGAGCACCCGGGCGAAGACCTCCCGCTCGCAGTCGTCGCTCACTCGACGATGGTCCACTGGAGGGCGCCGCGGAGGGCGGCCAGTGACTGCCGGACGGTGGCCTCGTCGGGGCCGATGCCGTGCAGCACGGCGAGGTAGTCGCGGTTCGTGCCGGTGTGCTCGGCGGTGCGACCCACCTCGCGCAGCGGATGGCAGCGCAGCCGGACGTCGCCCTGGACGGTGTCCAGCCGGCCCGGCGCGGCGACGAGACGGCCGGACCGGTCCGCGCAGACGTACTCGACCCGGGCGTGACGGTCAACGGCGTCGGGCAGGCCGAGGGCGGCCAGCGGCTCGCCGAGGTGCAGCCGGATGACGTACTCGAACAGCGGCACACCGAGCAGTTCGGCGAGGATCAGGTCCATCCGGTCGCCGATGAGGCGGTAGTTCACCTCGATGAGCCGGACCCGGCCGTCGGAGATGACGTACTCGGTGTGGCAGGCGCCGAAGCCGACCCCGAGCGCGTCGAGCCGCGCCCGCAGCTGGGTGCGGGCCGGCTCCGCCGGGGGCGACCAGGCGAGGCTCTCCTCGGTGAAGGTCGGTGGCGGGCCGAGGCCGGTGCGCCACCCGCCGAGGGAAGCCAGCTCCGTGCCGTCGCCGAGGGTCTCGAAGGTCCGCAGTTCACCGTCGAGGTACTCCTCGACCACCAGGGCCAAGCCGGGCCGGCGGCCCCGGATCTCGGCGACCCGGGCGGCCAGCTCGGCGTGGTCGACCACCAGGTACACGTCCTCACTGGCCACCCCCTCGCGGGGTTTGACCACCGCCGGGAACATCCCGCTCGGCACCTTCGGCGCGGCTCCGGGGTCGACGGTGACGGCGCGTACCAGATCGAGGCCCGCAGCGGCGATCGCCCGGCGGGCCGCGGCCTTGTCCTTGCAGAGACGGGCGGCGTCCGGGTCCTTGCCGGGCAGGCCGAGCTTGCGGGCGGCGATCGCGGTGACCTCCTGAAGGTGGTCGCTGTTGGACAGTAGCGCCATCGGTCGGGTCGGTGCCGCCGCCGCGACCACCGCCGCCGGGTCGCGGACCGCGCAGCGCGCCACCCGCACGTCCGCCGGCCATTCGGCGGGCCGGTCGGTCAGCACGGTGACCGGCAGCCCAAGCGAGGCCGCCGCCGGAAGGAACCCGTCCAGGACGGCGTCGGTGGGGTTGAGCGCGGTCAGGTAGAGCCGCATGCCGCCTCCGTCGACCACCACGACGTCGCGGTGTCGGTGGCCGGCCGAACGCTGGTCACGCCACCGCCTTGACGCCGTCCCCCGCAGGCTGCTGGGCCGGCTCCCCGGCGATGGGCTGCTGGGCCGGCTCCCCGGCGATGGGCTGCTCGGCCTTCAGGCCGGCGGTCGGGCCGGGCCGGCGCGGGAATCGCCGCTGGTGGGCGAGGCCGAGGGCGACCCCGGCGGCCACCAGCACGATGGCCGCGACCGCGACCGGCGGGTAGCCGACCCGGTCGGCCGCCGCGAGACCGATGGACGACGCCACGAACGAGCAGACCAGGCCGAACGACGACAGGACGGTGAAGTCGGTGCCACCGGTGTCGGGCCGCGAGTAGTCCATGTTGACCGTGTAGAGCACGACGTTGGCGATCGTGTAGGCCACCATGAAGCAGCAGAGCGCGGTGACCGTCCCGCCCAGCGGGGCCTGGCCGTTCATTAGCGGCAGCAGCAACAACGTCGACACCGTGAGCGCGAGGCCGCCGGCCACGAGAACCCCACCGCGCCCGAACCGCCCGATCCCGAGCCCCGCGACCAGACCCGTCACGATGGCCGGGGCGCTGGTCACCACGCCGGTGACGACGCCGATCCGACCCAACGACCACCCGGCGTCGACCAGCGCCGGCGTGACCAGGGCGTACGCCATCCCCGCGCCCACGTAGACCAGCGGCACCACACCGAACGTCCACCACCGGCAGCCGGGCTGACCGAACACCGACAGCAGCGCCCGATAGGCAGTGCCGACCCGTTCCACCCGATCGGTGCGGGGCGGCTCCCGGAACCGCCACACCACCAGCAGGCCGACCGCCGTCATCGCGGCCAGCAGGCCGATCGCCGGCGCCCAGCCGAACTGGTCGTAGACCAGGACGCAGGCTCCGCCGCCGAGCAGGTTGCCGAGGTAGCTCGCGGCGACCTGGATGCCGTTGCCGGTCCCCCGGGCCAACTCGGCGAGCATCCGCACCGCGACGGCGTCCACGGCGATGTCCTGGGTGGCCGAGAAGAACACGTACGCGGCGCAGATCGCGATGATCGGTCCGAGCGCGTCGGCCGGGCTGGCGAACGGCAGCAGCGCCAGCAGGGCCAGCACCAGGGCGCTCTGCAGCACGAGCAGCCAGGAACGGTAGTGACCGCGGTGCCGTGAGCCGTACCGGTCGAGGAGCGGTGCCCAGAGGAACTTGATGGGCCAGATCAGGCCGACGATCTGCAACAGTGCCAGTGTGTCCAGCGAGGTACCGCCGTCGCGCAGGATGGCGGTGAGCCCGACGGTGATGAAGCCGACGCCGAGGTACTGGGTGACGTACAGCGCGGTCAGGGTGCCGAGCCGGCCCTTCATGCTGCTTTCCAGTAGCCGAGGGAGGTCATCCGCTCCTTGTCGATGCCCAGCGTCTTGCGGAGGTGTCGGGTGATGCCCCGGGTGGTGGCCGCCTCGCAGGCCACCCAGTAATGGCCCGTGCCGCTGGTGGGCAGGCCGGCGCAGACCGTGTCGACGAGATGTTGGCCCGCCTCGCGCCGTGGCACCCAGGTGACCTCGTGGTGCGCCCGGGCCCGCAGCGCGAGCGCCTTCTCGCCCTCGTGGGCGTATTCCAGCCAGACGGTCGCCGGGATGTCGGCACCGGCGTCGAGCAGGCTGTTCACCGCAGGCAGTGAGGCCGCGTCGCCAACCAGGTAGAGATGTTCAGGCGCGGGGTCGGGCAGGTCGAACGCAGTGCCCTGAACTGTCGCGCCGATGGTGTCGCCGACCTTGGCCGTGGTGGCCCAGCGGGCCGCACAGCCGTCATGGATGGCGAATTCGAGGGTGAAGCGGCCGGTGGCCGGGTCGGGGTCGACCAGCGTGTAGGCGCGCTGGTGTGCCCGGCCGTCATTGTCGAACCACAGCCGGATCCACATCGTGGGGTGCACCCCGCACGCCTCCAGCAGGCCGCCCCCGTCCAGGAGCAGCCGCTGGTAATGCCCGTCGATCGACTCGGTGCTCAGGACGGTCAACTGAAAGTCCCGACCTCCCATGGCCTTGAGGACCAGGGCCTCCCAGTTCCGTTTCACGCACCCCTCCAGGTAAGGTCGTCCTTGGTTAGGGGAGGGTAACCTAAGTTGCGCTCCGGATGGAACAGAGGACAGCGCCCGATGACGTACCAGGAGAAGATCGCCGGCCTCGGCGAGCTGACGTTGGTGACAGTGGATCCCGACCGGGACGCCGCCCTCCTGCACGGTTGGGTGACGATGCCCCGCAACTCGTTCTGGGGCATGGGTTCGCACACCCTCGAAGAGGTCCGTGAGATCTACGCCTTTGTCGACAGTCTGCCCACCCACCACGCGTACCTGATCATGATTGACGGGGAGCCGGTCGGCCTCTTCCAGAGCTACCAGCCCGAGGCCGACCCGGTCGGCGAGCGCTACCCTGTCCAACCCGGCGACGTGGGGATGCACCTGCTACTCAGCCCCGACCAACGCCTCGCCCGCAGCCTCACCAACGCGGCCGGCCCGGCGGTGGCCCGCTTCCTGTTCCGCGACCCGGCCGCACAGCGGATCGTGGTCGAGCCGGACGTCCGCAACCACCTCGCCCTGCGCCGACTGGAGATCGAGGGCTTCACCTTCGACTCGGAGATCGACATGCCGGACAAGCGCGCCCAACTCGCGTTCCTGACCCGCGCCCGATTCGCGGCGAGACACCCGACACCGGCCTGACCACCGACCACCAACTGGTCGCGACCGGCAGCCTGTCGCGACCGGCAGCCGTTGGCGGCGGTCAGTTGTTGGCGGCGGTCAGTTGTTGGCGTTCCAGAAGCCGACGAGGGTCGCGGTCCACCAGCCGATCTGCGAGATGGTGGCGGCGGCGACACCGGGCAGCAGGACGGACCAGGGCGGGCGGCCCCGCACGGCCACGAGCCGATCCCGTACCCGGCCGAGGAACAGCCCGTTGATGCCGACCACCAGCACCGCGAGCAACTTGACCCAGACCAGCCCGGACGACGTGTCCGGCCCCAGGGCGGCCCCACTGGCCAGCAGACCCACCAGGCCCAGCCAGATGAGCAGGTGCGCGCCGCGTGCGGTGGTCAGCACGGTGCCGAGCGGTTCTCGGCGCAGCAGCCAGCGGAGGCTGAACCAGTCCACCGTCAGCACCGCGCCGAAGCCCACCACGAGGCAGGTCAGGTGGCAGAAGAGGGCGACCATTCGCGCACCCGGCGAGAGGGTGACGTGCGGCGCGACGAGGATCGCCAGCAGCCACCCGAAACTGACCATCAGAATCGGGGCGACGACAGCGGCGCGGCCGGCGGCGCGGCGGTGGCCACCGCGCCAACCTGCCGTCGGCACCGCGTCGGGCGGCGGTGCGCTGCGGAGCCGGTGCGTCGCGTGACGGGTCGGACGGACGGTGTCCGACGTACCGGCGGGGTGGGACGCGCGGGACGTGGGCCGGACGTCGGCGGGCAGCTCAGACGTCCGCATCGGCCGGTTTTCTGGACGACACGCTCAGCCGACCGGTGCGGTGGTGGGCGCGCCGGGCCGGTTGTCCAGCGTGCTCAGCTCGGCGGTCCGCGCCTGCTGGATCCGGCCGGCGAGCGCCTTCAACTCCGGGCTTCCCCCGGCGGTCTGCTCGCCCCGGCACAGCACCACGGTCTGCGCGAGGTGCGCCCGGATCAGGGCAGCCACCCGGGACGGCACCTCGGCGTCGGGCGCGGCACGCAGCTCGGCGAGGCTGGCCTCGGTGACCATGCCGGGCATCTGGTGCCCCTCGTGGATGTTCAGCTCCGGCACGTTGCCCGCGGCCAACAGCCCACGCAGGTCCCGCAACTCGGCCTGATGAGCTTTCCGAAGCTCGCCGAGGAGGGCCCGCAACGACGGATCAGCGTCCGCCTTTCGGGTGTCGAGCTGGTCGATCAGCGCGAGTGCGCCCTCGTTCATCGGGATCAGCAGTTGAATGAAGGCGTCGTCGGTGCCGTTGAGCACCACCGGCGCGGTCGGCACCGCAGCGGCCGACGACGCAGCGGCCGACGACGCAGCGGCCGACGACGCAGCGGCCGACGACGCAGCGGCCGACGACGCAGCGGCCGACGACGCAGCGGCCGACGACGCAGCGGCCGACGCGGCCACCGGCGCCTGATCGGTGCGGCCCCAGCCCTGGGTGAGACCGACGGTCAGCGCCGTGGCGACCAGGGTCGCGACCACGCCGACCATCCGCCCGGCCCGGACGCGACGCGCGGGCCGGCGCTCCACAGTGGCTTGCTCGTCCACCCGGGCGCCCCTGCTCATCGGGCGGCTTGGAACGCGCGGCCGACCAGTGTCGCCTCGGCCCCGTCGCGGAACAACCCGGACCGGTCCTTGGCCGTGGCGGGCAGCCCGAACCAGGCGTAGCGCTGCAGATACGAGAGCTGCCCGAGCATGGCGGTGGCCGCCGTGAGGAAGGCCGCCTGCTGCTCCTGACTGGGAAACTGCGAACCGCCCGCGCCGAAGCGGATCAGCGCGAACTCGGTCAGCCAGATCGGCTTTCGATACCGCTGGTAGACAGCCTGGAGATACTGCCGGAGTTGGGCCACCGCGGTGGCGGTGGTGAAGTCCGCGCCGAACCAGTGCAGCGTGATGAAGTCCACCCGGTGGCCGCGGGCCTGCGCGCCGGTCATGAACCTGTCCAGCCACCCCTGCGGATCCGGCGCACCCCAGGCGACCGCCGGGCTGCCCAGCCTGCTACCCGTCGCCATCAACTGCGGCCACAGGTCCAACGCCTGCTCGACGGTCATGTTCGCCTGCTCCGGCAGGTCCGGCTCGTTGAAGGTGAGCAGGTACGGCCCGGCTGCCTTGGCCCGAGCCAGCTCCGTGGCGGTGACGTTCTCCGCGCTGCGGATCATCGGCACGAACGTCGCACCGCGCGGAGTGCTGATCCCCGGATGCTGGGTGCCCCAGGTGTAGTACCAGCCGGCCTTGGAGTTCGCCAACGCCTGACTCGCCCCGGCGAAGTTCCACACCCCGACGCCCTTGCGCGCGGAGCTGACCACCGGCGTGACCGGAGCTTTCGACGAGGGCCGTGCGCTCGGCGAGGGCGCGACGCTCGGGGTGACGACGGCGGTTGGCGTCGCGGACGGCGGCGCCGCCCACGAGGGTGCGGACGGATCGTCCGGCAGGATCACCACCGCCATGGTGATGGCCACGACGGCTGCGGCCACACCGGCGGCCAGGGACGGCACCAGGCCACGGGGCCGGTTCACCGCGAGGTCGACGACGCTCTGGCCACCGCCGGCATCGGTGGACACCCCGCCGGGTGGGGTCGGCCCGGCGGCGGGTCCGACCGTCGGGCTCGGGAGCGCGACGGCCTGCGCGGCGGCTGCGGGGGCGGACACGCTCGGCAGATGGGCGCCGAGACCCGCTGGCAGCGGCAGCAGCGGCAGGCCGGCGAGCAGCCTGTCGATCGGCAGGAGCGTGCTTCCCAGCCGGGCACAGAACGCGCAGTCGCGGACGTGTCGAGCCAGTCGCTTGCGCCACAGCGAGCTGGGCGTGCCGTCCCACTCGGCGGTCACGGCCCCCAGGTCAGGACAGCCGGGGCGGGCGCGGAGCGCGCGTACGACGCCGCGTGCGCTCTGGATCTGCTCCTTCATCCGGTGGATCCGCACCGCGACGTGCCCGGGTGACAACCCGAACGCGTCGGCGACCTCGTTCCGGGTGATCTCGCCGGTCTCCTCCAGCCACCACAGCGAGAGCAGTTCCTGGTCGTCCGGGTCGAGCCAACGGGTCGCCTCGGCGACCTCGCGTCGTTGGTCGGTGAGGCCGAGCCGGAGAATTGTCATCCCCGCGAAGTCGGAGGCGGGGTCGGGCACGTTGTGGATCGCGTCGAGCCCGGCATCGCGGTTGAGCGCGACGCGCCGACGCGTCTCCCAGTCACGCACCTGGCGGATGGTGATCGCCACCAGCCAGGACCGGTAGGCCGCCGGGTCGTTGAGCGCGGGCAGGTACCGGATCACCCGTACCAATGTCTCCTGGACCACGTCGTCGACGTCGGCGTGCCCACGAAGCGCACGCCCGACGATGTTGTAGACCAGCGGGAGCGAGGCCGCGACGACGTCGTCGAGGGCGCGCTGGTCGCCCTGCCGGGCCGCGACGACCAACCCGACATCGGGCAGTGCTCGACCGGCTGACGACATGGGTCTCACTCCTTGGGTGCTCGTCCGCGCGGTGCCCACGCTGGGTGCGCTGCCCGCCCTCAAGATCGGAGACTCGCGGCAGCGGGTGGGATTACAGAATTCTCGGACGGTCCGTTCGCCACAAGCGACGCGGCTTCGTCGGCGGCGCATACGGGGCGGCGATGCCGGGTATGGTGCGGGGTGTCGGTGTCGCCGGGCGCTCGCCCGTGCACAGGACACCTGCATTCGGGCGCCAGCGTGTGCGCCGAAGCGTCACCGGGTCGCACGGCCGACGTTGCCGAGGCCTCAGACGCACCCCTCTCGTAGAGACAGGATTCCTGTATGACATCGAACGACAACGGTCGACCTGCCCTGTTCCTCGCCACCTCGAACGGCGACGCGCTGGACGGACCTGCGGTGACCTTCGACAGCAGCGAGGAGGCCATGCGGCAACTGCGCCACCCGTTCGCGGTGAAGTCGGCCCCGCCGGCCCCGGCCGCTGTCGACGCCTCGGACCACAGCGGCTGACCCGAGCGCGTTCTCCCGCGAACGCCAGCTCATACTTTCGGCTAGAAAATAGTCAGTCTTTCGGGTAGTGTCCGGGTCGTCAAGTGAACGGCATGACGCGGTGGCGAGGCCCGTGCTCGTGGCCTTGCGACAGCGCACCTTCGCCCGTATGTGCGCCCCGGCGTTAGCCGGTTCGGAGATCCTTCCGGTCGACTCGATCGACGGGCCTGCGGGAAGGACCATCCACATGGCCACCATCGTCGACAACGCGACCAGCACCCGCACCGCACAGCGGAGCAGCGACCAGAGCCCGGACGAGCTCCTCGCCGCGATGAAGGCGACCCCGGCCGACGATCCCCGCCGCCCGGCACTGCGGGACCGCGCCATCGAGGCGTGGCTGCCGCTCGCCCGGCACCTGGCGCGCCGCTACGGCGGACGCGGCGCGCCCGACGACGACCTGGCCCAGACCGCCTTCGTCGGGCTCATCAAGGCCGTGGACAACTTCGACCACGACCGAGGCGTCGACTTCAGCGGGTACGCCATTCCCACGATCATCGGCGAGATCAAGCGGTACTTCCGGGACCGCACCTGGGCGGTACGCGTGCCCCGCCGCCTCCAGGAGCTGCGCCTGTCGATCAGCGCGGCGAACAGCGCCCTGACCCAGACCCTCGGCCGCTCGCCGACCGTCGCCGACGTCGCGTCCTACCTCGACGTGTCCGAGGAGACCGTCCTGGAAGGGCTGGAGGGCGCCCGTGCCTACCGGGCCACGTCGCTGTCCACCCCGACCGGGGCCGACGGCAGCCGGGAGCTCGGGGACACCCTCGGCGACGACGACGAGGCGTTCGGTCTTGTCGAACTCCGCGTCGCCCTCGGCCCGGCCCTCGCCACGCTGCCGGAACGCGAACGCGAGATCCTGAGCCTGCGCTTCCACGGCAACCTGACCCAGTCGCAGATCGCCGACCGGATCGGCGTCTCGCAGATGCACGTGTCCCGGCTGATCACCCGCTCGCTGGCCGCGCTACGCCACCAGCTCAGCGAGGACATCGCAGCCTGAGCCCCGGCACCCCGCCAGCCGTTCAGAGTTGGATGACGTGGCCCACCCGGGGCGGCGTACGACCGGCGAGAACGTCGAGCCACGCGTGTTGCAGGGCCGCCGGCCCGGCACCCACCCGAACGTCGAGCCACCCGCTCACGACGGCGGCGAAGCGTTGCCAGGCCGCGGTGAACCGCTGGTCGAGCCCGTCGCGGCCCCAGTCGTGGCTGCGCTTGCGCATCTGCACCGGCGCGAAGAACACCTCCTCGGCGGCGTCGGCGTTCGGTGTCTGGTTGGTGAGCCCGACCGCGATGTCCCGGACGAGCCGGTCACCGAGACGCCGACGCAGGGCGGCCCGGGTCGAGGGCGCGCCGGACAGGTCGAGGTAGGCGGTGGGGACCACGTCGAGGGTGTCGATGTCGTCGTACGACACGACCTGGTCGTAGCAGCCGAGCGACCGGGTGAACGCCAGGTTGCCGGGTGAGGTGAGACCGACCAGGCGCGGCCCGCGCCGGTGCAGCTCGAACGCGGCGGCGTACGCGGTCTTGCTCGACGCCGACGACACCAGCAGCGCCTCGGCCCCGTAGAAGTCGTTGTCGACAACCTGGTCGGCCAGCATGAACGAGGTGAAGAACAGCGGGCGGAACAGGATCAGCAGATCCTCCTGATCGCGCTGGTACGCCGGGTCACCGGTGGTTGACCGGTACGCGTTGTACGGCGACGGCAAGTCGGCACGGTGCGGGCTCGCCTCGCGGAACCCGGTCGCGTCCACCCGGTCCGGCCGCACCACGAGGTGACCGGCGGGCGGGAGGTAACCGTAGATCCGTTGCCCCACCTCGACCCCCGCCACCGCGGAGGCGGCCACCTCGGCGAAGCCCCAGAGCGGCGGCAGGCCCCATGTCGGTCCGAGACCCTGGGCGTCCGGGGGGAAGAACCGCCAGTAGCGCATCTCGTCGCCGAGCACCGCGTAGGTGACGTTGTTGGCGGTGAGGCCGACGCGGTCCACGCGCAGCAGCGCCTCGCCGTCGGCCACGGCGGGGGTGCGACCTTCGACCAGCGTGGTCTGCCCGAGGTCGTCACGAGCCACGGCGAAGGTCCATGAGTCAGCCATGAGATGACGCTAGACAGCCCCACAATCGGAGACAAGTGCACTGCGAGTGCAAAATCCCACTGCGGGGTTCGCGCGTCGGCGGCGAGGTCAGGCTCCGCTGGCCCCGGCGAGGTCACGGAGGTGCGCGAGCGGCAGGTGCGGTGGCCGCCACTCCACGAAGAGGGCCGTCGCGTCGTCCTCCAGCTTGTCGTCCTGGTAGCCGACGACCGCGCGGACCAGGCGACGCATCGTCTCCGGGCTGGGCAGCCCGTCGTTGAGGGCGCGGTTGACGAAGTCCACCAGCCGATCCAGCCCGAACTGCTCCCCCTGCGCGCTACGGGCGTCGGTGATGCCATCGGTGTAGGCGAGGATGCGGTCGCCCGGGTGCAGATTCTCCGTGTGCACCCGTGGTCGGCGAGAGGACAGGTGGCCCAGGCCGAGCGGCAACACGGTCGGCCCCGGAAGCTCCCGAACGGCCTTGCCGTCACGCAGCAACATCGCACCGGGATGCCCCGCATTGATCACACTGAGGTGGCCGGTCCGACGGTCCAACTCGATCAACAACCCGGTCGCGAAGGAGTTCGGGTGCTCGGACCGCACCCACCGGTCGATGCTGATGGCGGTGTCGACCAGGTCGAGGCCGCACCGACGGGCGTTGCGGTACGCGCTGACCACCAGCGAGGCCAGGGTGCTCGCCTTGATGCCGTGGCCACAGGTGTCGAAGAGCCCGACGCTGAGCACGTCACCGTTCAAGGCGTAGTCGAAGATGTCGCCGCCGACGTCGTAGCACGGTTCGAGGATGGCGGTGACCACCAGGTCGTCGGTGGCGAAGGTCAGCGGCGGTAGCAGGCCCCACACGATCTCGGCCGCGACCTGCATCGGCATCCGCCGCCGCATCCGCTCGACCACGTCACCGTAGAGCCGGCGGTTGACCAGGATCTGGGCGATGTTCACCGCCACCTCCCAGGCCGGACCATCCATCGTCTCGTCGGCGGCGGCCGGCGAGACGATCTCCAGTACGCCCATCCGCTCACACCCGAGCAGCAGTGGCACCCACACCCGGTCCGGGTTGTCGGGCGCGCGCTGGATGTCGAGGCTGGTGAAGGCCCGGCCGGCGAGCGTCGTCTCGATCGACAACTGGTCCCGGTCGAACCCCGCGCCGAGCAGCGGCACGAGGAGGGTCTGCTTGTAGTCGGCCAGATAGATCACGATCTCGCTGGCGTTGATCCTGGGCGCCGCTCGGGCCACCAGCTGCGACACCTCGTCCGGGCCACCCCGGGGCGCGTTGAGCTGCAACCAACGCACCACCTCGCCGACGTCGACCACGCTCCACCTTCCCCTGTCCTCCCGGGTGGCGGGAGCACGTAGTGCGAGCGGTGAGGCTACCTCGCCCCGCCACGTTCCTCGCCTGCCGATCGTTCGCGCCTGACCGACCGGCCACTCTTTCACCTCACCCGCCACATCCATCTCATCGGTTTTGCAACTTTTACGAATTGCGTGTCTGTCCGCACTGGCGGCCGTCGCCGCCAGTGGCACAGCCGCCGCCGTGCTTCTCGTCAGCGGCACCGGCGCAAGCGCCGCCGAAGCACCGGTGGGACTCGGGACGGCGGCGAACTTCTCCGTGCTGGCCGGCTCCACGGTCACCAACACCGGTCCAAGCTTCCTCGCCCAGAGCCTCGGCGTCAGCCCTGGCAACACCGCGCCCGGCTTCCCGCCGGGCATCGTCGGCGGGGAAACCCACCTCGGCGACGCCGCTGCCCTGCAGGCCAAGAATGACCTGACCACCGCATACAACGACCCGGCCGAGCTGGGCGGCAGCACGCTGCTCCCCGGGGTCTATCGGATCGGCGCCGCGCAGCTGACCGGAACCCTGACGCTCGACAGTCAGGGTGACCCGGCGGCGGTGTTCATCTTCCAGATCGCCTCGACGCTCATCACCGCGTCCAACAGCAGCGTCGTGTTCATCAACGGGCCCTCACCCTGCAACGTCTACTGGCAGGTGGGCAGCTCGGCCACGCTCGGCACCGGCACTCGGTTCATGGGGAACATCCTGGCGCAGGCCTCGATCACCATGAACACCGGCGCCACCCTCCAGGGCCGCGCCCTGGCACAGACCGGTGCCGTCACCCTCGACACCAACACCCTCAACGCCCCCGTCTGCCTCCAGCCGACGGGAACGCCCACCCAGACCTCGACCGGCACGCCAACCGGCCAGCCCACGGGCACCCCCACGGGCACACCGACCGGGCAGCCCACGGCACGGCCCACCCGCACAACGCTGCCCGTGACCGGCGGCAGCGGCGGCGTGGCCCTGCTGCCCGTCCTGACCGGCATCGGCAGCGTCGCCGTCGCCACCGGCGCGGCCCTGCTGGTCCTCGATCGACGCCGCAGGTCTGAGTCCTGACCGATGCGCCCCGGCTGCCGGTGACCAACCGGCCGCCGGGGCCGCACCACCGGCACTCATTCGCCCCAGTTGCCTGACAGTGGGGCCTCGACCATTGCGCTGAGAAGCGCGGACAGCGGCACGGTGGCAAATCCCACCCGCGCGTCACTCGCCCCGTACGGCACCCACAGCTCACCGTCGTGCACGAGCGCTCCACAGGAGTAGACGACGTTCGGTACGTACCCGTCCCGGTCGTTCTCGTCGGGTGCGAGCAGCGCACCGGGCAGGTGCGCGACGACCCGCTCCGGTGTGTACAGGTCGAGCAGGAGCGCACCGATCGCGTACCGACGCATCGGCCCCACACCGTGGGTGAGTACGAGCCAGCCGGCGTCGGTCTCGATCGGTGATCCGCAGTTGCCGACCTGGATCAACTCCCAGCTCTCGCCCGGTGCGTGCAACGGGGTCGGGGCCCGCCAGCGGCTCTCGCCGTCCAGAGCGGTCAGGCCGATGGTCTCGCCGTCGGCACGGCACAGTGCCAGGTGCCGGCCGCCGACGGTACGCGGAAACAGCGCCAGTCCCTTGTTCCGGGCACCCGGCCCGCGCATCGGGGTCATCTCGAACCGGCGCAGGTCGTCGCTGGCCAGCTCCCGGGTGGCGATGTTCCGGCCGTCGTAGGCGGTGTAGGTGGCCCGGTACACCGGCCCGGAGTCATCGACGAAGCGGACGAACCGCGCGTCCTCCATGCCGTTGCTCTCCGCCGGGGTGGCTGGCCAGAGCACCCGTTCGTGCAGGACCGTGTCGGCGGGGAAGGCCGTGGCGTAGCTACCGGCGTTGGTACGACGCAGTTGCTCGACGGTCCCCAACCCGGTGCTGCGCGAGAGCAGGTCGGGTGGCAGGTTGCCGAGCACCCGCTCGAAGGCGGCCTCGTCGTACCACTCGGGCAACGCGTTCAGCACCGTGGCCGCGACCTCGTTGTCGCAGTCCTCCTCGGCCAGGCCGGCAACGAGCAGGTCCCGGCGGTGCCGTACGCCCGTCCGCTGCCCGACGGCCAACGGCCCGGCCCGATCGGCGATCACGAGCTGTTCCCCCGGCCCGACGATCGCGGTGGCGAAACCGATCGAGGACACGTGACCTTCCCCGACCTGACGCAGGCTGACGGCGACGCGCAGCTGCCCGGTGCCGAGATCGGTCTGGTCCGGGTGGGCCACCATCGACGGGTTGCACAGGGCTGCGGCCTCGACGGCGTACTCGTGGCTGAAGTAGGCGCCGACCAGCAGCCGGCTGTTCGGCGAGAGATCCCGGGCCCGCGCGGCGCGGTGCCGGACCAGGTCGTAATGGTGGCGGAAGGTGCCGGCCAGGTCGCGGTGCCGGGCGCCGAACCGGTCAAGGGTGTCCCGCAGCAGTCGGGCAGTCTCCTCGTCGTCGAGGTGCGCGACCCGGTCGATGAGCGCCTGCGCGCGGGTCCGTACCACTGCGGCATCCTCACCCGGAACGAAGAGCTTGACGATGACACGGCGCGGATCCGGGGTGAGAGCGACGTGCTGCCGGACGGCCAGACCCTGGGTCACGACCACCGCCGGGCGTGCTGCAGGGTGGAGATGAGCGCGAGGGTGGACTCGGCGCCCTGGTTGAGGTTGGGCCCGTGCGCGGTCAGCCCGTCGTAGCCACCGCCGGTCGCCGGATCCCACATCGGTGTGCCGAGGTCGTTGTCGCCAAGGAACCACCCGACCGCCTGCCGCACCCCGTTGTCCCACTCTGAGTCGCCGGTGACCGTGGCCGCCGTGGCACAGGCATCGGCGAAGGCGGCGACCTCGATCGGTTGCTGGTCGTGGTGCAGCCGCACCGCGCCGCGCCGCCACCCCCCGGCGGGTACGACCGACATCCGCCCATCGCGGAGCTGGACATTGCGCAGCCAGGTCAACATGCGCAGGCCGTCGTCGAGAGGTGGGCCACCCTCGCGAAGCTGACTCGCGGCGATGACCACTTCGGCGAGGGCGGCGTTGGCGTACGTCAACTCTTGCCGCGGCCACGGCCACCCCGGATCGGAGCCCGGGGGGCCGATCGTGCTGGCCGCATCCGCCAGCAGGGATGCGGCGGTGACGTGACCCGGGTGACGACGGAGCACCTCGGCCGCGCCCAGACCGGCGAAGGCCATCGTGTGCGGGGCCTTTGCCCGCCGGGTGGCGCCCCGGCTGAAGGCGACCAGCGCCTCCTCGCGTACCCACGGGGCGGGGCTGCGGGCGACGGCCGTGCCCAGGCCCCACAGAGCTCGACCCCACCAGTCGCCGAGCCCTGGCTCGTCGGCCCAGCGCCGGTCGTGCCCGAGCCGGTTGCGGAACGCGCCGCCAGCGTCCTGCGCGTGGGTCAGGAACGCCAGGTATCGCTCTGCCAGCCGGAGCAGTTCCTCGCTCGGCTCCGGCTCGCGGCTGACGACCACCAGGCCACGGGCCACGTCGTCGGTGCAGTAACCATGCTCACGCCGGACGATGGCGTGCCGGGCGTGCTCGAACAGACCGGTGTCGTCGCTCAGTCGAGTCAGGTGCGCGAAGCTCGGCGCGGGTGCCGTCACCCAGCGCCCACCCGTTGACGTCCGGAGGCGTCCGGTGGTCGCGGTCACGCCGGCACGGCGGTGACGGCGGGTGAGCGGGCGTCGACGAGTTCTTCGGCGAGGGTGCCGTAGCGCGCCGCCACCGCAGGCCAACGCAGGTGCGCGGCGAGCGGACGAACCCGCCCGGCAAACCGGGCGGTCAGGCCCGGTTCGGTCAGGACCCGCCTGATCGCCTTGGCCAGTGCCGCCGGGTTCTGATGGGGTACGACCAGACCGGGCCCACCGGTCAGCAGCTCAACGGCGTGCGGGAACGCCGTCGCCACGACCGGCACCCCGGCGGCCACCGCTTCGATGAGTACGCCGGAGGTGACCTGTTCGCGGGAGTCGTAGGGCAGGACGACCACGTCGGCAGAGCGGATCAACCGGCCCAGCGCCTCCTGCTCGTGGTAGACGTCCTGATAGTCGACGGCGTGCGCGACGCCCAGCTGGGCGCCGAGCTGGTGCAGCCCCGCCCGGTACGCCTCACCGTGGTGCTCGATCACCTTCGGGTGGGTGCGCCCCGCCACCGTGTAGGTCGGAGTCGGGTCCAGGTCCTGCAACCGCGCCAGGGCCCGCAACGACCACTCGATGCCCTTGCCCGGCCCGAGTAGCCCCCAGGTCAGCAGGTGCGGGCGGGTACGCCGGTCGACGGGTACACCGGCAAGCTCGGCCGCGCCGTGCGGGATTACCGTCACCTTCCCCGCTGGCACGGCGTACCCGACGAGCAGCCGGTCGCGGGCGGTGTCGGTCATCGTGACGACCGCCCCGGCGGTCGCCACGATCTGCTCCAACAGGGATTTCTGCCGGGTCGAGGGCTGACGGAGCACGGTGTGCAGGACCACGATGCTCGGCACGCTGAGCCGCCGCAGCAACGGCAGAATCTCCTCGCCGTCGGTGCCGGGATAGATGCCGTACTCGTGCTGGACGATCGCCACGTCGTACGCGTTCAGGGCGGTCGCCGCCTCCCGCCAGCCGGCCGGGTCACGCGCCGACCAGGTGTGCACCACCCCGGGCACCGGCCGCTGGTCGTCGCCGTGATCGGTGACCCGGACGATGCCGCCGCGGGTGCCGTCGGCGGTCAACTGGGCGGCAAGGGCGGCGTTGAACGTGGCCAGTCCGCACCGGGTCGGTGGGTGAGTGCTGAGGAATCCGTAGCTGGGCATGAACGTCGGGCCTTCCGGTTGTCGGCCACCGCAGGAGTACGGGGTGAACCTCACGCGGGGACGGCGCACGCCGGTCAGCGTGTGTGACCGGCGAAACGGGGAGCGGTGCGGGTCGGTCAGTGGTGGACGAGCTGGTCGTAGACGGCGAGATAGTCGGTGACCATCCGGTCCGCGCTGAAGCGCTTCAGAGCCCGCGCCCGACACTCCACCCGATCGAGGCCGGCGACCCGGGTGATCGCTTCGACGGCCTGGTCGACGGTGGAGACGAGGAAACCCGTCACCCCTTCGTCGACGACCTCGGGCATGGACCCCCGCCGGTAGGCGACGACCGGAGTGCCGCAGACCATCGATTCCACGACCGACAACCCGAACGGCTCGTCGAACGCGATCGGGTGCAGCAGTGCGGTGCTGTCACCCAGCACCTCGGCACGCCGTCGCGGACCCACCGACCCGAGGAAGACGACTTGGTCGCCGTCGATGTGCGGGGCGACCTGTTCAGCGAAGTACCGCTCGTCCTGCACGATCCCGCAGATGGTCAGGCGCCGGCCGGCGCGGCGGGCGATCTCGATCGCGGTGTGGGTGCCCTTGTCCGGGTGGATCCGGCCGAAGGCGACCAGCCCAGGACCGGTCTCGTTGGTGAACGGCAGAGCGCCGGCGTCGACGCCGTGGTACACCGTGGCCACGTAGTCGAGCTCCGGTGCCCGGTCGGCGTCGGAGATCGACACGTACGACGAGCGGGCTCGGCCATAGGCGGGCAGGATCCCCGCGCCGGAGAAGCCGTGCACTGTGGTCAAAAGCGGCGCGCGGCAGTGTTCCGCGAACGCCAGGGGCAGCCAGTCCAGGTGACTGTGCACCACGTCGAACTGCGCCGAGCGGGCCATCGCGTGGGAGACGTGCATCGCCTCCCACACCCGACCGTCCAGGTCCGGGTCGTCCGCGTACCCCCGGGGACAGACTCCGTCGAGCTGGGCGGACGTGACCGAGTCCAGTGTCGCGAAGAGCGTCACGTCGAACCCGCGGCTGACCAGCCCTTCGGCGAGCAGGCCGGTCACCTGCTCCCACGGGCCGTAGTGACGTGGGGGCGTACGCCAGGCGACCGGTCCGAGCAGGGCAATCCTCAAGGGGAGGATGCGTCGACGAGATCAGCTGGGTTGAGGTTCAGGGTGGCGAGCAGCCCGCTGTGCTTCGCCGGGTCCACGCGCTCCGGCAGTTCGCGCTCGACCCAGTCGGCCCGGGCCTGCTGACCCCGCTCGCGAAGTGCGGTGACGATTCGGTCCCTGGCGATACTCATCTGGTACTCCCTAATTAAGGCACTCGGAACAATTCGCACGGAGGGTGAACCTGAGTGCGCGCGTCAGGCGACCGACCGGCGGACGCCGACGACGCGGTGACGGGTCGGTCGGGACTCGGTCCTCGATCAGCCGACACGCCCGGTACGTCGCGGCGATGAAGAAGATGAGCGGTAACGCCCCTAGTGGGCTGGTGGCGACGGCGTCTGGCGGCCACCAGGGTCCCGGGCGACATGTTCACCGTACGCCCTCGCGGTGCGCGGCTGCATGCGCACCAACAGCCGGGCCTGTCGGAGCGTGCTGCACAGCAGCCTGAATTCCGGCAGATCAAGGCGGCTGGCCAGCGGCTTTACCCAAGTTGCCGCCGAACCCTCATTAGCATTGAGAGTCCGGAGCACGTAGGCGGGCACCTGATGACGACCGACCAAGCGGTAGGGCTGACCCGCGAGGATGAAGGGCCCCAGCGGGCGACCCTGCTGGAGCTCTTCCTCGATCTGGTGTTCGTCGCCGCGCTGGGCGGTCGCACGCAGCAGCAACGCTCCCGTCGATTCATGTTCTGGTTCGCCGTGTCCGCCGTACCGTGGCTTGCCGGCGCCTTCGTCAGCGGTCCGACGCGGAGCCTGCTGTGGACCGCCGCGCTCGCGGTCGACTACGCGGCCGCCTGGCTTGTTACCCCACACCGGGCCCTGCTGAAAGCCGCCATCGAGGCTTCTCGGGACCCAGGCGGGTTCGTGCGATCCGCGCCCAACACCCACCTACTCATGGTGGCCGGCGTGGTGGCAGCCTCCGCCAGCTTCGAAGCCATCATCAGCGAGCCCGCCGGGGAGACGTCGCCGTGGTTGGCCGGCGTTCTCCTCGGCGGGCTCGCGCTGTTCCTGCTTGGACGCGCTCGGTTCGAGTACGAGGTGTTCAGCCGCGTATCGCCATCTCGATTTGTCGCGCTGCTCGTGCTGGCGGTCGTGGGACCCGTCCTGATGCTCACTCCCGCGCTGGTGGCCGGCCTCACCGCTACCCTGGTTCTCGCCGGAGTTGCCGTCGCTGACAGCATCCGGGCCCACGGAAGCCCGCCCGAACCACCCATGCCCTCGACGTAGTCGGTGATCAGGGCTCCAGCACCACCTTGCCGGCCCGGCTGCGGGCCTCGGCGAACACCAGCGCGGCGGAGACCTCGCTGAGCGGGTAGCGGGCGGCGATCTGCGGCACGATCACTCCCTGCCGCAGCAGGTCGAGCACCATGCCGAGGTCGGCGCGCAGACGACGGCGGAACGCGGCGCGGCGGGTGAGCTGACCGGCCCAGAAGTTGTAGAAACGGGCCCGGTGGCCGTTGGGCAGCGCGTTCCAGATGTAGAGGCGGGTGAGCAGCTTCACGAAGACCCAGACGACCGACTGCCCGGTGCCCACGGCGGCAGCGTTGCCGTAGACGACCAGCTTGCCGCCGGGGGCGAGCAGGGCGTACGAGGTACGTACGCCCGGACCGGCAACCGGGTCGAAGGCGGCATCAACGCCACCCGGCGACAGCTCGCGGACCCGGGCGGCCATGTCCGGGTCGCGGTAGTCGAGCGGTTCGACGCCGAGTTCACGCAGCCCGGCGTGATGCCGTGCGGCGGCGGTGCCGATGACCCGCAGGCCGAGGTGTCGGCCGAGTTGGACGAGCACGCTCCCGACGCCGCCGTTCGCGCCGTGCACGAGGATGGTCTGCCCGGTCTTCAGGTCGGCGTCCCGCAGCATCTGCCAGGCGGTCACCCCGTTGACGACGACGGTCTCGGCCTCGGCGGGGTCCAGGCCCACGGGTACGGGGGTCAGGGCGTCGATGTCGACCAGCGCGTACGTGGCCCAGGCACCGGTCTTGGTGACCGCCGCCACCCGGGTGCCGAACAGCGCGTCGCCGCCGCCGGGACCGATCGCCCGGACCGTGCCGACGAGGTCGTAGCCGGGCACGAACGGGAACTTCGGCTGGCCGGGATAGAGAGCGTGGCGCATCTGCTGCTCGGCGAACGAGATGCCGGTGGCCTCGACCTGAACGAGCGCCTGCCCCCGGGCGGGGGCAGGCATCGCGCGTTGGTGCAGCCGGAGGCCGTCGGGGTCCACCACCCCGGGCAGCACCACTTCGGTGATCATCGTGTCGGTGGTCATCGGATTCTCCTTTGTTTGTGAGTGTGCACTCACACACGTCGCGAGTTCAAGAAGTGGGCCGCCGAAGCGGCCCTGCATCGGGTTCGTTCAGGGGTGGCGAATGCCGGTGGTCAGGGCACGGGCCCAGGGCTCCGGGATCTGGTCCAGGCCGGCGGTCACGATCAGGTGGCACAGCTGGCCGTAAGCGAAGAACTGCTGCACCTGTGCATCACTGGCGCCAGCCCGATCCTGCACGAAGGTCGCGATCCGGCGGTAGCCGGCCCGCACCGCCTCGGCGACTTCCGGGATATCCGTGACGGCCTGCGCCTGCACCTGAAAGAGCAGAAGATCGCGATCGGCGATCAGCTTCGCGTAGGCGTCGCCCATGGCCTCGAGGATCTCCGCCGGGCTGTCGCCCCCGGCACGCTCCGCACCCGCCTCGATCGCGGCGGCGATCCGGTCGAAACACGCTCCGGCCGCCGCCACGAACAAGCCGAGCTTTCCGGAGAAGAGCCGGAAGACGTACGCCTCGGAGATGCCAGCGGAGGCGGCCACGGCGGTGACCGGGGTGGCGTGGAAGCCGGCGCGTGCGAACACCGACACCGCGGTGTTCAGGACGGTGACCCGACGGGCCTCGGCGGTGGATCGCATGTATGTAAGTGTGCACTCACAAACAAGCGTCGTCAAGTCCGTCGCCCTGTCATCACGTCCGCCGCTCGGCCGTCCCGAGCCCGGCGGCCGTCAGGGCGCGATGCGCAGCAGCCGGATCGCGCTGTCGTCGTAATCGCTGAAGCGGTACCGGAGGCCGGCGAACGGGCTGCCGGGAAAGTCACCGGTGATCGTCGCGGTCACGACGGTGCCGGCGGGAGTGGCCTCGACGTCGGTGATCTCGTACGACACCAGCGGCACGGCACGGCGCCACTGACGGATGGCCTCGATGCCCCGGTACTCGGTCGACTCGTCTTCGACCACGGCGTCCTCGGCGAAGAGGGCGAAGTAGTCCTCGGAGTCAGGCTGGCCGGCGAGCTCGAAGTAGCGGCGAATGACGGCTGGTGCGGCCTGAGTGGCAGTCATGGTTTCGCGTCCCTCCCGGACGTGGCTGAGCACCCGTCGTATGGTTACTGCTGAAATAGCACCTACTAACTTCGACATTAGCATCTAATCGGGAGAGGGCACGGTTGTGGCCGGAAAGATCCGCTTGGAGGACCGCGAATGCCCGCTGTCCAGCGCGCTGGGCCACGTGGGCGAGTGGTGGACGCTGTTGATCCTGCACGATGCCTTTGACGGCTACACCCGATTCGATCAGTTCCAGGCCAACCTCGGCGTCTCGTCCAGCATCCTGACCAGCCGACTCAAGACCCTCACCGGTCAGGGGTTGCTCGAACGTCGCCGCTACCAGACCAGGCCCGACCGCTACGAGTACGTCCTCACCGACCTCGGCCGCAGCCTGCGGCCTGTCGTCGTCGCCCTCGCCGCCTGGGGCAACTCACGCCTCGATCCGAGCGAGCGCAGCATGATCCTCGTCGACCGGACCACCGGGGTGGAGGCCGACCCGCTGATCGTGGACCGCAACACCGGTCGCCCGCTCGACGACGCCGACTTCGTGTTCGCCGCCGGCCCGGCCGCCAGCGAGACCATGCGCAAGCGCTACGAGCACATCCCCACCCAGGCGGCCCCGCAGCAGCCCTGACCGGCTCACTCCAGCGGATAGAGGCGGGCCGTGGCGTCCGGCACATCGCCACCAACGACTTCTGCGGGCCCGTCGTGGTCAGCAAGCTGATCCGCGAGGCGCTGGTCCCGTACCTCGAGGATCTGCACCGTGGCGGCGGCCGGCCTGAAGCTGCCGGCCGGCGCGATCGACGCCTTGACTGCCTAGTGCTGGTGCGGCCGGTTCCGGATGAGGGTGAGCGCGAGCACGGCGGTGACGAGGAAGACGACGCCGTTGATCCGCAACCCGGCCTGGACACCTGAGGTCAGCGCCTCGGCGATCGCCGCCCGAACCGGGTCGGGCAGCGGTTGGTCGCCGTTGGCACCGGAGGCCACCGCCGCCTGCACTGCCGTACGGGTCGGTTCGCCGACCTGGTGTGCGGCGAGCCGACCCGGCAGGTCGGCCACCATCGTGGTGGTGAGGAGCGTGCCGAGCAGGGACGAGCCGAGCACCGAGCCCACCTGGCGGGCGGCGTTGACCGCCCCGGAGGCCATCCCGGCCTGGGCGGGCGCGACGCTGGCCAACGCCGCCGCCGTCGCCGGGGCCACCACCAGAGCGCTGGCCGCGCCGAACAACACGAACCAGACCCAGCGGTGACCGAACGACGTGGTCGGCCCCTGGTTCGCCAGGGCGAAGCTCGCCACCGCACCGAGGACCAGGCCGAGGGTCAACGGCGCCTTGAAGCCGGTACGACGAATCGCCCGTCCGGCACCCAAGGCGACCAGCACGTAGGTGCCGAAGAGCACCAGCATCCGCCAGCCGGTGTCCAGCGGGCTGAGCGCCTGGGCACGTTCGTGGAAGAGGACCAACAGGATCGCCACGCCGGTGAAACCGAACAGCGACACCGCACCGACGACCATGACGGCGCTGAACGACGCGGACCGGAACAGTCGTACGTCGAGCATTGGCGCACTGGTCCGCAGTTCGACCAGCACGAACGCGATCAGTGCGACGACCGCGACGACCCAGGCCGTCGACACCACCGGGCTGGTGTAGCCGACCTTGCCGCCCTGGATCAGCGCGTAGACGGCGGCCGCGATGGCGACGGTGCCCAGCAACAGGCCGGGTACGTCGAGTCGGGCGGGGTTCGGCCGGGACTCGGCCACCCCGATACCGGCGACGACGAGGGTGACCAGGCCCAGCGCGATCGTCGACAGGTAGACGCTGTGCCACTGGTAGTGCCGCAGCAGAATGCCGGCGATGAGCGGGCCGATCGCGAGCCCGATGCCGGACGCCGCCGACCACGCGGTGATGACCTCGGTCCGTCGGTGCGGATCGGTGAAGGTCGCGCCGAGGATCGCCAGGCTGTTCGGCAGGATCAGGGCCCCACCGAGACCGGCGACCAACTGACCGACGATCACCCACGCGACGGTCGGAGCGCCAGCCACAACGGCTGCGCCGACGATCATCGCGACCACACCGGCACTGAACATGCGCTTACGCCCGTAGCGGCTGCCCAGGGTGGCCGCGGAGAGCACGACGCTCGCCACCATCAGGGTGTAGGCGCTGGGGATCCAGACCAGGGCGGTCGGGTCGACCCGCAGGTCCTGCTGGATCGTGGTCAGGGCGGAGACCGTCGCGGTGATCTGCAGGAACGTGATCATCGCGCCCAGGCACATGGCGATCAGGGTCACAGGGCGGGAGCCACGGAACGATGAGCGGGCGGTGGCGGCCGGCAGGGTTGCCGCACCTCCGGGCGGGGTCTTTGCGGGCGGGGTCTGGGCCGTGGTGCTGGTAGTCACGGAAGATCCTTCAGGCCGATGGTCTGACTTGCGTTTGCTGAAGTCAGCGCGACCCAGTGAAGCACCTGGCTAACTCTTCCGCAAGTCAGGTAGGCTGGACGGCATGACGGACCTACGGGACGATCGCGATTCCTGGTCGAGCGAGAACTGCTCGGTGGCCCGGGCGATGGACATCGTGGGCAGCAGGTCGACGGTCCTGATCCTGCGCGAGGCCCTGCTCGGCACGCGCCGCTTCGACGACTTCGTCCGCCGGGTCGGCGTCGGCGAGCCCGCCATGGCCGCCCGACTCAAGGAGATGGTCGCCGCCGAACTGCTCGAACGAATCCCCTACCGGGAGCCGGGGCAGCGCACCCGACACGAGTACCAACTCACCCGCAAGGGCCGCGAACTCCTGCCGGTCATCACCGCACTGCGCAACTGGGGGGACACCTGGGCCGCCAACGACACCGGCCCGTCCGTCATCGCCACCCACCACGACTGCGGCGAGCCGATCCGCGCGGTGCTCCGCTGCGCCGCCGGCCACGACATCACGGACGGCGACGTCGACATCATCCCCGGCCCGGGCCTCGTCCGGCGCGACTGACACCCGGGTCACGACCACACCGGCACCTCTGCGGCACCCGGGTCACGACCGCACCCGGCACCCCCGCGACACACAGAGTCACGACCGCACCCGGCACCCCCGCGGCACCCAGGTCATGCGGCAACCCAGGTCGGGAGACCCTTCCTGGCCGCCCTTCCTGGCCGCCCTTCTCTGCCGCATGGGCCGCAGAGCCGCCAGCGGCATGGCCGAGCGAGTGACAGCGTCCACCTACTACGTTCTGCGAAGCGGAACTGCCGGGGCGTATTCAGCCGCAGCACGGCATCGCAGCCCAACGTCGACCGCTGCTCGACCAATCGATCATGATGACTGAAAACGTCGTACACCTGTTCTAGTCTCGGGTCATGGTCGAGGAGTTGGCGCAGGCAGACGACGCGGTCGCCGCCTGCGTCGACACCGCCACCTGGGCCCTTACGGAGCACGACCTGATCGCCGCGCTCGACGCCGCGCACCGCCTCGAGCAACGTCTCGCCGCGGTGAAGCTGGCCCTGATCCGCGAACTCGACGGCCGCGGCACCGCCACCGCGCAGGGCGCCTCGTCGACCGCGGTGTGGCTGCGCGAACGGCTGCGCCTCACCATCCCCGCCGCCCGCCGTCTCGTCGACCTCGCCGCCGTCCTGGATGCCGGCAACCCTGGGATACGACAAGCGCTAGCTGACGGGCAGATCACGGTGGACCAGGCCCGGGTCATCGCCGACACGGTCAACACCGTGCAGACCACCGCTGGTCCCGAGGCGGCCGACAAGGCCGTCGGTGTGCTCACCGACTGGGCCGGGCAGTTCGACCCCACCCACCTGCGCACACTCGGCACCCGCATCCTCGAGCACGTCGCCCCCGACCTCGCCGACGCCGCCGCCCACGCCGCCCTCGACGCCGAAGCCGCCCGCGCCACCCGCGACCGGCACCTCACCCTCTCCACCCT
>NZ_QGSZ01000223.1 GCF_003857055.1 Micromonospora inaquosa | reverse complement strand
GTTGAGCCACATGCTGCTGATGCCGCGCAGTTGCACCCCGCCGCCCACCATTGGCACGCCCGTCGAGCGGCACGGGCAACTGCGGGTCTGCGGCACCACGATGTGCGACAAGTCCGGCGCCCGGGTGCAACTGCGCGGCATCAGCAGCATGTGGCTCAACTGGGAGACCGCCCCGTACGCCGAGAACCTCTCCGCGCTGCGCTGGATGCGCGACAACTGGAACCTGCAGGTGATCCGCGCGGCCATGGGGGTGGAGCCGGCCGGGGCGTACCTCAGCGACCCGAACAAGGCGCGCGGGCAGGTGGAGACCATCATCAACAACGCGGTCACCGCCGGGGTGTACGTGATCGTCGACTGGCACGCGCACGAGGCGCAGAACAACCAGTCCCAGGCGGTCGCGTTCTTCGGTGACCTGGCCCGCCGGTACGGCCACCTGCCCAACGTCATCTGGGAGCCCTACAACGAGCCACTCCAGGTCAGTTGGACCAACGTCATCAAGCCGTACCACCAGGCGGTGGTGTCCGCGATCCGCGCCGCCGACCCGGACAACATCGTCGTGCTCGGCACCCCGACCTGGTCACAGGACGTGGACGTCGCGGCGGCCAGCCCGGTCAGCGGCACCAACCTGATGTACACACTGCACTTCTACTCCTGCACGCACGGGTCGTCACTGCGCGCCAAGGGTGACGCGGCGATCCGCGCCGGTCTGGCGCTGTTCGTCACGGAGTGGGGCGCCAGCAACGCCGATGGTGGCCTCGACGGGCGGGCGTGCCTGCCGGAGGCGCAGTCCTGGATCGACTGGATGAAGGCGAACGGCATCTCCTGGACGGCCTGGAAGCTCGACGTCGGCACCGACACCACCAACCTGCTCAGCCCGGGCGCGCCGGTGACCGGCGGGTGGACCAACTACCTGCACGGACACGCGCCGTTCGTGGTGGCGAACATGAGGTGACCCCGGCGTTCCCTCACCCATGATCCACTCGGCTTCGCTGATGTCGGGGTGTCCAGGCCGGTGGGATACCCCGACATCACCAACCCGGTCGACGATGCCTGCTGCCCGCCGCTGAGCAGCCCGGACAGAACGGGCCCGTCACCTTAACGCGCCGGAAACACCTCCGGTACCAACCCTGGGAACGCTCGTCGGACAGTCGACACCACCGACACGCGAACCGGGGTGACCATGGCCGACAACACCACGAACGCGCCGACGTACGACGGGCCGGTGGACCGGTCCGGCAACGGCCGGACGCTGCCCACCCCCCGCACCAACCCGGCCCTGTCGCTCGACGACGGCGACCCGGCGGACCTGGCCACGATCGGGGTGGAGGAGGAGTTCCACGTCGTCGACCTGCACACCCGGGAGTTGGTGCCCCGCGCCGGGGAGTTGCTCGACCGGCTGCCGGCGGCCTCGTTCACCGCCGAACTGCACCGCAGCGTGGTGGAGACCAACACCGCGGTCTGCCGCACCCTGGACGAGATCCGCGCCGAGCTGACCGGGCTACGTCAGGCCGCCGTCCAGGTCGCCGACCGGGCCGGGCTGGGCATCGTGGCGGCCGGTACGGTGCCGCTGCGCGCCGACGGAGACCCCAGCGTCACCCCCACCTCCCGCTACCGGCGGATGCTCGACGAGTACCAACTGCTCGCCCGGGAGCAGCTGATCTGCGGAGCGCAGGTGCACGTCGGCGTCTCCGACCGGGACCTGGCGGTGGCGGTCACCCGTCGGGTCCAGCCGTGGCTGCCGGCGCTGCTCGCCCTCTCCACCAGCTCGCCGTACTGGCTGGGTCAGGACAGCGGCTACGCCAGCGTCCGGTCGCTGGTCTGGCAGCGCTGGCCCACCGCCGGCGACCCGGGCGAGGTGACCAGCGCCGCCGACCACGAGGCGCTGGTCGCCGAGCTGATCGCCTCCGAGACCATCACCGACCCCGCCATGATCTATTTCGACGTCCGGCCGTCGGCGCACGTGCCCACCGTGGAGCTGCGGATCACCGACGCCAACCCCGACGTGGAGACCATCGTCCTGCTCACCGGCCTGTTCCGGGCGCTCGTCCGGCGGGAGGTCGCCGCCCTGCGCGCCGGGGTGGAGCGCACCGGCGTGCG
Organism: Micromonospora inaquosa; assembly: GCF_003857055.1. GTDB lineage: Bacteria > Actinomycetota > Actinomycetes > Mycobacteriales > Micromonosporaceae > Micromonospora > Micromonospora inaquosa. The sequence goes on along the minus strand of NZ_QGSZ01000223.1, from coordinate 28,428 downwards.
ACCACCGGTGCTGCGCGCCGCCGTGTGGCGGGCGGCCCGCTCCGGCCTGGAAGGCGACCTGCTCGACCTGCCCCGGTCGGCCCGACCGGTGCCGGCCGCCCAGGCGGTCCGCCGCCTGGTGACCGACCTGCGCCCACAGTTGGCGGCGACCGGGGACTGGGAGCAGATCAGCGAGCTGACCCGGTACGCGCTGGAACGCGGCAGCTCCGCCGCGCGGCAACGGCGGGCGTACCAGCGGCGTGGCCGGTTGGCCGACGTGGTCGACCTGCTGCTCGACGAGACCCGGGGCCGGGTCCGCGAGCCGCTGCCGGGGGCGACGACACCACCGGCGCTGCCCACGTACGCCGACGCCGGCGACGAGGTCTTCGGGTCGGCCGGACCGCAACCGGCGTACGCCCCGATCCTCGCGGCCCTGCGCCAACTCGGTGCCAGCAACCTGCGTCAACGCGAGCACGACCGGGACGAGGAACAGCGGGCCCGGGGGGTGACGTTCAGCGTGGCCGGTGAGGCGAGCACCCGGCTCTTCCCGGTGGACCTGGTGCCCCGGGTGGTGCCCGCCGTCGACTGGCGGACCCTGCGTACCGGCCTGGTGCAACGCGCCCGCGCCCTCGACGCGTTCCTGCGCGACGTCTACGCAGACCGGGCCGTGGTGGCCGACGGCGTGGTACCGGCGTGGGTGGTGGAGTCCTCACCCGGGCTGCGCCCGACCGGGGCGCTGATGGGCCGGCGGGGCACCCGCGTCCAGGTGTCCGGCACCGACCTCGTCCGCGACCCGGACGGCGGCTGGTACGTGCTGGAGGACAACCTGCGGGTGCCCTCCGGGATCGGCTACGCGGTGCAGAACCGTCGGCTCACCCGGGCGGTGCTCCCGGAGCTGCCGGTGCCGAAGGATCTGCTGCCCGCCGACGAGACGCCGGCGATGCTGTACCGGGCGCTGCTCGCCGCCGCGCCGGCCGCGGCCGACGACCCCGCAGTGGTGGTGCTCAGCAGCGGACCGGGCGATCCGGCCTGGTTCGAGCACCGGTTGCTCGCCGACGAGATGGGTGTGCCCCTGACCGAGACCAGCGACCTGCTCGTGGAGGAGGGCCGGGTCCGGCTGGTCCGCGAGGGGTGCCGCCGCGAGGTGGACGTGATCTACCTGCGGATGGACGAGGACGCGCTGCTGCACGCGCCGGGCGCGGACGGGGTGCCGTTGGGGTGGCCGCTGCTCGCCGCGGTGCACGCCGGGCGGCTCACCCTGGCCAACGCGCTGGGCAACGGTGTCGCCGACGACAAGGCGCTGTACGCGTACGTGCCCCGGCTGATCGAGTACTACCTGGGCGAGAAACCACTGCTGGGGGACGTGCCCACGTACCTGTGTGGGCTGCCCGAGCAGCGGGCCGAGGTGCTGGACCGTCTCGACGAGCTGGTGCTCAAGCCGGTCGACGGGTACGGCGGTGACCGGGTGGTGATCGGCCCCCGAGCCGAGGCCGACGAGTTGGACGCCGTCCGGGAGCAGATCCTCGCGGCCCCGCACCGGTGGATCGCCCAGGAGATGATCGCGCTGACCACCCACCCGGTCTTCGACGGTACGGCGCTCGCCCCCCGCCACGTCGACCTGCGGGCGTTCGTGTTCCTCGGTGACACCGCCGAGGTGGCGCCGGTGGCGCTGACCCGGGTGGCACCGGCCGGCAGCATGATCGTCAACTCCTCGCGAGGCGGCGGGTCGAAGGACACCTGGCTGCTCGGCGGAGCCGACGAACCGTCGGCGTAACCCACGCTTGACTGACCCGTCATCGGGACGCAACCCGGCCCGCCAAGCCTGGACCGGTCAGCGGCCCCAGCGGATGAGAGGTGCGTGCCATGTGCGGTATCGGCGGCGAACTCCGCCTCGACGGGGCACCACCGGACCTGGCCGCCGTCGAGCGGATGCTTCCCGACCTGGCCTCCCGTGGCCCGGACGGCGAGGGGTGGTGGCAGCACGGGCCGGTGGCCCTGGTGCACCGCCGGCTGCGCATCATCGATCTGTCCGACGCGGGCGCGCAACCGATGGTCGACAGCGAGCTGGGTCTGGCCCTGGTCTTCAACGGCTGCGTCTACAACTACCGGGAGCTGCGCGACGAGCTGACCGCCGCCGGTTACTCCTTCCGGTCCACGTCGGACACCGAGGTGATCCTCAAGGCGTACCACAGGTGGGGGAAGGCCTGCGTCGAGCGGTTCTCCGGGATGTTCGCGTTCGCCCTGGTCGAGCTGGCCACGCACACGGTGGTACTGGCTCGCGACCGACTCGGCATCAAGCCGCTCTACCTGGCCGAGGGGGCGGGCCGGGTGCGTTTCGCCTCGACAGTGCCGGCGTTGCTCGCCGCCGGTGACGTGGACACCGACCTCGACCCGGTGGCACTGCACCACTACATGAGTTTCCACTCGGTGGTGCCACCGCCGCGCACCATCCTGGCCGGGGTCCGCAAACTCCCACCGGCCACCGTGCGCGTGATCACCGCGGACGGCCGGAGCGTCGACACCGTCTACTGGCGGCCGGAGTTCAACCGGGCCGCCGCCGCTGCCATGTCCGCCGACGAGTGGCAGGAACGGCTGATGGCGGCGTTGCGCACCGCCGTACGTCGGCGGATGGTCGCCGACGTGCCGGTCGGCGTGCTGCTCTCCGGCGGTCTCGACTCCAGCCTGATCGTCGCCCTGCTGGCCGAGCAGGGTCAGACCGGTCTGGCCACCTTCAGCATCGGCTTCGAGGCGGCGGCGGGGGAGACCGGCGACGAGTTCCACTACTCCGACCTGGTGGCCCGCCACTTCGACACCGACCACCACCAGATCCGCATCGGCGCGCAGCGGTTCGTCCCGGCAGTGCACCAGGCCATCGCGGCGATGAGCGAGCCGATGGTCAGCCACGACTGCGTCGCGTTCCACCTGCTCTCCGAGGAGGTGTCGCAGCGGATCACGGTGGTGCAGTCCGGGCAGGGCGCCGACGAGATCCTGGCCGGCTACGACTGGTACCCGCCGATGGCCAACGTGGCCCGCGCGGACGCCGTCGAGGCGTACGCCCGGGTGTTCTTCGATCGTCGGCACGACGCGCTCGGCGGGCACCTGGCGCCCGAGTGGATGCTCGACCACGACGCCAGCCTGGAGTTCGTCGCCGCGCACTTCGCCGAGGCGGCCCGTACGGCCACCACCGCCTGGCTGACCCGGCACCTCGCCGCGACCGCGACCGTGATCGGCTGAGGCGTTATCCTGCGCCGGTGGAGGTCGCGGCGCAGGGCGAGCGGTTGGCCGCGGACCTGGGCCGCTGGCTGGCCGAGCTGACCTTCGTCGACCTGGACACCGACGAGGTCACCGCGCGGGTGATCGACGCGGTGGTGCGGTGGGCCGAGGCCCAGGGTTGGCGGGTCTACCGGCGCGCGCCCAGCGTGTTGCCGTTGCCACCGCCGCTGGAGCAGCGGCACTCGGTGCTCGACGTGGCGTGCGCCCGCCCGGACGGCCCGCCCGTGGTGGTGGAGGTCGACCACACCGACCGGGCCCGTACGGTGCAGAAGCTGCGCGCGGAGGCGGACGCCGGCCGGATCCCGATCTGGGTGCGGTGGGGCGTCGGGCGTTTCACCACGCCGGAACCGCCGGTGCGGATGGTGACCGTCGAGGTGAGCCGGCGGGCCGGTCCGGCCGGCCGTGGGCGGCTGCACAGCCGCATTGGCGACCGCCCCGCGCCGGAGCACTCCACCGGCGGCGGCACGGTGGCCACGCAGGCGTTGCCGATCCCGCTGACCGACCCGCTCGCAGACCCGCTTTCGGGCCCGCGCAAGAGCACCTGAAGCGAATCGTAAGCGGGGCTCGGCAGAGTTCTGGGTGTCACCGGAGCACACGACAGACACCCAGGAGATTCCGATGCGCAAGCTCATCAACTCGACCTACATCACCCTCGACGGCGTCATCGAGAACCCGATGTGGACCGGGCCGTACTTCGACGAGGAGGCCATGAGCCTCGCCGGAGCGCAGACCGACGAGGCGGACGCGATGCTGATGGGCCGGGCCACCTACGACGGCATGTCCGCCGCCTGGCCGACCATGGACGAGAGCGACCCGACCACCGGCGCGGCGTACTTCAACAACGTCAGGAAGTACGTCGCCTCGACCACCCTCACCAACCCCACCTGGAACAACACGGAGGTGCTCCAGGGCGACCTGGTCGAGGCGGTCACCGCGCTCAAGGCCCAGGAGGGCAGGAACATCATCCAGTACGGCTTCGGCTCGGTCACCGCGCAGCTGATCCGGGCGGGCCTGGTGGACGAGGTCCGGTTCTGGATCCACCCCGTGCTGGAGGGCACGGCCAGCCTGACGGTGCCGCTGACGGACTTCAAGGCGTCGTTCGACCTGGTCGACACCCGGGTGCACAAGAGCGGCGTGATCGTCGCCTCGTACCGGCCGAAGGCGATCGCCTGACCCGTCGATCAGAGCTGGGCTCGGGCCTCGCCCGGGCTCAGCTTCGCGCCCTCGCCGACCAGCGCGTCGAACCGGTCCCGCCCGAGGGCGCCCCGCACGCGCTCGGTCACCCGGTCGGTCTCGTCGCGTTCGGCAGGGGAGGACGGCGCCCGCGTGGCGAGCCGGGCGGCGGCCGCCGCGCCGAGCAGCCGGGCCGCGACCTCCGGTACGCGCACCGCCGACGCCATCCCCTCCAGGGCGTAGATCGCATCGCGGGGTGCCGCCATCGCCTCGGCGACCTCGAACGCCTCGACGTGCAGAGCCAGCGCGCCGTCCGGGTCACCGCCCTGCTCGACCGCGTGGCCCAGCTCGACCAGGACCGGAGGCAGGTAGAGCGCCGGCTGGGCCTCGGCACGCCCCCGCTGGGCGAGGCGGGTCAGGTGGGGGACGGCCAGGTCGAGCTTGCCGTCGCGGCGGGCAGCCAGCCCGAGGCTCATCTCGGCGAAGACCAGCGCGCTGGGGGAGTCCTGCTCCTGCGCCAGCCGGTACGCGCGTTCGGCCAGTTCCCGGGCCTGCGGGTAGTCACGGGTCTGCACCGCCAGCCACGCCAGCCAGGACAGCTCGGTGCCGACCTGCTGCCACAGACCCAGCTCCTCGGCCCAGCGCAACCCCTCCCGGTGCAGGTCGGCGGCGCGTTCGTGCTCGCCGCGCAACTCGGCCAGCCCACCGGTCCACTCGGCGGCCTGGAGCCGGCCCCACCGGTCACCGACCTGCGCGAACAGCGCTGCGCTGCGCGTCGCGGCGCGTTCCAGCGTCGCCTGGTCACCCGCCACGTGCGCGATCTTGGCTCGGGAGGCGAGCACCGCTGCCTCGGTCCACGGGTCGGCGGCGACGGGAAGCAGCTCCGCCGAGAGGGTCAGGTCACTGTGGTCGATCAGCGCGTTCGCCGCGAACCAGGCGCCGCGGCCGTCCGGGTCGGCGGCCACCGCCGCGCGCACGTCGGTCGGCACCACCGCCTCGCCCTGCACCAGCGCGAAACCGACCCGCCACGCCGCGGCGCGAGCCTCCTGCGCCGCGTCACCGGGCAGGGCGAGAGCACGCCGTGCCTCGGTGAGCCGGCCCCGCAGATACCAGTACCAGCTGAGCGCGACGGCCAACCGCAGTCCGCCGCCGTGCACCAGCGCGGCGCGCAGGTTCGCCGTCTCCGCGTCCAGCAGCGCCAGCCACCGCTGCTGGTCGGCGCCGCGCAGCTCAGGATCGGCCTGCTCAGCCAACTCGGTGTAGTAGGTGGCGTGCCGCGTTCGCACGTCGTCGACGTCGGTCAGCTGGTCCAGGCAGAACGCGGCGACCGATTCGAGCAGCCGGTAGCGGGGGCCCACCCCGGAGTCGTCCAGCACCACCAGTGACCTGTCCACCAGCCGGGCGAGGGAGTCCAGGTCGGTCCGGCAGACCCGCTCCGCGGCCTCCGGGGTGCAGCCGTCCGGGAACACCGCCAGCCGGGCGAGCACCGTCCGGTCGGGCCCGTCCAGCAGATCCCAACTCCAGGCGATCACCGCGGTCAACGTCCGCTGCCGTGGTGGCACGTCCCGCTGAGCGGTGGTGAGCAGCCGGAACCGGTCGTCCAGCCGGTCCACCACACCCCGCACCCCAAGCGCGCGGACCCGCGTCGCGGCCAGCTCCAGCGCCAGCGGGAGACCGTCGAGACGACGGCAGAGCTGGGCCACCGCCGGCGCGGTCCGCTCGTCCAGCCGGAAGCCCCGCTGCTGTGCGGTGGCGCGGGCGGCGAACAGGCGCGCCGCCGCCGAGCGCCGGACCGCGTCCAGGTCACCGTCCTCGGGCAGCGACAGCGGGGGTACCTCCCAGAGCAGCTCCCCGGTCAGGCCGAGCGGCTCCCGGCTGGTGGCGAGGATGCTCACCTCGGGCGCGTCGCGCAGCAGCCGGGCGACCAGCGCGGCCACCGGCTCGACGACGTGTTCGCAGTTGTCCAGCACGAGCAGCAGGTGCCGGTGCCGGAGGGCCGCGACGAGGCGGTCGGTCGCGGACAGGGTCGTGCCGGCGGCCTCCCGGACGGCCAGCACGCCGAGGACCTGCTCGGCGATGCGCGGGTCGCCGGCCGGCAGGGGAGCCAGCTCCACCAGGTGGACACCGTCCGGGCAGGACCGGGTCCGGGCCGCCTCGGTGGCCAGCCGGGTCTTGCCGACACCGCCCGGCCCGACCAGCGTGACCAGGCGTTGCCGAGGCAGCAGCCCGCGCAGCTCGGTCACCGCCTCGGCCCGCCCGACCAGCTCGTCGAGCTGGGCCGGCAGACTGTTGCGGATGATCGCGGCCTTCGGCGGCGCGCTCAGCCCGGCGTCCTGTTCGAGGATCCTGCGGTGCAGCGCGACCAGGTCGGGGCCGGGGTCGAGGCCCAACTCCTCCGCGAGCCGGTCGCGCAGGTCGGCGTAGCTGTCCAACGCCTCGGACTGGCGGCCGGCCGCGTACAGCGCGCGCAGCTGCACCGCCCGCAGACCCTCCCGCAGGGGGTGCCGGGCGACCAGTTCGGCCAGGTCGGCGGCGACCAGGTCGTGCTCACCCCGGGCCACCCGCGCCTCGGCCAGCCGTTCGTGCGCGGCGAGGCGCTGCTCGGCCAGGCGGGTCGCCTCGGCGCGGACGAACTCGGCGTCGGCCAGATCGGCGTACGCGTCACCGCGCCACAGCGCGAGAGCTGCGGTGAGCCGGTCGGCGTCGGTGCTGCGGGTCAGTTCGACGAAGCGGTCCGCGTCGACGCTGTCGGCCCGCAGCAGGTAGCCGGGCGGCCGTGACTCGACCAGCTCGCGGGCGCCCGGCTCGGCGTTGTTGAGCGCCTTGCGCAGCTGCGACACCCGCACCTGGAGTGCGCCGGCGGGGTTGGCGGGGGAGTCGTCACCCCACAGGTCGTCGATGAGGCGGTCCGCCGAGACCACCTGGTTGCGGTTGGTCAGCAGGTCGGCCAGCAGCGCGCGTACCTTGGTGCCGGGCACCACCACCGGCTCGCCGGCGTCCGTGGTCACGGCGAGCGGCCCGAGCACCCCGAACTGCACGGCGGTCATCTTAGGCCCTGACGCCGGTAAGGCGACCTGAAGCGGACCGTAAGCGCGCTGGCGCACCGTGTGGGCATGGACATCTACCACGAGACGCACGGCAATGGTGAGGGTCGCCCGCTGGTGCTGATCCACGGCGCGCTCTCCGGCATCGGTACGTCGTTCGGCACGATCCTGCCGTCGCTGGCGAGGAACCGGCGGGTGATCGCCGTGGAGTTGCAGGCCCACGGGCGCACACCTGACGTGGACCGCCCACTGACCGTGGAGCACTTCGCCGCGGACGTGGTCGAGTTGCTCGACCGGTTGGGCGTCAGGCGGGCGGACGTGTACGGCTGGAGCATGGGCGCGGCGGTCGCGCTGCGCCTCGGCACCCACCACGCCGACCGGGTGGGCCGGCTGGTGCTCGCCTCGGTGAGCTTCGACGAGGACGGCCTGCACCCCGGGCTGCTAGACGGGATCCAGGACCTGCAACCGGAGCACCTGCACGGTTCGGAGTTCCACGAGGAGTACCTGCGGACCGCGCCGGACCCGGCGGGTTGGGCCACTCTGGTCACCAAGATGAAGGTCCTCGACGCGAAACTGCCGTGCTGGACGCCCGAACAGATCCGCGCGCTGGCCGCACCCACCATGATCGTGCTGGCCGACGCGGACATCGTCCAACCCGAACACGCGGTGCGGATGTTCCGGCTGCTCGGCGGCGCGGTGCCCGGCGACCTGACCGGCCTGCCGGCCTGCCGGCTGGCCATCCTGCCCGGCACCACGCACACCACGATCCCGCAGCGCGCCGACTGGCTGGCCCCGATGATCGACGAGTTCCTGACCGAGGACGGGCCGGAAGCATAGTCCGCGTCGGTGGCCTGTTGACCGGGTTGGTGGACGCCGTGGTGATCGCCGGCTCCGAGATGGGTTACGAGGACCTAGCGCCCCTTCCCGTGATCCTTGAAGAAGCCGGCGGGAGAGCGACCGACCTTCGCGGCGACCCCTCCTCGTCGGGAACGGAACCGCGCTGTTCAGTACCGGCCGCCACCACCAGGCCCTGTTGGACATGCTTGCGCCGGTGCTGCCCGACTGAGCGTCGGCGTGAGCCCGGCCCGTGCCATGGCGCGCGGCCGGTTCACCGGGTAGAAACATGTCGACCCCTTCGCCGTGACCCCACTGTCGGCCACGGGGCTCAGAGAGCGCTCTCACACCACCCCAGCTGTGTCGGCCGAACGGTCCGGCCAGCGGAGAGGACGAACCACATGACAGGCCCGTCCCGACGTACCCTCACCCTTGCTCTGCTGGTGACCGCCGCGATCACCATGACCAGCACCGCCGCCACCGCCGGTCGCCCGACCCACGGCGCGCCCGACTTCGGCCCGAACGTGACGATCTTCGACCCGTCCATGCCGGTCGCCGAGATCCAGCAGACCCTCGACGCCGCGCACGCCCGGCAGGTCGACAACGAGATGGGCACCGAGCGGCACGCCTACCTGTTCAAGCCGGGCACGTACGGCACGGCCGCGCAGCCGTTGCAGGCCAAGGTCGGCTACTACACCGAGGTGTCCGGCCTGGGCGCCTCGCCCACCGACGTCACCATTGACGGCAAACTTGAGGTCTACAACCGCTGCCTCGCCGACGGCGGCACCGGCAACTGCCTCGCGCTGGTGAACTTCTGGCGCACCCTGTCCAACCTCTCGCTCACCATCAACGCGGCCGGCCAGGACGACTGCCGGTCGACGGCGAACTTCTGGGCGGTCTCGCAGGCGGTGTCGATGCGCCGGCTGAACATCGGCGGCGGCGGTCTGTCGCTGATGGACTACTGCACCGCCGGCCCGCAGTACGCCAGCGGTGGCTTCATCGCCGACTCGCGGCTGCCGGCCACCACCAACGGCTCGCAGCAGCAGTGGCTGACCCGCAACAGCGAGGTCGCGAGCTGGTCAAACGCGGTGTGGAACCAGGTCTTCGCGGGAGTCGAGGGCGCGCCGGACGACGCGACCTTCCCCGACCCGCCGTACACCACCCTGGAGACCACCCCGGTCAGCCGGGAGAAGCCCTACCTCTTCGTCGACGGCAAGGGTCGCTACCAGGTGCGGGTGCCCGCCGCGCAGCGCGACAGCAGGGGCGTCTCCTGGGCCGACGGCATCACGCCGGGACGGACCATCGGGATCGGTGACTTCTTCATCGCCAAGCCGTCCGACTCGGTCCACGTCATCAACAGCCAGTTGGCGCGCGGCAAGCACCTGCTGCTCACCCCCGGCACCTACGACATTGCCCGCAGCATCGAGGTTCGGCGCCCGAACACCGTCGTGCTCGGAATCGGGCACGCCACGCTCACCGCCGTGAACGGCGCGATCCCGCTGGACGTGGCCGGTGTGCCCGGCGTGATCATCGCCGGTGTCACAATCGACGCCGGCACCGTCGAATCGCCGGTCCTCCTGCGGGTCGGACGCCAGCACGGCCACAACGCGAGCAGCCCGCACAACCCGACCACGCTCTCCGACGTGTACTTCCGGGTCGGCGGCCCGCACATCGGACGGACCAACACCGCGCTGGAGGTCAACAGCGACAACGTGCTCATCGACCACACCTGGGTCTGGCGCGGCGATCACGGCGTCGAGGGCTTCACCGAGGGCGTCAACGGTGACACCGACCGCTGGCGGACCAACACCGGTCGCTACGGCGCCATCATCAACGGCGACCACGTGACCGCTACCGGGCTGTTCGTCGAGCACTTCCAGCGCTACAACACGGTCTGGAACGGCGAGCACGGCACCACGGTCCTCTACCAGAACGAGCTGCCGTACGACCCGCCGACGCAGGCCGACTGGATGAACGGACCGGTCGAGGGTTGGGCCGGGTACAAGGTCGCTGACCGGGTGCGTCACCACACCCTGTACGGCGGCGGGGTGTACGTCTTCAACCAGAACAACCCGTCGATCCACACCGAGAACGGCTTCGAGGTCCCGAATCGGCCGGGGGTGCGGCTGCACCACATCATGACCGTCAACCTCAACGCCGGCACGATCGACCATGTGGTCAACGGTGTCGGTGACGCGGCGGACATGACCAAGGTCGGCGCTCCGGTCTACCTGACCCGGTACCCGACCCCGTAGCGGGGATCGGTTGTAGCGACGGTGTCGGAGCCGATGTCGGCTCCGGCACCGTCTCGACCCTCAGCCAGTGGCGCACGGCCAGCGCGGCGCCGCCAGCGGCCAGCAGCAGCAGCTTCACCGCGATGAAGCCGCGCATGTCACCGCCGCTGAGCAGGGCGCCGCCGATGATGCCGACCGGCAGTACGGCCCAGGGCCAGAGCAGGAACGCGCCGGTGCACAGCACGGTGATGGCGGCGATCAGGCCGACCGGCCCGGGTAGCAGGCTGACCACTGTCACCACACCGCCCAGCCCGGCGCCGGCGAGCAGCACTCTCATCGTGGCGCCGTCATCCTTCTCTCCGTGAGGTGCTCCCCGGGCAGGTCGGCGAGCACACCTCGGGAGCAAATTACTAGCGACGCAGGTCGAATAGGGCCGAATTGGCTAAAAGGCAACTTACGGTGTCGAAACTCTCATATCCACATGGGGCATTGGGCTAAGTGTCCGTTTGGTGGTCCTTGGGTGGGTTACCGTCGGCCGGTTACTGCTGCGGGCCGACCGTTCCGTCGTTCCAAGGAGTTCCCAATGGACCTACCCGTTACCGCTGTCGGTGTCGACCCGCCGACGGACCTGTTGCCCCGGCGCGTTCTGGTGACCGGAGGCGCCGGCTTCATCGGCAGCCACGTGGTCGCCCGGCTGATGCTGATGGGCAGCGAGGTCCGGGTGCTGGACAACTTCTCCACCGGCCGGATCGACAACCTGGCCGACGCCGCATGCGGCGGGTTGACCGGGGAGGACGTCATCTCGGGTGACATCCGTGCGTCGGAGGGTGTCGAGGTCATCCGTCAGTGGCAGCCGGACGTGGTGGTGCACCTCGCCGCACAGCCGAGCGTTCCCATGGCCCGTCGTTCACCGCTGTACGACGCCGACGTGAACGTGTTCGGCACCGTCAACGTGCTGGACGCCTGCGCTCGTAGCGGCGTACGGCTGCTGATCAACGCGGCCAGCAGCGAGATCTACGGCAGCGTCGCCGCGAACGAGTTGCCGGTTTGCGAGGACCATCCGATCGCCCCGGTGAGCCCGTACGGCGTCAGCAAGGCCGTCGGCGTGCACTACCTCGACTGGTACGCGCGTCAGCACGGCCTGTCGTACACCTCGATGGTGTTGGGGAATGTCTACGGGCCCCGGCAGGAGGGCGGCGACTGCGGCGTGGTGTCCCTGATGGTCGATGCGCTGCTCGGGGAACAGCAGGCGGTCATCCACGGCGACGGTACGCAGACCCGGGACTTCGTCTACGTCGACGATGTCGCCGAGGCGATCGCGCTCGCCTGTCACCACAACGGGGTGGGTACGGTCAACATCGGCTCGGGTCGGCAGACGAGCGTCAACGAGGTGTACGACACGGTCCGGGAGGCGTCCGGCGTCGACGGCGCGGCCTCTTACGAGCCGCTGCCGTGGCCGGGTGAGGTGCGCAACATGGCGCTGGACACCCGCAAGGCGCGCGAGCTGCTTGGGTGGTACCCCAAAATCGGCTTCACCGAGGGCGTGCGGATGACGGTGCGCGACGCCCGCCGCCGCCAAGCCGGCAGCCAGATCCTGTCCCCGGCGTGGGCGCTCAGCCACTGACAGTCCAGCGCATAATTCCCGTCGCCTGATCGGGAATTTCATCGATCAGTCTAACTCTTGCGGGGCGGTATCCATTACTGCCACGATGGCCGTCAATGCCTTCCGTCGAAGAAGGAGTGGTCGTCATGGCGGTGTCCCGCCGCAGGTTCGTCACATCGGTGCTGGCCGGGTCCGCCCTCGCCACCGCCTCCACCACCGAACTGCTCACCACAGTGGCCAGCCCCGCGCACGCCGCCAGTCCTCCCGGAGACGTGGTCGGCAAGGTGACGGTCGGCTACCAGGGCTGGTTCAGCGCCCCCGGCGACGGTGCGCCGATCGGCGGATGGTGGCACTGGAGCCGCGAGCGGTTCCAGCCACCCTCACCCGCCAACACCACAATCGTGTCCTGGCCGGACATGCGCGAATACACGCGCAGCTATCCCACCGCGTACCCCAACCTGGGCAACGGCTCGCAGGCCACCCTCTTCTCCTCGTTCGACCAGCAGACGGTGGACACCCACTTCCGCTGGATGCAGGAGTACGGCTGCGACACCGCCGCGCTGCAACGGTTCAACCCGATGGGCGACGAGGGCCCGACCCGCGACGCGATGGCGCAGAAGGTGCGCTCCGCAGCCGAGCGGTACAGCCGCAAGTTCTACATCATGTACGACGTCACCGACTGGTTGAGCTTCCAGTCGGAGATCAAGACCGACTGGACGACGAAGATGGCGGCGCACACCGCGTCGTCCGCGTACGCCCGACAGAACGGCAAACCGGTCGTCTGCATCTGGGGATTCGGGTTCAGCGAGCCCAGCCGACCCTTCACCCCCGGGCCCTGCCTGGAGGTCATCAACTGGTTCAAGGCGCAGGGCTGCTACGTCATCGGCGGCGTGCCCACCTGGTGGCGGCAGGGCATCGAGGACTCCCGCCCCGGCTTCCTCGACGTCTACCACGCGTTCCACGCGATCTCACCGTGGATGGTCTACCGGGCCAGGACCGTGGAGGAGCTGGACTCCTACTACAACAACGTCAACGTCGGCGACATGGCCGACTGCGCGGCGCGCGGCATCGACTATCTGCCCTGCGTGATGCCCGGCGACCTCGCCGGTGGGCACCGCAAGCACGGCGACTTCTACTGGCGGCACATCTACAACATGGTCCGGCTCGGCTCCCAGGGCCTGTACGTGTCCATGTTCGACGAGTACAACGAGGGCAACCAGATCGCCAAGACGTCCGAGACGCAGGCCACCACCCCGGCCGGCGCGAACATCCGGGCCCTGGACGAGGACGGCGTGGCCTGCTCCGCCGACTACTACCTGCGGATCACCGCCGACGGCGGCCGGATGCTCAAGGGACAACTGGCCCTCACCGCCGTGCGGCCCACGCCACCGATGGTCGGCGACCCACCCTCGACCGGCGGCAACCTGGCCGCCGGTCGACCGACCTCCGCCAGCAGCCAGGGCGGCGGGTTCCCGGCGTCGAACGCGGTGGACTCGAACGCCGGTAGCTACTGGGAGAGCGGTGGTGGCTCCTTCCCTCACTGGTGGCAGGTCGACCTCGGCGCCAACCACCAGGTCAACAAACTCGTGCTGCGGCTCCCCACCGGCTGGGGCGCGCGCACCCAGACCATCACCGTGCAGGGCGGCATCGACGGCAGCTCCTTCGCCACCATCACCGGGGCCTCCGCGTTCACCTTCGACCCGGAAACCGGCAACACCGTCACCCGCACGCTGCCGACCACCACGGCCCGCCACGTCCGCCTCAGCATCAGCGGCAACACCGGCTGGCCGGCCGCGCAACTCGCCCAGGTCGAGGTGTACGCGGGCAGCACCGCCCCGGACAACCCACCGACCGCGCTGAGTGGCCTCGCGGTGACCGGCAAGACGTCGACGAGCGTGTCCCTGGCGTGGACGGCCTCCACCGACGACACCGGCGTGACCGGTTACCAGGTACGCCAGGGCGGCAATGTCGTCGCCACAGTTACGGGCACCACGGCGACAGTGAGTGGGCTCAGCCCGTCCACCGCGTACACCTTCACCGTCACCGCCCGCGACGCCGCCGGTAACGCCTCCAGCGCGTCCAACGCGGTCACCGCCACCACCGACGCGGCGGCCAACTCGGACCTAGCCCGGGGTCGACCGACGTCGGAGAGCGGCCACGTCCAGAGCTACGGGTCGGGCAACGTGGTCGACGGTGACCCGAACACCTACTGGGAGAGCGCCAACAACGCGTTCCCGCAGTGGGTGCAGGTCGACCTGGGTTCCTCGCGCACGGTCGGGCGGGTGGTGCTGAAGCTGCCGCCGTCATCGGCGTGGGGGAGTCGGACGCAGACTCTCTCCGTGCAGGGGAGCGTCGACGGGGGCAGCTTCGGCACGCTGGTCGGATCGGCGGGGCGGACCTTCGACCCGTCGACGGGTAACCAGGTGACGCTCACGTTCACCGCCGCGCAGGCGCGCTACGTGCGGATCACCGTCACCGGCAACACCGGCTGGCCGGCCGGACAACTGTCGACGCTGGAGGTCTACGCCAGCTGAGCGCGGCGTGGGCGGCCGCCGGACGCCGACCGGCGGCCGCCCACAGCGTCGAACGGGCGCAAACCAGCGCCTCGCCAAGGCCCTCGTCCTTCTGGCCCGGTCAGCTCCAAGGGGGCGTGGTCGACGGCAGACGAGATGGCAAGAGCGTGCCGCTCGCCTTCCGTCCTATGGTCAGCCGGCATGGCAGTATCTCGGCCGTGACCGAAGCCGAGCAGGTTCCGCATCGCGATGATCGTGCGTGGCCGCGTAGAGCGGCGCCACTCTCCCTAGTCGTTGGCCTGGCCGCGATCACGTTCGGAGTCGCACTAACCGCAAGCTCTGCGCAGGCCCTTACATCGGCGCTGTGTCTGCTTGCGGGCCTGCTGATCGGATCGTCATTGATAGTCGTCGGGATAAGGCGATGGCTTTCCGGCAAAGGCATTCCGGCAGTGCTCGGTATCAGTTCGACAGTCGTTGCCGTGGCCGCCTGGATCTTCTTCAGAGTGACCGGCATGACTGGTGGGGGAGGCGCACTCTTTGCTGGACTCGTGGGCGGCCTTCTTCTCGGCAACGTCTGGGCCATCCAGGCTGCGAGGGCGAACCGCCTACGGTGATGGCGTGGCTGACACAACGTCCAAGCATGCTCAGAAGCCAAGTTTCCCGCGCCGATCAGATACCGCCGAGGATTGACGATGAGAGCTATCGGCGTCGAACATGGGCCAGCTCAGATCCTTGATCAGCTCTTTGAGCTGGTGGGCTAGGGACGACTCGACCTGCACGCCCGGATTGGTTCACGCAGTCTGCGACCGAGGCCCTGCTTCGTGTTCTGCTGCGTCAATGGACGACGGCGGAACGACCGAGCCGCCAGCAAGGTACAGCGGAGCGTGTAGGCCACGAGCGGTCATCGCCGCACGAACTCGTGGGGCGACGTTGCCGGGAAGATGCTGCTCGGCCTCTTGAGGCGAGAAGAAGGCGGCGTCCTCCAACTCCTCTCCTGGCAGGTCGAAACCATCGACGTTGGCGATGGACCCGCAGTCGAACATGAAGCTGACAATCGCCCGTGGCCGCTGTCCGACGGATGGCGCCCAGTCCACAACGAGCAGGTCACTCACTGCCACAGACATCCCCAACTCCTCTCGGATCTCACGGGAGCAGGCGTCGTGTGGGTATTCGCCCTCGTCGACATAGCCGCCGGGGAAGGCCCAGTGGTCGCGGTACGTCGGCTTGACGAGCAGCACGTTGCCGGCCGGGTCGGTGATGAAGGCCGCGGCGGCGGTGTAGAAGGAAGCCAGGTTGGCGTACCACGTGGCGGGCTCCGTCCAGGTCACCTGGGTGACGCTAGCGGAAGGGTCCAGGTGGGCTCTCGCGCTATGCGGCTGTCGGCAGGGTCGCGAGGCTGTGCAGGACCTCGTTGACCTGGGGCGACGCCTGCTGAGGGCTGAGTGTCGAAGTCAGTTCGCGGACGCGCTGTTGAACACGCGCCGAATGGATGCCTGAAGCGTGCCGTGCCAACTTCCGACCCCATTCGCAGGCGGCGTCGGTGTCCCCAGCGCGTGCATGAGTCACGGCGACGAGAGCAGTGTGTAGGGCACGCGTCCGGGTGTTCTCGCTGGCGGGGGTGAGAGCGACGGTCGCGTGGTCAAGGGCCTGCGAATACAGCTGTAGGTCGCCCAGGCACCTTAGTGCGGCTCCGGCGAGGTGGGCAGGGCTGAAGTAGGTGACCCAGCGTGGGCCGGGGACTGCGTCTGCGCGGTCGAGAGCGCGCTCGGCTCTGGCGAGCGCGAGTTGGCAGCCGCGTCGCTCGCCTGACTGCCCGTACGCGGTGGCCGCGGTGGCGTGTAGCCGAGCGAGCACGGCGGCCGGCGCGCGTCCTGCCCCGTCGATGGCCGCTTCGGCGAGCCGGGCCGCGTCCCGGGAGTGGCCCAGGTGCACGGCCTGAGTAGCGAGGTTGGCCAGCAGGTGAGCGCCGTAGAGGCGGTCGTCGGCGGCCTTGGCGAGCCGCAAGGCGACGGTCACGTGTTGTTGGGCAGTGGCATGGTCGCCCGCGTCGTACGACATGAAGGCGAGTTGTCCGCACAGTGTCGCGGCTGCGCGCATGAGGTCGCGTCCCACGGCGTCGGTGTAGGTGCCGTGCAGCATGAGGGTGACCTGGCGTACGAGGAAGTCGGCCATGAGGGAACGGGTGCGCCGAGAGCCGCTGCCGTGACGTCGATCCAGATCGGTGAAGTGGTCCGCCAGCGCGTACAGCGACTGGACGTCGGTGGAGGTGACTTGCTGTCGGCCGCTCCTGCTGACGGTCACGTCGCTCGGGTCATACCGTCAACCGAGTGCCGCCTGTAGGGCTTTGCCGCTGTCGAACGGCCCGCTGACCTCAGAGCTGAGGTGCTTGGCGAGCCTCGTCCAGATCTGCTCGGCGGTATCGATCGCGCCGTCAACGGACGCGGGGTAGGCGCACGTTCCGACGCTGTCGGCCGCACCGAAGCCCAGCTCGGTGACGGCGACGGAGCGACCGAGCCTGCGGGTTAGCGTCTCGGCCATGGCCGCCTGGACGTTCTCGCCTGCTGCTGGGTGCGGCGAGCACCGCCGCGCCGACGAGCTGATCGATCGGGCCGCGGGCGTCGCCGCGAACCTTCGGGGGTACGACGACACACAGCGCACCAGCTTCGGGCCGGTCGTCGTTGAGTTGGCGCGGGTGCTCGTAGCGGCGCAACGGGGTGACGCCGATGAGGCGCTACGAAGGCACTCGACAGTGGTGCGGCGGGAGGGGTGGCGCGGCTGCCGGCCGAGTATCGAGGCGCCTATCTGGTCGACGTCGCGCGGACGTACCTGCAACTGGGTGACCTACGCGGGGCGGCACGCGCCCTGGTCGACGCGGACAGCGTCGCGGCGGCCGAGGTTCGGTGCCGGCCGTTGGCGCGTACCGTCATCGCCGACGTCGCCCGCGCGCAGCCGGTGCCGGCCGGCGTGGCGCGACTGGCGACGTTGGTCGGCCTGACCCGCTGACGGGCGAGAGTCGGCGCGGGTCGTGGATGCTGCCAGTCGCGGGTAGCCGACCCCATCGTGGTGGCCCACCGGTTGATCACGGGTGCGACGCGGAGACGCGTCGACGATTCGCGTTTCGGCCCGGGTGGCGTCGGCCCGCTGTGAGACTGGGCGAGTGCCGGCACCGTCGGTGCATCGGCCCTGGCCGACTCGACTTGGCGAGGTGATGAAGATGCCCAACGACAACGAGATTCGTCCCTTCCGGCTCGACACCCCGGAGGACACGATCGCCGACCTGCGCCGCCGGATCGCGGCTACCCGCTGGCCCACCCGCGAGTTGGTCACCGATCGCTCGCAGGGGGTGCAGTTGGCGACGATCCAGGAGCTGGCCCGGTACTGGATGACCGATTACGACTGGCGTACGTGCGAGACGAAACTGAATTCGCTGCCGCAGTACACGACGAACATCGACGGCGTCGAGATTCACTTCATCCACGTACGGTCGCAGCACGAGAGTGCCCTGCCCCTGATCATGACGCACGGCTGGCCGGGCTCGGTCGTCGAGCTGCTCGGAGCCGTCGGGCCGCTGACCGACCCGACGGCGCACGGCGGCACGCCCG
Organism: Micromonospora inaquosa; assembly: GCF_003857055.1. GTDB lineage: Bacteria > Actinomycetota > Actinomycetes > Mycobacteriales > Micromonosporaceae > Micromonospora > Micromonospora inaquosa. The sequence continues at coordinate 10,173 of NZ_QGSZ01000223.1, read as the reverse complement.
AGGACGCGTTCCACCTGGTGTTGCCGTCGTTGCCGGGCTACGGCTTCTCCGGCGAGCCGACCGAGCCTGGCTGGAATTCCGCGCGGATGGCACAGGCGTGGGCGAAACTCATGGACCGCCTCGGGTACGCGCGTTACGTCGCGCAGGGTGGCGACGTCGGCGCCGCCGTCACCGACGCCATGGGGCGTCAAGCACCCGATGGGCTGCTCGGCATCCACGTGAACCTGATCGCCGGGGCGATCGGCATCAAGGACAAGTTGCCGGCGAAAACCGAGCAGGAACGCGCCGCGCTGGACGCGCTCAACCTGTTCGCCAAGGACGGCTTCGGCTACTTCCTGGAGCAGTCCACCCGGCCGCAGACGATCGGCTATTCGCTGCTGGACTCGCCTGTCGGGTTGGCGGCCTGGATGCTCGACCACGACACGGACAGCTACTACAAGATCTCCCGAGCGTTTCTCGACAATGAGTCGGCCGGCGGTCTCACCCGGGACAGCATCCTCGACAACATCACGCTGTACTGGTTGACGGGTACCGGCGCTTCGTCCGCCCGGTGGTACTGGGAGCAGGGACGGTTTCAAGCCGCGGCCCAGGCGGCCGGTCAGGCTCCGCCACCGGTAACGGTTCCGGTTGGCTTCACCACGTTTCCGGGCGAGATCTGGCCCGCGCCGCGTAGCTGGGCCGAGGCGGTCTACCCCGGCATCGCGTACTTCAACGAGGCTGATCGCGGCGGGCACTTCGCGGCGTGGGAGGAGCCGGAACTCTTCTCCGCCGAGGTGCGTGCCGCGTTCCAGCCGTTGCGGACACCCTGACGCTCACCCGTTCACGGATGAGCGCTGGCGCAGGTCGTCGGCCGGGTTGATGGTGCGCACCGGGTCGGGCACCGGCCCCCGTCGTTGCCACTCGCGGGGGTAGCCGAGGGAGACCTCCTCGAAGCGCACCCCGTCGTGGAACGTGGTGCGGGGAATGTGCAGGTGCCCGTAGACCACGGTGGCTGCGTCGAAGCGCAGGTGCCAGTCGCCGGTGCGGATCGTGCCGCACCACTGGGCGAAGAGCGGGTAGCGCAGGATGTCGGTGGGTTCGCGTACCAGCGGGTAGTGGTTGACCAGTACCGTCGGTAGCGCCGGGTCGCGGTCGGCCAGCCGGCGTTCGGTCTCGACGATCCGGGCCGCGCACCACGCCTCCCGGCTCGGGTACGGGTCGGGGTGCAGCAGCGCCTCGTCGGTGCAGACCACCCCGGCCTCGTACGCCAGGGCCAGCGCCTCCTGTTGGGTGCGCGCCTGGGGCACCCGGAACGTGTAGTCGTAGAGCACGAAGAGCGGGGCGATGGTGGCCGGGCCGCCGTCGCCGTCCCACACCGGGTACGGGTCCTGCGGGGTGAGCACCCCCAGTCGTCGGCACATCCGGACCAGCTCGCGGTAGCGCTCCTCACCGCGCAGGGTGACCGGGTCACCCGGCGGCGTCCACAGCTCGTGGTTGCCCGGTGCCCAGACGACGCGCGCGAACCGGCTGCTCAGCAACGCGAGCGCCCACTCGATGTCGGCGAACCGGTCGGCGACGTCCCCCGGCGACGAGCAGCCAGTCACCGTCGTTGTCGGGGTGCAGTTCCTGCACGAACGCCCGGTTCTGCGGGTGCCCGACGTGCAGGTCGCTGACGGCCCGCAAGCGGGGCGGAAGTTTCACCCCCCGAGGTTAGGACCGTGCGGGCGGCTCAGGGAACCTTTGTCCCGCCGGTCGGGCCGATCTGACGGCCCGCATATCCGTCGACCCGGCGGGAAAGCGCGGGGCGTCCGACAGCCTGAAACCGGAGCAGGAGACAAACATGCCTTTCATTACCGTGGGTACGGAAAACTCCGCGCCCATCGACCTGTACTACGAGGATCACGGTTCCGGTAAGCCGGTGGTGCTGATCCACGGCTTCCCGTTCAACGGCGCGACCTGGGAGAAGGAGACCGCCGCGCTGCTCAACGCCGGATACCGGACGATCACCTACGATCGGCGCGGTAACGGCAACTCCGCCCAGCCGGCGTTCGGGTACGACTACAACACGTTCGCGGCGGACCTGGACGTGTTGATGACCGAGCTGGACCTGAACGAGGTGACCCTGATCGGTCACTCGATGGGCACCGGCGAGGTGGTCCGCTACCTCGGTAACTACGGTTCGCAACGGGTGAGCCGAGCTGTGCTGCTCAGCCCGCTGCAACCGATGCTGGCCAAGGCCAACGACAACCCGGAGGGTGTCGAGCGGAGCCTGTTCAAGGGTTTCCAGGACGCCATCATCAAGGACCGCTTCGCCTATCTGACGTCGTTCTGCGACGCGTTCTTCAACCCGGACCAGAACATGGGCAAGCGGGTCAGCGAAGAGGCGTACCGGGCGCACTGGCAGATCGGTGCGATGGCCTCCGGTAAGGCCACCCACGACAGTGTGGACGCCTGGCAGGAGGACTTCCGCCCGGACCTGCCGAAGATCAACATTCCGGTGTTGATCGTGCAGGGTGACCAGGACCGGGTGCTGCCCTACCCGGTGACCGGCCAGCGGCTCGGGCCGATGATGCCGACCGCCCAGCTCATCACGCTCAAGGGCGCACCGCACGGCATCCCGTGGACCCACGCCGACGAAATCAACAAGGCGGTCCTGGACTTCATGAAGCAGCCGGCCAAGGCGCGCGCCTGACCCGTACCGGTAGCCGATCGGACGCCAGCGCCGTGAGGCGCCGCGACACCCGGACCACGGTGCGCACCGGGGCCGGGTGTCGTCGTCGGTCAGGCCCGGCGGGCCACCACCGCGCCGTTGGCACCGGGAGCGTCGAACGGCACCGTACGCACGTCGACGAACCCCGCGTCGGTGAGCCACGCCGCGTACTCGGCGCCCGAGTAGTTCCGCCCACCCTCGGTCTCGACCAGCATGTTCATCCCCATCAGAGCCGCCTCGGGCGGCCCGGTGCGTTCGTCGTTGAGCAGCAGCTCGCAGACGACGATCGCCCCACCGGGCGGTAACGCCGCGTGGCACCGGGCCAGCAACGCCCGGTTCGTCGGCTCGTCCCAGTCGTGCAGGATCATGCTGAGCAGGATGACGTCGTGGCCCGTCGGCAACGCCGGGTCGGCGAGGAAGTCACCGGCCACCGCGTCGATCCGCCCGGTCAGGCCGGCCTCCGCGATCCGCTCCCGGGCCCGCACGCAGACGTGCGGCAGGTCCAGGACCGTCGCCCGCAACTCGGGCAGGCGTTGGCAGAATTCGATCGGGAACGCGCCGGCGCCGCCACCGACGTCGAGCAGCCGGCGGTGCGCCGAGAAGTCGTACGCCTCGGCCAACGCGCCGGCGGTGAAGCTGGACGTGGAGAACATCGCGTCCCAGAACTGCGCCAGCATCTCCGGGTCGGCGGTGTCGAACATCGACTGTTGGGCCTCCGGGTCCCAGGTCAACGGCCGGTCCGTGCGCAGCGCCTCCCCGATGCGGTGCCAGGGCAGGTAGGTGCGGAGGTCCGAGTAACGGACCTGCGCGCCGAAGTAGTACGGGCGACCCTCGACCAGGAACTGCTCGGCCAACTCGGTGTTGCGGTAACCGGCACCGGACTTCTCCAGCAGACCGAGCGAGGCGCTGGCGGCCAGCAACAGGTCCGCGGGCCGGTCCGGCAGCCCGAACTCGGCGGCAACCTCCTCGACGGTCATCGTCCGCCCACCGGCCAACCGGGTGAACAGGCCGAGTTCGACGCCGGCCGCGAGGGTCTTGAACCCCCACACACCGGCCACCAGACGCATGAGGGGAGTCGGAGTGATCACCGCCACATGAGATCACACCTCACACGTTTCCACGATGGATGGTCACAGGTCCATCGCGTACACCCGGACCTGGCGGCCGGTGTCCGGCTGCACGGTCTCGCGCTCCAGTGACATGCCCAGCTTGACCATCACCCGCGCGGACGCCTCGTTGCCGACGACGTGGATGCTGACCAGCCGCCGCAGGCCGAGCTCGGCACGAGTGTGGGCGACAACGGCCTGGGCCGCCTCGGTGGCCAGGCCCCGACCCCAGTACGCGCGGCCGAGCCGCCAGCCGATCTCCACGGCCGGCATGATCTCGGGCAGGAAGGTCGGCACCGCCAGTCCGGTGAAACCGGCCAGCTCGCCGGTCTCCCTGATCTCCACCGCGTACAGGCCGAAGCCGTGCTCGTCCCAGTGCCGCTGATAGGTGGCGAGACGCTCTGCGGTCGCGGCCCGGTCCAGGGTGCGGCCGTTATGGATGTAGCGCATCACCTCGGGCTGCGCGTTGACCGCGGCGAACCCGTCCAGATCATCGCTTCGCCAGCGGCGCAACAGCAGCCGCTGAGTCGTGAGGGACGTGGCATCGGGGGAGCTTGTCAGGTCAGGCACGTCCCCTTCTAACATGTCGGCGCCCGCGGGGCCATGGGTCATCTCGCGGTGGGTCGGCCGGCGAACCGCCGGCCGACCCGCCGCCCCGCGAGGCTCACCACAGTGCTGCCGCCCGCCATCCCGACCAGCACCAGAATCGCCCCGACCACCCACAGCCCGCTGTCGTCGGTCGACGCGGCCCGCCACGACCAGACGGCCGTGAACGCCACAGTCATCACCGGCGCCACCAGCCACGGGCTGAGCCGCGTCCCGGCGAGCGCGGCCAGCACCACGAGCGTCAGCACACAACCGATCACCTGCCACGGCTCGTACGGGCCGCTGCTCGCGCCGGTCTGCGCGTCGACCGTGTACCGGGTGTCCCAACCCAGCCAGAGAATCCACGCCCCGACCGTGGCCGCCGCCAGGAACAGAACACCGAGCAGTGCGCGGGTACCCCTCGAAGCCGTCATCCGGCGATCATCCCCCGCCTGCCGCGCCACGGGAACACGCCCCGGCGTCCGGCCGCCGAGCGACGTGATCCCCAATGGACTGTTGCCCCGGTCGGTGGCGATCCTCTACGGTCTGCTCAGCGGTGGGCGGTGCGGTCCGCATCCGACCCGACACCGCCGGTTGCCCGTCGTGCGGGCCGGGATGGTGGAGTCCCGGGTCGCCCCGTCGGCGGTGACCCGGCGGTCGTGTGACTCCCAGCTCGTCCCCGGGTCCGCCCGGGGTGGCTCCGCGTGGAGCCGACGGCGAGCCGGGGGCACGCCGACCCACCGGGAGAGCCTCGTGTTCCTCAGCCCGCACGAGCAGGACCGCCTGCTCGTCCACGTCGCGGCCGACGTCGCCCGCGCCCGCCGCCAGCGCGGCCTGCGCCTCAACTACCCCGAAGCCGTCGCGGTGATCACCGCGTTCCTCCTCGAAGGGGCCCGCGACGGGCGGTCGGTGGTCGACCTGATGTCGGCCGGCCGATCGGTACTCGGCCGTGACGACGTCCAGGACGGCATCCCCGAGCTGCTGAGGGAGGTGCAGGTGGAGGCGACGTTCCCGGACGGCACCAAGCTGGTGACGGTGCACCACCCGATCCCGTGATCCCCGGGGAGATCCTGCCGGCGGCCGACCCGGTCGAGATCAACGTGGGTCGTCCGGTGACCACAGTGCTCGTGGTCAACACCGCCGACCGCCCGGTGCAGGTCGGCTCGCACTACCACTTCGCCGAGGCCAACCCGGCGCTGTCGTTCGACCGGGGCGCGGCCTGGGGGCAACGACTCGCCGTTCCGGCGGGCACCTCCGTCCGGTTCGAACCGGGCATCAGCCGCAGCGTCGACCTGGTCCCGCTCGGCGGCGCACGCGTCGTGCCGGGTCTGCGCGGAGAGTGCGCGGGACCGTTGGACCCATCCCCGCACACGCCCACTGTCGACAGATCGCCGCGGTGAGCGCCGTGCGGCGCGACCGCTACATCGACCTGTACGGGCCGACGACCGGTGACCGGATCCGGTTGGCCGACACGAACCTGCTGATCGAGGTGGAGACCGACCACTGCGTGGGCGGGGACGAGGCGGTCTTCGGCGGCGGGAAGGTGATCCGCGAGTCGATGGGGCAGTCCCGGGCCACCCGCGCCGAGGGGGCACTGGACACCGTCATCACCGGCGCGGTGGTGCTCGACCACTGGGGTGTGGTCAAGGCCGACGTGGGGCTGCGCGACGGGCGCATCGTGGCGCTCGGCCGGGCCGGCAACCCGGACACCATGCCCGGTGTCCACCCCGACCTGGTCATCGGCCCGTCGACCGAGGTGATCGCGGGCAACGGTCGCATCCTCACCGCCGGGGCGGTCGACACCCACGTCCATTTCATCTGCCCGCAGATCGTCACCGAGGCGCTGGCCAGTGGCATCACCACGCTGGTCGGTGGCGGCACCGGGCCGGCCGAGGGGACCCGCGCGACCACTGTCACCCCGAACGCCTGGCACCTGGCCCGGATGCACGAGGCGCTGGACACGATGCCGGTCAACGTGCTGCTGCTCGGCAAGGGCAACACCGTCTCCAGCGAGGCGCTGTGGGAACAGCTGCGGGCCGGCGCGGGCGGTTTCAAGCTGCACGAGGACTGGGGCACCACGCCGGCGGCGATCGACGCGTGCCTGCGGGTGGCCGACGCGTCCGGGGTGCAGGTGTCGATCCACACCGACACGCTCAACGAGGCCGGGTTCGTCGCCGACACCCTGCGGGCGATCGGTGGGCGGGCCATCCACTCGTACCACACCGAGGGCGCCGGTGGTGGGCACGCGCCGGACATCATCACCGTGGCCAGCGAACCGAACGTGTTGCCGTCGTCGACCAACCCGACCCGGCCGTACACCGCCAACACCCTGGCCGAGCACCTGGACATGTTGATGGTCTGCCACCATCTCAACCCGTCCGTGCCGGAGGACCTGGCCTTCGCCGAGAGCCGGATCCGGCCGTCCACGATGGCCGCCGAGGACCTGCTGCACGACCTCGGCGCGATCTCGATCATCGGCTCCGACGCGCAGGCGATGGGCCGGGTCGGCGAGGTGATCACGCGGACCTGGCAGAGCGCGCACGTGATGAAGGACCGGGTCGGCGCGCTGCCGGGTGACGGGGCCGCCGACAACCACCGGGTCCGGCGGTACGTGGCGAAGTACACCATCTGCGCGGCGATGGCCAACGGGCTGGAACGGGAGATCGGCTCGGTCGAGGCGGGCAAGCTCGCCGACCTGGTGCTCTGGGACCCGGCGTTCTTCGGCGTCCGACCGCACCTGGTACTCAAGGGCGGCATGATCGCGTACGCCCAGATGGGTGACGCCAACGCCTCGATCCCGACACCCCAGCCGATGCTGCCCCGGCCGATGTTCGGGGCGTACGGCGCGGCGGCGGCAGCGACCAGCCTGGCCTTCGTGGCCCCGGCGGCCCTGGACGCCGGGCTCCGCCTGGACGTGCGACGCCGGGTGGTACCGGTGAGCGACGTGCGGTCACGGGGCAAGGCCGACCTGCCGGAGAACAACGCGATGCCGCGCATCGAGGTGGACCCGGACACCTTCACGGTGCGGATCGACGGGCAGGTGGTGGAGCCGGACCCGGTGACCCGGCTGCCGATGGCCCAGCGGTACTTCCTGTTCTGATGGCGACGCCGAGCCTGCTGTTGCTGTTGGCCGACGGGCGTTTCCCGGCCGGGGCGCACGCGCATTCCGGTGGCCTGGAGGCGGCCGTCGCCGCCGGCCGGGTCACCGACCTGCCCACGTTGGAGGCGTTCCTGGCCGGACGGTTGGCCACCGCCGGTCTGGTCGGCGCGGCGTTCGCGGCGGCCGCCCACCGGGCGGCGGCGCTGGCTGAGCCCTGCGTCCGGTCGGCGGCGCTGACTGAACCGGCCGTCCGGTCGGCGGCGCTGGCCCGGCTCGACGCGGAGCTGGACGCGCGTACCGCCGCCCCGGCGCTGCGGGCGGTGTCGCGCCGGCAGGGGCGGGCGCTGCTGCGTGCCGGCCGGGCCATCTGGCCGGACGCCCCGTTCGCCGACCTGCCGGCAACGCCCGGTGGCGCACACCAACCGCTGGTGCTCGGGCTGCTCTGCGCCGCGGCCGGGCTGTCCCGCCTGGAGACCGCCACGATCGCGGCGTACGGGACGGTCACCGGGGCGGCCAGCGCCGGCGTACGTCTGCTCGGCCTCGACCCGTACCGGGTCCAGGCCCTGCTGGTCGGCCTGGCCGACGCCTGCGACGGCACGGCTGCCGAGGCGGCGCGGGCCGCCGACGACCCACCGGAGCGGCTGCCGGCCGCCGCCGCTCCACTCGCCGACATCCATGCCGAAATCCATGCCACCTGGGAGGTGCGTCTCTTTGCGTCCTGACACCGTTGAGCCGAGCGCTGTGCCCGCCGTCGAACCGACCACGCCGCCGGTCACCCCACCCCACGACGAAACCGTTCCGCACACCCATCCGGAGCCGGGGGTGGACCCTCACCCGCCGTTGGGGCGCGCCGGCCGTGCCCTGCGGGTCGGCATCGGCGGCCCGGTCGGGTCCGGCAAGACGGCCCTGGTGGCGGCGCTCTGCCGTGCCTTCGCCGACGAGTTGCGGCTTGGTGTGGTGACCAACGACATCTACACGACCGAGGACGCCGACTTCCTCCGGCGGGCTGGAGTGCTGGACCCGGCCCGGATCCGCGCGGTGGAGACCGGCTGTTGCCCGCACACGGCGATCCGCGACGACATCGGCGCCAATCTGGACGCCATCGACGAACTGGCCGAGGCGGTCGGCCCGTTGGACCTGGTCCTCGTGGAGAGCGGCGGGGACAACCTGACAGCGACCTTCAGTCGGGGGCTGGTCGACCGGCAGATCTTCGTGGTCGACGTGGCGGGTGGGGACAAGGTGCCCCGCAAGGGCGGGCCAGGGGTCACCGCGGCCGACCTTCTGGTGATCAACAAGACTGACCTGGCACCGATGGTGGGTGCCGACCTCGCCGTCATGGATCGTGACGCGCGGGCCCGGCGCGGCGACCTCCCGACCCTCTTCCTGTCCATCGTGGGAGACCCCACGGCAACGTCGGTAGCAGACTGGATCCGGCACGAGTTGGCCCACCACGCCGCCCTGCACCCGCTCGCCGCGCCGGTCGGCCCGGCCTGATGCGGGCGCGCGCCCGGCTGGTCGCCCGGGCCGACGGTCGGGGCGGTACGGCTCTGGTCGAGCTGCGTGGCGAAACGCCGTTGCTGCTGCGCCAGACCCCGACCGACGGGGGTGTCGCCACGGTGCACCTCGTCGGCGGGGCGGCCGGGCCGCTCGCCGGGGACGATCTGCGCCTGGAGATCGAGGTGGGTCCGGGCGCGGCGGTCCGGGTGCACAGCGTCGCCGCGTCGATCGTCCTGCCGGGTCGCGCGGGTGCCGTGTCCCGGATGGCGGTGCGGGCGGTGGTGCACGCCGGTGCCACGCTGCACTGGCTTCCGGAACAGTTGGTCGCGGTGGCCGGCTGCGCCCACCTCGCCGAGTCCCGGATCGAGCTGGCCGCCGGCGCGAATTTGCGCTGGCGCGACGAGCTGATCTGCGGCCGGTACGGCGAGACGCCCGGCGGCGCCGTGGTGCACACCCAGGTCGACTACGCGGGCCGACCACTGCTGCGCCAGTCCCTTGCGGTGGGGCCGCACGCGCCGGGCTGGGCCGGCCCGGCGGTCCTCGGCGGTGCCCCGGCCACCGGGTCGCTGCTGGTGGTCGACCCGTCGCGACCCGCCGAACATCCTGCGGCCGAGGGCAGCGTCGCCCGGTTACCGCTGGCCGGCGGCCTGGCAACACTGTGGACGGCAACCGCTTCCGACGCGCACACCCTGCGCGCCCACCTGACGGTCTAAGAAGCCGCAACCGGGCCGCCTGCTGGTCTGGGCGGTCCTGCTGGCCCTGGCGGTCCTGCTGGCCCTGGCGGTCCTGCCGCGATGCCGTCTTGGCCTGCGCGACGCCGCCATGGCCCGTGTCCCCCGCGGCGGCCGAGCGGGGATCGGCCTCGGCCGCCGAGACCGTTCCCGAGGCCAGGTTAATGCAGAGCACGACGGTGCCGGCCGGCGGACACTCGAGAGAGCGTGATGTCTGTGAGTCATCACGATGACTCACAGACATCACGCTCTCTGCCGTGTGGAGTGGGTGGCCGGGCCGCGCTCAAGGCCGCAAGCCCGAACGCTCCGCAAGCCCGAACGCTCCGCAAGCCCGAACGTCCGCAAGCCCGAACGTCCGCATGCTCGATCGCCCGCCTGCTCGATCGCCCGGAAGCCCGGAAGCCGGGAAGCCCGGAGCCCGGAGCCGGAGCCCGGAGCCGGAGCCCGGAGCGGGGCGGGGGGCGG
>NZ_QGSZ01000124.1 GCF_003857055.1 Micromonospora inaquosa | reverse complement strand
GGGCTGGCCCGGCCCGGCGCGGCTCGGGCCAGCCCGGGGCGGCTCGGGCCAGCCCGGGGCGCACGGCGCGGTCGGGCGGGGCGCACGGCGCGGTCGGATGGTGACTGTTCAGCCGGGCAGTAGCGCGGCCACCGCCAACGCGGCGATGAGCGCGCTGGACACCAGGCCGGTGACCAGCCGGCCGCTCGGCCCGGTCAGCGCCCGGCCGACCACCGTGCCACCACCGGCGATGACCAGTTGCCAGCTCGCCGACGCCAGGAACACCCCGGCCACGAAGAGCGCCACCGGGGCCGCGCCCGAGCCGGTCGTGTCCCGGCGGCCGAGCACCAGCGCGGCGAAGTAGAGCACCGTCATCGGGTTCAGCAGGGTCAAGCCGAGCAGCGCCGCGTAGGCCCGCCTCGGAGTGCTCATGCCCCGACCGGCGCGGGCCGACGGTGGCCGCTGCGAGCGGTGCGCAGACCACGTCCGCCAGAGGCCGTGCCCGGCGAGCCCCAACAGGACCGCGGCGGCGACCACCCGCAGCGGCCCGGCGACCGGCGCGATGACGTCGGCCAGGCCAGCGCCGCCGAGCGCGGCGACCGCCGCGTAGAGCCCGTCGGCCGTCGCCACGGCGAGCGCCGCGGCCGCACCGACCCGGAATGAGGTACGGGCACTGAGCCCCAGGATGAGGATGGCGATCGCGCCCACCGGGATGGCGACGCCGTAGCCGGCGACCAGACCGGCGAGGAACGCCCCGGTCACGGATGTCGGTGGCGGGTCGAGGCTCGTCCCCGGACCGGCCGCTGTCGACGCACGGCAGTCGCCGCACGGACCAGGACCTGCATCGGGTACGCCTCAATCACAAACGCATCCTCCGCGCCAACAAACCGTCCCGCCACCCATTTCCACCCCACCCTCCAACGGGGTGCGGCCCAGGGGGTGGGGTGGGTTGGAACGCGTCGAGCGCGGCGCCCCTGGGGCGCCGCGCTCGATAGGTAGAGCTGACCTGGGTCGGCTCAGACGTTGAAGCCGAGGGAACGGAGCTGGTCCCGACCCTCGTCAGTGATCTTGTCGGGGCCCCACGGCGGGAGCCACACCCAGTTGATCCGGATGTCGTTGACCAGGCCACCGCCGGGGCCGGTGGTCAGCGCCTGCCGGGTCTGGTCCTCGATGACGTCGGTCAGCGGGCAGGCCGCCGAGGTGAGCGTCATGTCCAGGGTGGCGACGTTCTCGTCGTCGACGTGTACGCCGTACACGAGGCCCAGGTCGACCACGTTGATGCCGAGCTCCGGGTCGACGACGTCCTTCATCGCCTCCTCGATATCGGCGATCATGGCCTTGCTGACGCCGCCCGCAGGGGCAGCGGCGTCAGCGCTGCCATCGGTCGTCGCCGCGTCAACCTGCGGCACGACGGTGGTGTCACCGGCCTCCGGCGTCGCCTCAGTAGCGGTGTTCTCGCTCATGCCGTCCCTCCGCATCGCTTCGTGATGCCACCAGGCACCACGGTGTCATTCGCTCGCTGACGCACGGTCACGCCTTCACCTCCGGGCTCACGCCCACACCGGCGCGTGCCGCGGCGTCCTTGAACGCCATCCACGGCAGCAGCGCGCACTTGACCCGGGCCGGGTAGCGGGCCACGCCCGCGAAAGCAACCCCGTCACCGAGTACGTCCTCGTCGGGCGTGACCTGGCCACGTCCGGACATCAACTCGACGAACGCCTCGTGCACCTCGAATGCTTCCCCGGTGCCCCGACCGCGCAGCAACTCGTGCAGCACGCTCGCCGAGGCCTGGCTGATCGAGCAGCCCATCCCGTCGTACGAGATGTCGTGCAGCACGGTGCCGTCGGTGGCCACCCGGACGGTGACCTCGTCACCGCAGGTGGGGTTGACGTGGTGCGCCTCCGCGACCCGGTCACCCGCGTCGTCGGCGTCGCGCAGTCCACGCCCGTGCGGGCGCTTGTAGTGGTCCAGGATGATCTCCTGGTAGAGCTGGTTGAGCTGCATCAGTCGAACACCTTCCGCACCTGCTCCAGACCGGCCACCAGGGCGTCGATCTCCTCGGTGGTGGTGTAGAGGTAGAACGAGGCCCGGGTCATGGCCGGGACGCCGAACCGGCTGCACACCGGCTTGGCACAGTGGTGGCCCACCCGCACCTGCACACCGAGCGAGTCGAGCACCTGACCCACGTCGTGCGGGTGCACGTCACCCAACGCGAACGAGATGGTGCCACCCCGGCCCACCGGGACGGTCGGGCCGAAGATCCGCAGGTCGGGCACCGAGCCGAGAGCGTCCAGCGCGTACGCCGTCAGCTCCTTCTCGTGCCACTGGATGGCCCGCATCCCGATGCCGGTGAGGTAGTCGACCGCCGCACCGAGCGCGACCGCCTCGGCGATCGGCGGGGTGCCCGCCTCGAAGCGGGCCGGTGGCGCCGCGAACGTCGAACCGGCCATGGTGACCGTCTCGATCATCGAACCGCCGCCGAAGACCGGTGGCATGGCCGCCAGCAGCTCACCCCGACCCCAGAGCACGCCGATGCCGGTCGGGCCGCACATCTTGTGCCCGGTGAAGACGATGTAGTCGGCGTCCAGGTCGACCACGTCGATGGGCAGGTGCGGCACCGACTGCGAGCAGTCCAGCAGCAGCAGCGCGCCCACCTCGCGGACCCGCGCGGTGATCCGGGAGGTGGCGTTGACCGTGCCGAGGATGTTGGACATGTGCACCAGCGAGACGATCTTCGTCCGTTCGGTGACCAGGTCTTCCAGGCCCGACTCGTCCAGCCGCCCCTGGTCGGTGACCGGGAACCAGCGCAGGGTCGCGCCCGTCCGCTCGCAGAGCAGCTGCCACGGGACGATGTTCGAGTGGTGCTCCATTTCGGAGATCACCACCTCGTCGCCCGGACCGAGCCGGAACCGGGGGTCGGCGTCCGGGCGCAGCGAGGCGTTCGAGAAGGCGTACGCCACGATGTTGATCGCCTCGGTGGAGTTCTTGGTGAACACCACCTCGTCGGTGCTGGGCGCGTTGATGAACGTGGCGATCTTCGCCCGCGCCCCCTCGTACGCCTCGGTGGCCTCGGTGCCCAGGGTGTGCACCGAGCGCGACACGTTGGCGTTGTGCCGCGCGTAGTGCTCGTCGAGCACGTCGAGCACCTGGCGGGGTTTGTGCGAGGTGTTGGCGCTGTCGAGGTAGACCAGCGGGTGTCCGTTGACTTCCCGACCGAGGATCGGGAAGTCGGCGCGCACCCGGGCCACGTCGAAACGTGGCGCGTCGTCGTACTGCGGCATCCCGGAAGGGATCGCGATGCTGGTCATCTCGGCTGCGCCTCTCCCGCTCAGGCCTTGGCCGTGCCGGCCCCGGCGGCGTACCGCTCGTAGCCCTCGGCCTCAAGCTTGTCGGCCAGCTCCGGGCCGCCCTGCTCGACGATCCGGCCGGCCACGAAGACGTGCACGAAGTCCGGCTTGATGTAGCGCAGGATCCGGGTGTAGTGGGTGATCAGCAGCACGCCGGTGTCGCCGTTGTCGCGGACCCGGTTGACGCCCTCGCTGACCACGCGCAGCGCGTCCACGTCGAGACCGGAGTCGGTCTCGTCGAGGATGGCGATCTTCGGCTTGAGCAGCTCCAGCTGGACGATCTCGTGCCGCTTCTTCTCACCACCGGAGAAGCCCTCGTTGACGTTGCGCTGGGCGAACGCCGGGTCCATCTGGAGGCGCTCCATCGCGCCGCGCAGCTCGCCGCCCCAGGTGCGCAGCTTCGGCGCCTCACCGTCGATGGCGGTCTTCGCGGTCCGCAGGAAGTTCGCCACCGAGACGCCGGGCACCTCGACCGGGTACTGCATGGCCAGGAAGAGGCCGGCGCGGGCGCGCTCGTCGACCGTCATGGCCAGCACGTCCTCGCCGTCGAGGGTCACCGTGCCGCCGGTGATCTCGTACTTGGGGTGACCGGCGATCGAGTACGCCAGGGTGGACTTGCCGGAACCGTTCGGGCCCATGATCGCGTGGGTTTCGCCCGACTTCACGGTCAGGTCGACGCCGGCCAGGATCGGCTTGAGCTCACCCTCGGGCAGCTTGACCGACACCTTCAGGTCGCGGATCTCCAGGGTGCTCATTATCGGGTCACTCCATTACTCGGCGTCAGGCTGAGGTAGATGTCGCCGTCGCGAACTTCGACGGGGTAGACGGGGACGGGTTCGGTGGCGGGCAGGCCGGTCGGCTCGCCGGTGCGCAGATCGAAGCGCGAGCCGTGCAGCCAACACTCGAGCGTGCAGCCGTCGACCTCGCCCTCGGAGAGCGCGACCGAGGCATGCGAGCACTCGTCGTACGCGGCGTAGAACTCGCCGTCCTCACCATGCACCAGGGCGATCGGTGTGCCGTCGACGTCCGCGCTGATCGCGGTGCCCTTCGGCACGTCCTCGGTGGAGCAGATTCGGATCATCAAGCGCCCGCCTTGGTCAGCCGGGCCTCGATCGCGTCGCCGAGGTGCTCGCGCAGCGACTCCACCGGAATCTTGTTGATCAGCTCGGCGAAGAAGCCACGGACCACCAGCCGGCGGGCCTCACTCTCCGGAATTCCCCGGGCCATCAGGTAGAACAGCTGCTCGTCGTCGAAGCGGCCGGTCGCGCTGGCGTGGCCGGCGCCGGCGATCTCGCCGGTCTCGATCTCCAGATTGGGTACGGAGTCCGCCCGCGCACCGTCGGTGAGCAGCAGGTTCCGGTTGATCTCGTACGTGTCGGTGCCGGTCGCCTCGGCCTGGATGAGCACGTCACCCACCCAGACGGTGTGTGAGCTCTCGCCCTGCAGGGCGCCCCGGTAGCCGACGTAGCTGCGGCAGTCCGGCACGTTGTGGTCGACCAGCTGCCGGTGCTCCAGGTGCTGGCCGGCGTCGGCGAAGTAGACCCCGTACAGCTCGGCCTCGCCGCCCCGCCCGGTGTATTCCACGCTGGTGAACTGCCGGACCAGGTCGCCGCCGAGGGTGACCTGGATGTGGATGACCCTGGCGTCCCGACCCAGCTTGATCTTCAGGTGCTGGGCCTGGACCGCGTCGTCGGCCCAGTCGGCGACCGTGACCAACGTCAGCTTCGCCCCGTCGGCCACCGAGACCTCGACGTTGTCGGCCAGGGTGGCCGACCCGACGTGCTCCAGCACCAGGGTCGCCTCGGCGAACCGGCCCACCTCGACGAAGGTGTGACCGAACGCCGGCTGCTCGACACCCTCGCCGATCACCCGCAGACGCACCGCCTCGCCGAGCACCACGTCAGGGGCCACCCGCAGCAGCAGGGCGTCGGCGGCGGCACCGTAGGCCAACGCGCTGACCCGGTCGACCGGGGTCAGCACACTGCCGATCCGCTCGTCGTCCCGGCCGACCCGGGTGATGGCGACGCCCTCGGGCAGATCACCGTACTCGTGTCGGACCGTGCCGGTCGCGGCCGGCGCCTCATCCGTCAGACCGCGGAGGCGCTTGAGCGGGGTGAAGCGCCAGTCCTCCTCCAGGCCGGTGAGGGCCGGGAAGTCGGCGACATCGTACGAGCGCAGCGCCTGCGACTTGGTGCTGGGCGGCGCGGAAGCCTGGGTAGTCATTTCTTCCTTGGTCTGTTCTACGACGACGGTGTCAGGTGCTCGGTAGGGCGGGCGGCGTCAGCCGACCGCGCCCTCCATCTGAAGCTCGATCAGACGGTTGAGCTCCAGGGCGTACTCCATCGGGAGTTCCTTGGCGATCGGCTCGATGAAGCCGCGCACGATCATGGCCATCGCCTCGTCCTCGCTCAGGCCCCGGCTCATCAGGTAGAAGAGCTGGTCATCGCTGATCTTGGAGACGGTCGCCTCGTGCCCCATCGACACGTCGTCCTCGCGGATGTCGACGTACGGGTAGGTGTCCGAACGGGAGATGGTGTCGACCAGCAGCGCGTCGCACTTGACAGTGCTGCGGCTGTGGTGCGAACCCTCCAGCACCTGCACCAGACCCCGGTACGAGGTGCGGCCGCCGCCACGGGCGATCGACTTCGACACGATGGTCGAGGAGGTGTGCGGCGCGGCGTGCACCATCTTGGCGCCGGCGTCCTGGTGCTGACCCTCGCCGGCCATCGCCACCGAGAGCACCTCGCCCTTGGCGTGCTCGCCGGTCATGTAGACCGCCGGGTACTTCATCGTCACCTTGGAGCCGATGTTGCCGTCGACCCACTCCATGGTCGCGCCCTCGTGGCAGACGGCGCGCTTGGTGACCAGGTTGTAGACGTTGTTCGACCAGTTCTGGATGGTCGTATAGCGGCAGCGCGCGTTCTTCTTGACGATGATCTCCACGACCGCGCTGTGCAGCGAGTCGGAGGAGTACATCGGCGCGGTGCAGCCCTCGACGTAGTGCACGTACGCACCCTCGTCGACGATGATCAGCGTCCGCTCGAACTGGCCCATGTTCTCCGTGTTGATCCGGAAGTAGGCCTGCAACGGGATCTCGACGTGCACGCCCTTCGGCACGTAGATGAACGAGCCACCGGACCACACGGAGGTGTTCAGGGCGGCGAACTTGTTGTCGCCGACCGGGATCACCGTGCCGAAGTACTCCTTGAAGACGTCCTCGTGCTCGCGCAGTGCCGTGTCGGTGTCCAGGAAGAGGACGCCCTGCTCCTCAAGGTCCTCACGGATCTTGTGGTAGACGACCTCCGACTCGTACTGCGCCGCGACACCGGCGACCAGCCGCTGCTTCTCCGCCTCCGGGATGCCCAGCCGGTCGTAGGTGTTCTTGATGTCCTCGGGCAGGTCCTCCCAGCTGGTGGCCTGCTTCTCGGTCGACCGCACGAAGTACTTGATGTTGTCGAAGTCGATCCCGCTGAGGTCCGCACCCCAGGCCGGCATCGGCTTACGGCCGAACAGCCGCAGACCCTTCAGCCGCAGGTCGAGCATCCACGCCGGCTCGCTCTTCTTGGCCGAGATGTCCCGCACCACCGCCTCGTTGATGCCGCGCTGGGCGACCGCCCCGGCGGCGTCCGGGTCGGACCAGCCGTACTCGTACCGACCCAGGGCGGCAAGCTGCTCTTCCTGAGTCTGGGGCTGGACGATCTGCTCGGTCATCTATCTGTCCTCACAGTGGTGACGGGATTACCGGATTGAACGCGGCCCGGCTGGGTCGGGATGTGCGTGGTGCACACCCCGTCGCCGTGCGCGATGGTGGCCAGACGCTGCACGTGGGTGCCGACCAGACGGGAGATAACCGCGGTCTCGGCCTCGCACAGCTGGGGAAACTCGGCGGCCACGTGCGCCACCGGGCAGTGGTGCTGACAGAGCTGGCCGCCGGAGGCGATCGTGGTCGCGTTGGCAGCGTAACCCTCGGCGGTGAGCGCTCCGGCGAGTGCCTCGGCTCGGGCGAGAGGGTCGTCGCCGGCGTCCTCCATGGCCGTCCGACAACGGGACTCGAGAGCGGAGACCTGCTCGGCGGCGAACGCCTCGACCGCGTCCGAGCCGCCGCTGCGGGCGATCCAGCGCAGCGCGGCGGTGGCCATGTTGTCGTAGTGGTGTGTGCCACAGCGAACCCGAGCGGCCTCGGTCAGCAGGAACACCTTGGCCGGGCGCCCCCGACCGCGGCTGCCC
This sequence comes from Micromonospora inaquosa, assembly GCF_003857055.1. Classification (GTDB taxonomy): domain Bacteria; phylum Actinomycetota; class Actinomycetes; order Mycobacteriales; family Micromonosporaceae; genus Micromonospora; species Micromonospora inaquosa. Next base: position 23,106 of record NZ_QGSZ01000124.1, on the reverse strand, counting down.
CGGACAGTCTGCTCGCGGGCGTAGACGTCACCGTCCACGAGCATGGCGTCCAGGTGCCGGCGGATCGCCGCCGGGCTGAGCCCGAGCGTCGCGCCAAGCTGCGCGGCGGTGGTGGCGCCCTGTTCCAGCAGCAGCTGGGTGACCCGATCCCGGGTGGAGATCTCGGCCACCGCCGGCCCGGCAACGCCGGCCGACGTGTTCACGGCGGGCGCGGAGACGGGCGCACCGAGGGCCGGTACGGCCGTCGGTTGGTGCCCGGAGAGCGCCGCCGCGTTTTTCACAACGCCAACGTTACGTAATTACCCGGAGGGCCGCAAACCCGGGCCCCGGTGATCCGAACCACCGAGCCGGCGGAGTCGGACGAACCTCGACCACTACGGTGCGTAGGATTTGCGCCGTGAACCGAATCGTCCGTCCGGTCTCCGGCATCCTGCTGCGCCGTCTCGCGCTCGCCTCGATCATCGCGAACGTGGGCATCGTCGTCACCGGCGGGGCCGTCCGGCTGACCGCCTCGGGCCTCGGCTGCCCCACCTGGCCCCGGTGCACCGACGATTCGTACGTCACCACCCCCGAGATGGGCGTGTACGGGGTGATCGAGTTCGGCAACCGGATGCTGACCTTCGCGGTGGGCCTCATCGCGCTGGCCACCGTGCTGGCCGTGCTGGCCCACCGGCCGCGCCGGCCCGGGCTCGTCGCGCTTGCCGTCGCCGTCTTTTTCGGCATTCCCGCCCAGGCGGTGATCGGCGGCATCACCGTGCTGACCAACCTCAACCCCTGGGTTGTCGGGCTGCACTTCCTCGCCTCGATGGCGGTGATCGCCGCCGCGTACGCCCTCTGGCGGCGCATCGGCGACCCGGACGGCCCGGCCGTGGCCGTGGTGCCCGCGCCGCTGCGCGCGTTGGCCCGGATCACCACCGGCGTCAGCGTCGTGGTGCTGGTCATCGGCACCTGGGTCACCGGCAGTGGCCCGCACGCCGGTGACCACGGCGCCGCCCGCAACGGCCTGGACCCGGAGTCGATCTCCCAGGTGCACGCCGACGCGGTCTTCCTCCTGGTCGGTCTCTCGGTCGCGCTCATCTTCGCGTTCCGCGCCGTCGGTGCGCAGCGGGCCACCCGCGCCGCGATCATCCTGGTGGCCGTGGAGCTCGGTCAGGGCCTGATCGGCTTCGTGCAGTACTTCACCCACGTGCCGGCGCTCCTGGTGGGCGCGCACATGCTCGGCTCCTGCCTGGTGCTGCTGGCCGCCCTGTCGGTGCAGTGGTCCACCCGGGAACGCCGCCCGGTGGGGGCGGCACCGCAGCCGGCTCCGACCGACGCCGCCACCCCGGTGCCGGTCACCGCCTGATCGCGACGCGCCCCGCCCGAACCAGGATTCAAACGCCGTTGCGTTCGGGCAGAGTACCGCTCACCAGCGAATCTCCGCCCGGGAGAGACACGCAACGCCGCCACCGCACTGACACCCGCCACAGGTCCGTGGCCTCACCGACGCCCCGCGGCCTCTACGGTCAGGCGTTGCGGTTCAGGTGGGTGATGATCGCGGTGGCGAGGCGGTCGGGGGCTCCGTCCGCGTACCCGATGAAGAGCGACGGCTCGGTCAGCTCCAGCTCGACCAGGACCGGCTCGCCGTCCGGGCCGGGGATCAGGTCGACCCGGGCGTAGAGCAGCTGTCGGGTGCCACCGGGCACCGCCGCGAGGGTCCGCTCAGCCACCGCCAGCTCTTCGGGTCGGGCGGTGCGGGCGGTGATCTCTTCGGCCTTGTAGAGCCCGTCCGGGCCGAGATCCGGCCCGGTCAGCATCGGGCCCTTGCGGATCGCGTGGCTGAACGCGAGCCCCTCCGGGCCGGCCAGGAAGAGCAGTGCCGTCTCGCCCTCGGCGTCGACGGCCCGCAGGTACGGCTGGACCATGGTCACCCGGCCGGCCTCGGAGAGCCGGCGAACATGCGCGGCGGCCAGGTCCCGGTGTGCAGGGTCGGCCAGGTCGTACCGGCCGGTGTCCTGGCTGCCGGCGCTGACGGCGGGCTTGAGCACGTACTCGCCGGTCTCGGCGGGTAGTTGCCAGCTCTCCCCCGGCTCGATCCACGACGTCGGCACGGTCGGCACCCCGGCGGCGCTCAACTCGCCGAGGTAGCGCTTGTCGGTGTTCCAGCGGACCACGTTGGCCGGGTTGATCAGCGCCGGGACGCTGGCCGCCCAGGTCACGAACTCGTCGTGGCGTCGCGCGTAGTCCCAGGGTGAGCGGAGCACGACCAGGTCGTAGGACGACCAGTCGACGTCGGGGTCGTCCCAGACGGCGGGCTCGACGGCGACGCCACGTGCGGCGAGCGGGGCGAGGACCAGCCGGTCGTCCGGGTCGAGGTCGGCCAGGTCGGCGCAGGTCACGAAAGCGACCCGGGGTTCCCCCCGGGTCGACTGGTGATCAGTGGTCAATTCAGCTGTCTATTCAGCGGGCCATCGTGCGGCGGGCCATCGACCGCCAGAGGTCGTTGCTCGGACGCATCTGGTCCATCAGTTCACGCTCCCAGGCGTTCTCGACGGTGACTCCCGCCTCGGCGCACGCCTCCCGGGCGGTGACGGTGTCGTCGGCGAACTGGTCGCCCCACTCACCGTCGGAACCCACCAGGACGATCCGCGCGCCACGCTTGCCGACGTACTCGATGACCGCCTTCGCGCCGCCGTGTCCGGCGGCGAAGGCCTTGAGGCCCGCGACCAGGCCGTGGGGCGCCTGCTCGCCGGGGGTCTGCTCGGCCGTCAGCGTCGTATCGGAACCATCTGCCATGACGCGAAGCCTAGGCAGAGTTGCACCCGGTCGCGCGAGAACCATGAACCTTTTGTGATGCCAATTACCTACAGGTTTAAGGACGACCACAGGTTTGCTGTCCGGTTATATCCGGACTTTTACGCTCAGAGTGCACCGGCAAACCGACCTCGACCCACCCCGGGTTGAGCCGATCCGACTCATGCCGAAAGTTACTCTGATGTGACGTTAAACCCGGACAACTCATCCATGTCCATGATTAGTCAGTAGACCAACGACACCATTCGCGGCCGAGCGGCGGAGCCGGGCGTGCGGACCGGACGGGTCAGATCAGGGCGTCGAGCGCGACGGCCACGAAGACGATCGTCAGGTACGTCGTCGACCAGTGGAACAGCCGCATCGGCTTGACCGCCTCGCCGCGCGTCGCCCGCCGGCAGAGCCGGTGCGCCTCCAGCACGAAGATGGCACCCACCACCAGGGTCGGCACCCCGTAGATCGCGCTGAGCCCCAGTGGCCAGACAGCCAGGGAGGTGAGCAGGGTGAGCCACGCGAAGATCAGGATCTCGGCGTTAACCCGGCGGACCGAGGCCACCACCGGCAGCATCGGAATGCCGGCCCGGGCGTAGTCGTCCTTGTACTTCATGGCGAGCGGGTAGAAGTGCGGCATCTGCCAGAAGAACACCACCGCGAAGAGCCCCCAGGCGGCCGGCGCCAACGAGCCCGTCACCGCCGCCCACCCGATCAGCACGGGAGCCGCCCCACAGGCGCCACCCCAGAAGGTGTTCGCCGGGGTGGAGCGCTTGAGCCACAGGGTGTAGACGAGGTCGTAGTAGGCGATCGCGGCAAGGGTCAGCCCCGCGGCCAGCAGATTGGTGAACGCCGCCATCAGGGCGACCGACACCGCCGCCAGCACCAGACCGAAGATCAACGCGCTTCGCGGCGACACGGTGTGCGCCGGCAACGGCCGACGCTTGGTCCGCCGCATCAACTGGTCGATGTCGCGGTCGATGTAGCAGTTGAGCACGCTGGCCGCACCGGCGGCGAGCGAGCCACCGACCAGGACGACGGCCATCAGCCACAGCGACGGCAGCCCGCCCTCGGCCAGCATCATCGCCGGAATGGTGGTGACCAGCAGCAACTCGACGATCCGCGGCTTGGTGAGCGCCACGTACGCCGAAATGACGCCGCGTACGTCCCGCCGGGCCACCGGGCCCTCGGCCGCCCGCGCCGGGTGTTGCCCGGCCGGGTTGCTCGCGGGGCGCTCGGTGATCATGCTCACGGATTGCCACCTTCCGGCATCGGGCACGGGGAGATCGGATCGGCCGGGACCACAACGGGTCCGCATACCGACCCACACACTACGCGTCGTCGTTTTGGCTGCCCGGCCGACCCGACAACGGTGCGGGCCGTCACACCACCGGGTCGAAACCGAGCATCCGGATGGTCACGTAGCGCACACCATGCGCAGATCCCTGGGCGCACGTTTAGGGACGCTCGATAAGGTCATCGGTGAGGGTTCCGCCCATCTGCCGAGGAGCACAACCATCGTGGCTGTTAAACGACCCGAGCACTCCGCACTGAACTGGTCCGACCTCGATCGCCGGGCCGTCGATACCGTCCGCGTGCTGGCCATGGACGCCGTAGAGAAATCCGGCAACGGCCACCCGGGCACCGCGATGAGCCTCGCGCCCGCGGCGTACCTCCTCTTCAACCGCGTCATGCGGCACAACCCGGCCGACCCGAACTGGCCCGGCCGCGACCGGTTCGTTCTCTCCGCCGGGCACTCCAGCCTGACGCTCTACATCCAGCTGTTCCTCTCCGGTTACCCGCTGAGCCTGGGCGACCTGAAGTCGCTGCGGCAGTGGGGCTCGCAGACGCCGGGGCACCCCGAGCACGGGCACACCCCGGGCGTGGAGACCACCACCGGCCCGCTCGGGCAGGGTCTGGGCAACGCGGTCGGCATGGCCATGGCGGCCCGCCGCGAGCGCGGCCTGTTCGACCCCGAGGCCGAGCTGGGCGCGTCCGTCTTCGACCACGACATCTGGTGCATCGTCTCCGACGGCGACATCGAGGAGGGCATCAGCCACGAGGCCAGCGCCCTCGCCGGGCACCAGCAGCTGGGCAACCTCACGGTGATCTACGACGACAACGAGATCTCCATCGAGGACGACACCCGGATCGCCAAGAGCGAGGACGTGGCCGCCCGCTACGAGGCGTACGGCTGGCACGTGCAGACCGTCGACTGGCGCAGCGGCGACGCCGACCAGGGCGACTACCACGAGGACGCCGAGGCGCTGTACGCGGCGCTGCTGGCCGCCAAGGCGGAGACCGCCCGCCCCTCCTTCATCGCGCTGCGCACCATCATTGGCTGGCCCGCGCCCAACAAGCAGAACACCGGCAAGATCCACGGCTCGGCGCTCGGCGCCGACGAGGTGAAGGCCACCAAGCGGATCCTGGACTTCGACCCGGAGCAGACCTTCCAGGTCGACGAGGAGGTGCTCAGCCACGCCCGCACGGTGATGGGCCGCGGCTCCGACGCCCAGCAGCAGTGGACCACCACGTTCGACGCCTGGAAGAAGGCCAACCCGGAGCGCACCGCGCTCTACGAGCGGTTGGCTGGCCGCGTACTCCCCGACGGCTGGACCGACGCGTTGCCGGTCTTCCCCGCGGACGCCAAGGGGGTGGCCACCCGGGCCGCGTCCGGCAAGGTGCTGGAGGCGCTCGCGCCGGTGCTCCCGGAGCTCTGGGGCGGCTCGGCCGACCTGGCCGAGAGCAACAACACCACCATGAAGGGCGAGCCGTCGTTCATCCCGGCCGCGCACGCCACCAAGGACTTCCCCGGTCACGAGTACGGCCGCACGCTGCACTTCGGCATCCGTGAGCACGCCATGGGCGCCATCCTCAACGGCATCGCCCTGCACGGCGGCACCCGCCCGTACGGCGGCACGTTCCTGGTCTTCAGCGACTACATGCGCCCGTCGGTGCGGCTGGCCGCGCTGATGAAGCTACCGGTGACCTACGTCTGGACGCACGACTCGATCGGCCTGGGCGAGGACGGCCCGACCCACCAGCCGGTGGAGCACCTGACCGCGCTGCGCGCCATCCCGGGCCTGGACGTGGTCCGTCCGGCGGACGCCAACGAGACCGCCTGGGCCTGGCGGCAGGCGCTGGAGCACACCGACCGGCCCACCGCGCTGGCGCTGAGCCGTCAGCCGCTGCCGACCATGGACCGCGAGGTCCTGGGCAGCGCGGACGGCGTGGTCAAGGGCGGGTACGTGCTGGCCGAGGCGTCGAACGGCAAGCCTCAGGTGATCATCGTCGGCACCGGCTCCGAGGTGCAGCTCTGCCTGACCGCCCGGGAGCGGCTGGAGGCCGATGGCACCCCGACCCGGGTCGTCTCGATGCCCTGCCAGGAGTGGTTCTACGAGCAGGATGAGGCGTACCGGGAGTCGGTGCTTCCGCGCGGGGTAAAGGCACGGGTGAGCGTGGAGGCGGGCATCGCGATGTCCTGGCGCGGCATCGTCGGTGACCTGGGCGAGAGTGTGAGCCTGGAGCACTACGGAGCGAGCGCCCCGCACACCGTGCTCTTCGAGCAGTTCGGGTTCACCCCCGACCGGATCGTGGCGGCAGCACACGCCTCGCTGGCCCGGGTGGGCGACATCACCGGTTTCACGACCGGCAACTGAGGGAGCGTGGACGGCATGACGGACAAGCTGAATGAGCTCACCGCCGCAGGTGTGGCGGTGTGGCTCGACGATCTTTCCCGGGTGCGTTTGAGCTCCGGCGGGCTGGACCAGCTGCGCCGCGAGAAGCACGTGGCCGGCGTCACCACCAACCCGACGATCTTCGCAAAGGCGCTGAGCGACGCCGACGAGTACAACTGGCAGCTGCGCGACCTCGCCACCCGTGGCGTGGACGTGGAAGAGGCCGTGCGGATGCTCACCACGTACGACGTACGGTGGGCCTGCGACGTGATGCGCCCGTCGTACGACGGCAGCGCCGGCGTGGACGGCCGGGTCTCGATCGAGGTGGACCCGCGCAGCGCACACGACGCCGACAAGACGGTCGCCGAGGCCAAGGCGCTGTGGTGGCTGGTCGACCGGCCCAACCTCTTCATCAAGATCCCGGCCACCGAGGAGGGCCTGTCGGCGATCACCGACACCCTGGCCGAGGGGATCAGCGTCAACGTGACGCTGATCTTCGGTCTGGACCGCTACTCGGCGGTCATGGAGGCGTTCCTCGCCGGTTTGGAGCAGGCCAAGGCCAACGGCCACGACCTGTCGAAGATCGGCTCGGTCGCGTCGTTCTTCGTCTCCCGGGTCGACTCCGAGGTCGACAAGAGGCTTGAGAAGGTCGGCTCCGACCAGGCCAAGGCCCTCAAGGGCAAGGCCGCCATCGCCAACGCGCAGCTGGCGTACGAGCGCTACAGCGAGGTCTTCTCCTCGGATCGGTGGAAGGCGCTCGCCGCCGCCGGCGCGCACCCGCAGCGGCCGCTGTGGGCCTCCACCTCGACGAAGAACCCGGACTACCGGGACGTCATCTACGTCGAGGAGCTGATCGCCCCCGGCACCGTCAACACCATGCCGGAGGCTGTCATCCACGCGTACGCCGATCATGGCGAGACGCGCGGCGACACCGTCACCGGCGCCTACGACGCGGCCCGGAAGGTCTTCACGGACCTGGAGTCGGCCGGGGTGGACATGGCCGACGTGATCGCCACCCTGGAGCGCGAGGGTGTGGAGAAGTTCGAGGCGAGCTGGCAGGAGCTGCTGGACGGCGTCAGCAAGTCCCTGGCAGCGGCCGGCACCGGCAAGGGTGCTCCGAACAAGGCGGCCAAGGGCAACGCCAAGGCCGCCGAGAAGGCCGGTGGCGCATGAGTGATCTTCTCGCAGGGCCGGTGGAGGCAGCCGCCGGGCTCGCCGTGTACGGCGCGGACGCGGTCGACAAGGCCGCGCCCGCCTCGACCCGGGACGCGCTGGTCAAGGCCGGCGTCCCGGGCAAGCTGGCGGGCAAGGACGCGAGCCTGTGGGGTCCGGACGCCGAGGCTGAGGCGAAGATCCGGTTGGGCTGGGTGGACACCCACCGGCGCAGCCGCGAGCTGCTCGTCCAGTTGGCCGAGCTGACCGCGGAGCTGGCCGACCTCGATCATGTGGTGCTCGCCGGCATGGGCGGCTCGTCGCTCGCGCCCGAGGTGATCACCCAGACCCTGGGTCGCCCGCTGACCGTGCTGGACACCACCGACCCGGGCCAGGTCCGGGCGGCGCTCGGTGACCGGCTGGAACGCACCGTCGTCGTGGTGGCCAGCAAGTCCGGGTCGACTGTGGAGACCGACAGCCACCGGCGCGCCTACTGGCAGGCGTTCCTGGACGCCGGGATGACCGAGGCGGAGGCCGGCCGGCACTTCGTCATCGTCACCGACCCGGGTTCGCCGCTGGAGGCCACCGCTGCCGAGATGGGCGCGTTCACCGTGCTCGCCGACCCGAACGTCGGCGGCCGGTACTCGGCGCTGACCGCGTTCGGTCTGGTGCCCTCGGCGTTGGCCGGCGTCGAGGTCGCGGAACTGCTCGACCAGGCCGACGCGCTGGCCACCTCGCTCGGTGCGGATCAGAACAACCCGGCGCTGGCGTTGGGTGCCGCCCTGGGTGCGGCAGCCACGCTGGCCCGGGACAAGGTCGCCCTGGTCTCCGACGGCACCGGCATCGACGGGCTCGGCGACTGGGCCGAGCAGTTGATCGCCGAGTCGACCGGCAAGGCCGGGGTGGGCATCCTCCCGGTGGTGGTGGAGTCCCCGCAGAGCCCCGGTGCCACCGGCGCGGACGTGTTGACCGTCAGCTACGGCGGCGCGCTGGCCCCCGGTGACATGCCGGGCGGCGGCGCCAAACCGGACGTGGCCGTCAACGGCCCGCTCGGCGCGCAGTTCCTGGCCTGGGAGTACGCCACCGCGGTGGCCGGCGTGGTGCTCGGGATCGACCCGTTCAACCAGCCGAACGTCACGGAGTCCAAGGAGAACACCAACAAGATCCTGGCCTCGGGCCTGCCGGCGGAGACGCCGTCGTTCACCGAGGGCGCGATCGAGGTGTACGCCCCGCAGGGCGCCCCCGGTGACCTGGCCGGCGTGCTGCGCTGGCTGCTCGACGGGCTTGGCGACGACGGTTACCTCGCCGTGATGGCGTACCTCGACCGGTTCGCCGACGCCGACGCGGCCCGGCTGCGGCCACTGCTGGCGCAGGCGGGCGGGCGACCGGTCACCTTCGGCTGGGGTCCACGGTTCCTGCACTCCACGGGCCAGTACCACAAGGGCGGTCCGCAGGTGGGTAGCTACCTTCAGGTGACCGGCGCGGTCGCCGAGGACCTGGCGGTGCCGGGCAAGCCGTACACCTTCGGTGAGCTGCAGGCGGCGCAGGCCGCCGGGGACCGGCAGGCCCTCGCCGGTCGGGAGCGGCCGGTGCTGCGGTTGCACCTGACCGACCGGGCCGCTGGTGTCGCCCAACTACTGGACGCGGCCGGTGATCTGCGGGCGTGAGGATGGACGACGTGACTGAAGCGGAAGCGAGGGGGCACCGTGAGCGCGAGGAGTGAGCCGGGGTTGCGAGCCCCGCAGTCGCGAACCGAGGTGGCTCCGTGAGCGCGAGGAGTGAGCCGGGGTTGCGAGCCCCGCAGTCGCGAACCGAGGTGGCTCCGTGAGCGCGAGGAGTGAGCCGGGGTTGCAAGCCCCGCAGTCGCGAACCGAAGGTGACTCCGTGAGCGCGAGGAGTGAGCCGGGGTTGCAAGCCCCGCAGTCGCGAACCGAAGGTGACTCCGTGAACCCGCTGCGCGACGCGCAGGATCGCCGGTTGCCCCGGATCCCGGAGCCCTGCGCTCTGGTGATCTTCGGGGTGACCGGCGACCTGGCCCGCAAGAAGCTGCTCCCCGCGGTCTACGACCTGGCCAACCGGGGGCTGCTGCCGCCGGGCTTCGTGGTGCTCGGTTTCGCGCGCCGCGACTGGGGTGACGGCGACTTCGAGACGTTGGCCTGCGAGGCGGCCCGCAAGCACGCCCGTACCCCTTGGCGGGACGAGGTGTGGGCGCGGCTGGCCGGCAACATCAAGTTCGTCGGCGGGTCGTTCGACGACGATGCGGCCTTCGACACCCTCGCCTCGACGCTGGACGATCTGCGTCAGACCCATGGCATCACCGGCAACGCGGCGTTCTACTTCTCCATCCCGCCGGCGGCGTTCCCCGTCGTGCTCAAGCAGTTGGCCCGCACTGGAATGGCCGACAACGACAAGTCCGGCGGTTGGCGCCGGGTCGTGGTGGAGAAGCCGTTCGGCAACGACCTGCCGTCGGCGAAGGCGCTCAACGACCTCGTCGATGACGTCTTCACCCGGCAGGACGTCTTCCGGATCGACCACTACCTGGGCAAGGAGACGGTTCAGAACATCCTCGCCCTGCGGTTCGCCAACAACCTGTTCGAGCCGCTGTGGAACTCCAAGTACGTCGACTCGGTGCAGATCACCATGGCGGAGGACGTCGGCATCGGCACCCGCGCCGGCTTCTACGACACCGTTGGCACCGCCCGCGACGTGCTGCAGAACCACCTCCTCCAACTCCTCGCCCTGGTGGCGATGGAGGAGCCGACCAGCTTCGACGCCGACGAGATCCGGGCCGAGAAGCTGAAGGTGCTCAAGGCCATCACCCTGCCCAAGGACGTCGCCCGCGACACCGTCCGCGGCCAGTACCTGCCCGGCTGGGTCGGCGGCGAACGCGCGGTCGGCTACCTGGATGAGCGGGACGTCCCCGCCGACTCCACCACCGAGACGTACGTGGCGGTGCGGCTGGGCATCCAGAACCGCCGCTGGGCGGAGGTGCCGTTCTACATCCGGGCCGGCAAGCGGCTGCCCCGGCGGGTCACCGAGGTCGCCATCATGTTCAAGAAGGCGCCGCACCTGCCGTTCAACGACGCCGACATGGAGTCGCTGGGCAACAACCAGTTGGTCATCCGGGTGCAGCCGGACGAGGGCGTGGTGCTCAAGTTCGGCTCGAAGGTGCCGGGCACGACCATGGAGGTCCGCGACATCGCGATGGACTTCCAGTACGGCGAGGCGTTCACCGAGTCGAGCCCCGAGGCGTACGAGCGGCTGGTGCTGGACGTGCTGATCGGCGACCGCACCCTGTTCCCGGACGCGGCCGAGGTCGAGCAGAGCTGGCAGGTGATCGACCCCCTGGAGCACGCCTGGGAGGGCACCACCCCGGAGCCGTACCGGGCCGGTGAGTGGGGCCCACGGGCCTCCGACGAGATGCTGGCCCGCGAGGGCCGCGCCTGGAGACGAGCATGATCGGGCTGTGGGACACCACCGGCAACGAGGTGGTCAAGGCGCTCGCCGCCGAGCGGCGCAGCGCCGGCGGGGTGGCCAGCGGCATGGCGCTCACCCTCATCGTGGTCGTGGACGAGAAGCGGGTTCGGGAGGCGGAGGCGGCGGCGACGATCGCCGCCGCCGCCCACCCGTGCCGGCTCCTGGTGGTGGTGCGCTCGGAGATCGAGCGGGACCGCAACCGACTGGACGCGGAGATCGTGGTCGGTGGCCGGCTCGGCCCGTGTGAGGCGGTGGTCACCCGGATGTACGGTCGGCTGTCCCTGCACGCCGAGTCGGTCGTGATGCCGCTGCTCGTGCCCGACGTGCCGGTGGTCACCTGGTGGCACGGCGAGCCGCCGGCGGAGATCGCCACCGACTTCCTCGGGGTGGTGGCCGACCGGAGGATCACCGACTGCGCGCAGGCCGCCGACCCGGTGGAGGCGCTGCGGCAGCGTGCCCGGGACTACGCCCCCGGCGACACCGACCTGGCGTGGACCCGGATCACCCCGTGGCGCACCCTGGTCGCGGGGGCGTTCGACACCACCAGCGCCCAGGTCACCGAGGCGACCATCGTCGCACCGCCCACCGACCCGACGGCGGCGCTGATGGCCGGTTGGCTGTCCAGCCGGCTCGGCATCACCCCACGTCGGGTGGACAGCAACGAGTTCCCTCGGATGCGGGAGGTGCAGCTCAGCTGCGCCAACGGCGACCAGCTGACGCTGACCCGCGAGGACAGCATGGCCGTGTTTCGGCGGACGGGCCAGGACGACCGGGCCCTGCCGCTGGTCCGCCGCCCGCTCGGCGACGAGCTGGCGGAGGAACTGCGCCGGCTGGACGCCGACCAGGTGTACGCGGAGGCGCTGGGCGCGACGGCCGGCCTGCGAGGGCTGGAGCAGCGTCCGCCGCAGCGGGTCCACGTCTGGAAGGATCCGGCCACCGCGCAGCGCGCCGAGGCCGGGGTCACCGCGCACGCCGGCACGAGCGGCGAGGGCTGAGCCCAGCCGCGGCACGACGTCGGGCAGGGCCGGAACCCACCGGCCCTGCCCCGCAATCTCCGGGGTTTTCGCGCCCCATCACCTCGGGCACACGGTCCCGGGCACGACAGCGACCGCCGCGCGCGGTCGGGAAACGAAGGCGCAACCATGAGTGAGGCTAGTGTCGCCGTCCACGCCGACGCCGACCTGCTGGCGCAGGCCGTGGCGGCCCGGTTGCTGGTGAAGCTGCTCGACGCCCAGGCCGACCGGGGCGAAGCGTCGGTGGTGCTCACCGGAGGTCGGGTCGCCGCCGCCGTGTACCGGGCGGTCGCGGCGCTACCGGCCCGCGACGCGGTGGACTGGTCCCGGGTCGACGTGTGGTGGGGCGACGAACGGTTCCTGCCCGCCGGTGACCCGGACCGCAACGAGACGCAGGCTCGCGCCGCCCTGCTGGACGTGGTGCCGCTGGACCCGGCCCGGGTGCACGCGATGCCGGCCTCGGACGGCCCGGCCGGCAACGACCCCGAGGCGGCGGCCGCCGGGTACGCGGAGGAGCTGGCCCGCGCCGCCCGGCCCGGGCACGCCACACTGCCGCACTTCGACGTGCTGATGCTGGGTGTCGGCGAGGACGGCCACGTGGCTTCGGTCTTCCCCGAACACCCGGTCGGCTACGAGACCCGTCCGGTCAGCGCGGTGCGGGGCAGCCCCAAACCGCCGCCGACGCGGACCACCCTCACCCTGCCGGCGATCAACACCGCCGAGGAGGTCTGGCTGGTGGCCGCCGGCGCCGACAAGGCTCGGGCGGTGGGTATGGCGTTGGCCGGGGCCGGGCCGGTGCAGTTGCCGGCGGCCGGTGTGCGCGGTGTAAGCCGCACCCGTTGGCTGCTGGACCGGGCGGCGGCAGCCGACGTACCCACCCGACTGCGTAGCCTGCGCTGAGCGCGACGAGGAGCCCGCTACTCGCCGCGTCGACGGCGTAGCGCGGCGAGCGCCTCGGCGAGCAGGGCCTCCCCCTCCTCGGCGGTGCGCCGCTCCTTCACGTACGCCAGGTGGCTCTTGTACGGTTCGGCGCGGACCCGGCCGGGCGGGTTCTGCGCGTCCCGGCCGGCGGGGAGACCGCAGCGGGGGCAGTCCCACAGGGCGGGCGGCTCGACGTCCGCGGCGATCCGGATGTCGACCCGGTGGTCGTTACGGCACCAGTAGGTGACGTCCTGTCGGGGGGCGGGTTGGTGCCGCTCGTCCGGGCGCATGGGTGCGGACCCGACCCGGGCACCCCGGATAACGTTGCCATTCGGCACGGCTGCTCGCTCCTGTCGTCGGAGGGGACCCGCCGTCTTCGGGGGTGGTGCGGCGGGCGACGCGGTGCAGCGGAGAAAAGCCTGCGCGCGGCCCGTCGAGTGACGGACCGCGCGCAGATTGTACGACTTACTGGGCCTGCTCAGGCACCGCTGTTCATTTGGAGGCGCAGCCAGAGCCCGAGGCCGACGATCGCGGCGAACCAGACGACGCTCACCAGAACGGTGTAGCGGTCCAGGTTCTTCTCCGCGACCGAGGAGCCAGCGAGGCTGGAGCTGACGCCACCGCCGAACATGCTCGACAGACCGCCGCCCTTGCCGCGATGCAGCAGGATCAGCAGGGTGAGCAGAATGCTCGTGATGACCAGCAACACGATCAACGTGTATGCGAACCAGATCGGCATGGCTGGGGTCAGTTCCTCTCGTAGCGATCCTCGCCCGGTCTGATCGGGCACGGCGGCACCGACCGGCGGACGGGCGGTGTCAAGGATACCGAGCGATCAGCGAGCGAGGTGCTCCGGGAACCGGCAGATCTGAGCGAATTCCTCCGCGTCCAGGCTGGCGCCCCCCACCAGGGCCCCGTCCACGTCCGCCTGGCCCATGATCGAGGCGATGTTCGACGCCTTGACCGAGCCGCCGTAGAGGACCCGAACCTGGTCGGCGGTCTCCTGGCCGAAACGTGCCGCCAACCGCTCACGCACCGCCCCGCAGACCTCCTGAGCGTCGTCCGGGGTCGCGGTCTTGCCCGTGCCGATCGCCCAGACCGGCTCGTACGCGACCACAACCTGCCGCACCTGCTCGGGGGTGAGCCCGGCGAGGCCCCCGTCGAGCTGGTCGGAGCAGTGCGCCACGTGGCCGCCCTGCTCGCGGACGTCCAGCCCCTCCCCCACGCAGAGGATCGGCGTCAGGCCGTGCGTCAGCGCCGCCTTGACCTTGGCGTTGACCAGCGCGTCGTCCTCGTGGTGGTAGGCCCGCCGCTCGGAGTGCCCAACCACGACGTACGTGCAGCCGAGCTTGGCCAGCAGCGGCCCGGAGATGTCCCCGGTGTACGCGCCGGACGCGTGCGGGGAGAGGTCCTGTGCGCCGTAGCCGATCAGCAGCTTGTCCCCGTCCACCGCGGTCTGCACGGTCCGCAGGTCGGTGAAGGGCGGCAGCACGACAGTCTCGACGTCGGTGAGCTGCTTCTCGGTGAGACTCGCCGCCAACTTCTGCACCAGCAGGTTGGCCTCAAGGTGGTTGAGGTTCATCTTCCAGTTGCCGGCCATCAACGGCCGGCGGGTGGTGCTCGACATTCAGTTCTCCAGGGCCGCGATGCCGGGGAGGGTCTTGCCCTCAAGGTATTCCAGGGAGGCGCCACCACCGGTGGAGATGTGCCCGAACGACGACTCGTCCAAGCCGAGGGCACGGACCGCCGCAGCGGAGTCACCGCCACCGACGACGCTGAACGCGTCGGCCTTGGTGATCGCCTCGGCGACGCCCCGGGTGCCCGCCGCGAAGGCCGGCATCTCGAACACGCCCATCGGGCCGTTCCAGAAGATCGTCTTCGCCTGGGACAGCGCGGCACTGAAGCCAGCCACCGTCTCCGGGCCGACATCCAGGCCGAGCCGGTGGCTCGGGATGCCGTCGACCCGAACCGTGTCGTGCGCCGCGTCCGGTGCGAACGCGTCGGCGACCACCACGTCGACCGGCAGCATGATCTTGCCGCTGGACCGCTCCAGCAGGTTGCGACAGGTCTCGACCATGTCCTTCTCCAGCAGCGAGGTGCCCACCTCCAGGCCCTGAGCCTTGAGGAAGGTGAAGCACATCCCGCCACCGATGAGCAGCCGGTCGACAGTGGGCAGCAGAGCCTCGATCACGGCGAGCTTGTCGGACACCTTCGACCCACCGAGCACCACCACGTACGGGCGCCCAGGGTCACCGGTGAGCTTGGAGAGGACCTCGACCTCACGCAGCACCAGCCGGCCCGCGACGTGCGGCAACCGGGCCGGCACATCGAAGACGCTGGCGTGCTTGCGGTGCACGGCACCGAACGCGTCGTCCACGTAGGCATCGCCGAACGCGGCGAGCTGGTCGGCGAAAGCGCCCCGCTCGGCCTCGTCCTTGCTGGTCTCACCGGCGTTGAAACGCAGGTTCTCCAGGAGGGCCACCTGGCCGTCGGCCAGGCCGCCGACGGTGGAACGGGCCGAGTCACCCACGGTGTCCTCGGCGAAGTGCACCGGCGCGCCGAGCAGCTCACCGAGCCGCCCGGCAACCGGACGGAGGCTGAACTGCGGGTCCGGCGTGCCCTTCGGGCGGCCCAGGTGCGAGCAGACGACCACCTTCGCGCCGGCCTCGACCAGCGCGCCGAGGGTCGGCAGCACCGCGCGGATCCGGCCATCATCAGTGATGGCACCGGTCTGCTTGTCGAGCGGGACGTTCAGGTCGGCGCGCACCAGCACGCGCCGACCCGACACCCCCTCGGCGAGCAGGTCGTCGAGGGTCCGGATGCTCACAGCGACGAACCGACCAGCTTGACGAGGTCGACGAGCCGGTTGGAGTAGCCCCACTCGTTGTCGTACCAGCCGACGACCTTGACCTGGTTGCCGACCACCTTGGTCAGCGGCGCGTCGAAGATGCACGACGCCGGGTCGGTCACGATGTCGGTGGAGACGATCGGGTCCTCGTTGTAGACCAGGATGCCCTTGAGCGGGCCGTCCGCAGCGGCCTTCAGCGCGGCGTTGACCTCGTCCACGGTGGTCTCGCGACCCACGTTGACGGTGAGGTCGGTGACGGAGCCGGTCGGGATCGGCACCCGCAGGGCGTACCCGTCGAGCTTGCCCTTCAGGTCCGGCAGGACCAGGCCGATCGCCTTGGCGGCGCCGGTGGAGGTCGGCACGATGTTCAGCGCGGCGGCCCGGGCGCGACGCAGGTCCGAGTGCGGCGCGTCCTGCAGGTTCTGGTCCTGGGTGTACGCGTGGATCGTCGTCATCAGACCGTGCTGGATGCCGAACGTGTCGTGCAGGACCTTCGCCATCGGGGCGAGGCAGTTGGTGGTGCACGAGGCGTTGGAGATGATGGTGTGCTTCGCCGGGTCGTAGGTGTCGTGGTTGACACCCATGACGACGGTGACGTCCTCGTTCTTCGCCGGTGCGGAGATGATGACCTTCTTGGCCCCGCCGTCGACGTGCGCCTTCGCCTTGGTGGCGTCGGTGAAGAAGCCGGTCGACTCGATGACGACGTCGGCGCCGACCTCACCCCACGGCAGCTTCGACGGGTCCTTCTCGGCGTACGCCTTGATGGTCTTGCCACCGACGGTGATCTCGTCGGCGGTGGCCTTGACCTCGTACGGCAGGCGGCCGAGGATGCTGTCGTACTTGAGCAGGTGGGCGAGCGTGCCGTTGTCGGTCAGGTCGTTCACCGCCACGACCTCGATGTCGGCGTCAGACGCCAGCACTGCCCGGAAGAAGTTACGGCCGATTCGGCCAAAGCCGTTGATGCCAACCCGGATGGTCACAGGTCCCATCTCCTCGCGTTCTGGTCCGCCGGCTTCAGACAACGGGCCGGCGGGAATGGTGTGCGCCGACCGTTTGGAGCCGGCCGTCGACGGTTCATCTCGGCCACCCCGCCGCGCGGTCTGAGGACCTGACCGCCCGAGGCGGTGGGCACGACGAGAAGTGCCGGTGTCGGCCCCCTTGCCGTACTCAGCGACCTTATCCGAGCGTGCGAGACCACGCTGCGCCGGGTCGTGCTCCCGGACGCACCGTGCGGCCCCACCGTCCTATCAGACCACGAGCATGTCGGGCGTGACGGCTGCTTCCGTATCCGGAATGCCAAGGTCGCGGGCCCGCTTGTCGGCCAGCGCCAGAAGCCGGCGGATCCGCCCGGCGATGGCGTCCTTGGTCAGCGGCGGGTCGGCGAGCGCACCCAACTCCTCCAGCGACGCCTGCCGGTGCTCCAGGCGCAGCCTCCCGGCGTCGGTCAGGTGGTTGGGCGCCTCGTCGGCGAGGATCTCCAGCGCGCGGGTGACCCGGGCGGCAGCGGCGACCGCCGCCCGCGCCGAACGGCGCAGGTTGGCGTCGTCGAAGTTGGCGAGCCGGTTGGCGGTGGCGCGCACCTCGCGGCGCACCCGACGCTCCTCCCAGGCCAGCACGCTGGAGTGCGCGCCGATCCGGGTGAGCAGCGCGGCGATCGCGTCACCGTCCTTGACGACCACCCGGTCCACCCCGCGTACCTCGCGGTTCTTCGCGGTGATGCCGATGCGGCGGGCCGCGCCGACCAGCGCCAGCGCCGACTCCGGCCCCGGGCAGGTGATCTCCAGCGCGCTGGAGCGGCCCGGCTCGGTGAGCGAGCCGTGGGCCATGAACGCGCCCCGCCACGCGGAGACCGCGCAGCAGACGTTCGCCGCCACCACGTGCGGGGGCAACCCGCGCACCGGGCGACCCCGCACGTCGAGCAGACCGGTCTGCCGCGCCAGTGCCTCGCCGTCCTTGACCACCCGCACGATGAAGTGGCTGCCCTTGCGCAGCCCACCGGAGGCCAACACGTGGATCTCGCTGGGGTAGCCGTAGACCTCGGCGATCTCCCGGCGCAGCCGCCGGGCAACCGCCCCGGTGTCCAGTTCAGCCTCCACCACCACACGGCCGGAGACGATGTGCAGCCCGCCGGCGAAGCGCAGCAGCGCGGCCATCTCCGCCCGCCGGCAGCAGGGCTTGGGCACGTCGACCCGACTCAGCTCGTCCTTGACCGCGGCCGTCATCGCCATTGTGCGTCCCCTCACGGACCTGTTCCGGCGTGTCGCCGGAGATTACGTACGTGTCTAACGATCGGCACCCAGGACAGGCACCAGCGCGGCGCCCAGGGCAGCCGGATCATGGCGGGGAGTCCCGTCGACAACGGCGACGGGGGCGAGGACCAGGCGGGCACCCAGCGATTCTGCCGCACGTTCGACCGGTTCGGGGTCACCCACCGCCTTGGCATCGGCGAGCACAAGATCCACCTTGAGCTCGGGCAGGTACCAGTGCAGCGCCGCGAGATGGTCGGCGACGGAAAGCCCGAGGGTTTCCTTCTCCGCGGCGAGGTTCAGCGTGACCAGCCGCCGGGCCGAGGTGGACACGATGGCGTCGGCCAACTGCGGCACCAGCAGGTGCGGAAGCACACTGGTGTACCAGCTGCCCGGTCCGAAGATCAACCAGTCGGCTGCCCGGATCGCCTCGATGGCCTCGGCGCAGGCCGGTGGGGCGCTCGGAGTGAGCCGCAACGACTCGACCCGCCCGGTGGTGACGGCCACCTGGTGCTGGCCGCTGACCGTGCGCACCTCGTCGGGGGCGGCCGGGTCGGCACCGCGTACCCGCGCCTCGATGCCGACCGGCTGGCGGGACATCGGCAACACCCGCCCCACCGCGCCGAGCATCGCGCCGGCGTGCTCCAGCGCGGCCACCGGGTCGCCGAGCAGCTCCATCAAGCCGCAGAGCACCAGGTTGCCCACCGCGTGCCCGGTCAGGCCGTCAGTCCCGGCCGCAGCGCCGCCGGCCGCAGCCCCGTCGGTCCCGGCCCACGCTCCGTCCGCGCCGGCCGCAGCCCCGTCGGTGCCGCGCGGGCCCGCGCCGTGCCGGTCCGGGTCGTCGCCCGCCGCCGGGCCCGGGTCGGTCCCGTCGGATCCGGGTACGCCCACCGGCACGGCGGCGAAGCGGTGCTGGAACAACCCGGCGCTGCGCCGGGTGGCCGGGTGGTCACCGGCCAACGCCACCAGCGCCTGACGCAGATCTCCCGGCGGCAGGCCACCCCGCTCGGCCCGCAGCCGACCACTGGAGCCGCCGTCGTCACCCACCGTGACCACTGCGGTGATGTCGAGGTCAAGTTCGGGAGCGCAGTGGCGCAGTGCGCGCAACGAGGCGGACAGCCCGTGGCCACCGCCGAACGCCACCACCCGCCGGGCCGTCATTCCCGCCCCAGGTCACGGTGCTGAGCGTTCGCCGCCAACCCGGAATGACGCAGTCGGCTGGCCAACTCCTCGGCGATGGCCACGCTGCGGTGCTTACCGCCGGTGCAACCCACGGCCACCGTCAGGTACCGCTTGCCCTCCCGCTCGAAACCGGTAGTGGTGGCGTTGACCAGATCGGCGTACGAGGCGACAAAGGCGTCCGCGCCCTCCTGGCCCAGCACGTACGCGCTGACCGCCTCCTCCCGCCCGGTGTGCTCCCGCAACTCCGGCACCCAGTAGGGATTGGGCAGGAAGCGGGCGTCCAGCACGAAATCGGCGTCCGGCGGCAGGCCGTACTTGAAGCCGAACGACAACACGGTGACCCGCAGCCGCCGGGCGTCCTCGCCGCCGAACAGCTCCTCGATGCGCCGCCGGAGCTGGTTGACGTTCAGGTGGCTGGTGTCGATGATCACGTCGGCCTGGTCGCGGGCCTCCTCCAGCAGACCGCGTTCCACGGCGATGCCGTCGGCCAGCCGCCCGTCACCCTGCAACGGGTGCGAACGCCGAACGCTCTCGAACCGCCGGATCAGCACCTCGTCGTCGGCATCGACGAAGACCACCCGGGGTGAGAACCCGCGCTCCTTGAGCTCCCGGATCGCCCCGGCCAGGTCGGTGGAGAAGGCCCGGGACCGCACGTCCAGCACCATCGCGGTACGCCGGGCCGCCCCGCCCGCCTTGAACGCCAGCTCGGCCATGTCCAACATCAGGGCCTGCGGCAGGTTGTCCACGACGTAGTAGCCGACGTTCTCCAACGCCCGGGCAACAGTGCTGCGGCCACCCCCGGAGAGGCCGGTGACCACCACGAGGGTGGTCTCCGACTCGGCCGTCACCTGCTCGTCGTCGGCCTCCGGGCCGTCGATCCGGTCACCGGCTGTGCGCGCCTCGCTCACCCGTACCCCCAAGCCGTGGCGCCGCGGCCGCCCTCGGCCGCGATTGGTCAATCAGCGACTCTATCCC
This sequence comes from Micromonospora inaquosa, assembly GCF_003857055.1. GTDB lineage: Bacteria > Actinomycetota > Actinomycetes > Mycobacteriales > Micromonosporaceae > Micromonospora > Micromonospora inaquosa. Next base: position 2,834 of record NZ_QGSZ01000124.1, on the reverse strand, counting down.
GCCGCCGGGTCGTGGCCCGGCAGCCGTGGCCGGGTGGTGCCCGCAGACCGGCCGACGGTCGCCCGCCCGGCCACACGCACGCACGCACGACCCGATGTTCCCCGGCCCGCCGGGCGGTCCGGGCGGTCCGGGCGGTCCGGGCGGTCCGGGCGGTCCGGGCGGTCCGGGCGGTCCGGGCGGACAGTGTCGCCCGTCCGGCACACATCCGGGAGGCCGGGTGCGCCGGACGGGCGCTGTCGGGGTCGGCTCGTAGACTCCCCGGATGGTCTCCCCCACCGAGCTGCGCGCCTCCGACGCCCTCGACGTGCTGCGCCGGGTGTTCGGCTACGACGCGTTCCGCGGTTTCCAGCAGGACGTGATCGACCATGTGGTCGACGGCGGCGACGCGCTGGTGCTGATGCCCACCGGTGGCGGCAAGTCCCTGTGCTACCAGATCCCGGCCCTGGTCCGCGACGGCGTCGCCGTCGTCGTATCCCCGCTGATCGCGCTCATGCAGGACCAGGTGGACGCCCTCACGGCGGTCGGCGTCCGCGCCGGATTCCTCAACTCGACCCAGACCCTGGACGCCCGGCGCCGGGTGGAGGCGGCCTTCGTCGCCGGCGAGCTGGACCTGCTCTACCTGGCCCCGGAGGCGCTCGGCGTCCGGTCCACCCTCGCCCTGCTGGACCGGGGGCGCATCTCCCTGTTCGCGATCGACGAGGCGCACTGCGTGTCCCAGTGGGGCCACGACTTCCGCCCCGACTATCTCGCGCTGTCGATGCTGCACGAACGCTGGCCGCAGGTCCCCCGGATCGCCCTGACCGCCACCGCGACCAGCGCCACCCGCACCGAGATCGCGACCCGGCTCAAGCTCGACGACGCCCGGCACTTCGTGGCCAGCTTCGATCGGCCCAACATCCAGTACCGGATCGTGCCCAAGCGCGAGCCCCGCAAGCAACTGCTGACCCTGCTGCGCGACGAGCACCCCGGCGACGCCGGCATCGTCTACTGCCTGTCCCGGGCCTCGGTCGACAAGACGGCCGAGTTCCTCACCGCCAACGGGGTCGCCGCCCTGTCGTACCACGCCGGGCTGGACGCCGGCACCCGCGCCGCCAACCAGCAGCGCTTCCTGCGCGAAGACGGCCTGGTCATGGTGGCCACCATCGCCTTCGGCATGGGCATCGACAAACCCGACGTCCGATTCGTCGCCCACCTCGACCTGCCCAAGTCCGTCGAGGGCTACTACCAGGAGACCGGCCGCGCCGGCCGCGACGGCCTGCCGTCCACCGCCTGGCTGGCGTACGGGCTGCAGGACGTGGTCCAGCAACGCAAAATGATCGAGACGTCCGACGGTGACCTCGCCCACCGCCGCAACCTGGCCGCGCACCTGGACGCGATGCTCGCCCTCTGCGAGACGGTCCGCTGCCGACGGGTCCAACTGCTCGAATACTTCGGCGAGACGACGACGGCCGCCTGCGGCAACTGCGACACCTGCCTCACCCCACCGGAGTCCTGGGACGGCACCGTCGCCGCCCAGAAGCTGCTGTCCGCCGTCTTCCGCCTCGACCGCGAACGCAACCAACGCTTCGGCGCCGGGCACTGCATCGACATCCTGCTCGGCAAGCAGACCGACAAGATCAGCCAGTACGGTCACGACTCGCTGACCGTCTTCGGCATCGGCGCCGAGCTCAGTGAGGCCGAGTGGCGGGGCGTGGTCCGGCAACTGCTCGCCGAAGGGCTCCTCGCCGTGGAGGGCGACTACGGCACGCTGGCACTCACCGAGACGAGCGGCGACGTCCTCGGCCGCCGCCGCACTGTCACCCTGCGCCGCGAGCCGGAGAAGCCGGCATCGAGCCGCTCATCGAAGCCGCGCGGCGCGTCCACCGTCGTGGCCGAGCTGACCCCGGCCGCCGCGTCGCTGTTCGAGCGGCTGCGCGGCTGGCGGGCGACCACCGCCAAAGAGCAGGGCGTCCCTGCGTACGTGATCTTCCACGACGCCACCCTGCGACAGATCGCCAGCGACGCCCCCAGCACGCTGGCCGACCTGTCCCGGGTCAGCGGGGTCGGCGAGAACAAACTCGCCAAGTACGGCGAGCAGATCCTGGCCGTCCTCGCCACCGACTGACCTCTGGATATGCCGAAGGGCCGGGCCCCGTGGTGGGGTCCGGCCCTTCGTTGTTCGACGGTGCGGTGGTGCTGTGGTGCGGTGGTGCGGGTGCTGGGGTCTTAGCTGGTGGCGTAGCCGCGGGTGGCGATCCAGTCGGCGAGGTGCTCGACGGTGATCTGGTAGGCGGCGGTGTTGGGGTCGGCGGAGTCGGCGATGGTGACGGTGTTGCCGTTGTCGTGGTAGCCGACGACGCTGATGTAGTGCCCGCCCTCGTAGGAGTGCACGCCACCGTCGGTGTCGGTGCTGGTGCCGGCGATGTTCGCGACGACAGCCCGGCCGTCGTCGACGGTGCGCACGATGTCGGCGCGCAGTTGGTCGGTCTGCTTGGCGTCGGCGTCGGGGCTGGAGATCTCGACGCTGTGGTAGGCGTCGTTCTTACCGGTTTCCTTGTTCAGCACCGGGGTGATGTCGTTGATGGAGTTGGTGCCGGCCTCGGTGGTGCCCATCTCCTTGGCCATGTCGTCGACGTTGATGTTCTTGCCCTGCACGGACAGGGCGTTACGGGTCGCGGCGGGGCCGCAGTAGTAGAAGTTCGGCTGCGCCTCGTAGCGCACGCCCAGCTCCCGCTCACCGTGGCCGCCCTTGCGGTCGGTCTGGGTCTGCGACGTGGGCTTGGTGGTGGGGGCGGCGAAGGCGGTGGTGACCGGTCCGGCGATGGCGCCGCCGGTGAAGGCGAGGCCGGCGGCGG
>NZ_QGSZ01000175.1 GCF_003857055.1 Micromonospora inaquosa | reverse complement strand
CGACGCCGAAGCCGCCCGCGCCACCCGCGACCGGCACCTCACCCTCTCCACCCTCACCGACGGCCGACTCCGACTCACCGGCACCCTCGACACCGAAACCGCCGGCCTCCTCCGCGCCGCCATCGACCCACTGAGCGCGCCGTCCGGACCGGACGACTCCCGGTCCCCCGGTCAACGCCGCCACGACGCCCTCGCCGACGTGTGCCGCCTCGCCCTGCGCACCGGCGACCTGCCCGAGCACGGCGGCGACCCCGCGCAAATCGTCGTCACCACCAGCTACGACGAACTGACCCGGCAGTTGGGCGCTGGCACCCTCGACACTGGCCTCCACCTCACCCCGGAAACGGTGCGCCGCCTCGCCTGCGACGCCACCATCCTCCCCGCCGTCCTCGACGGCAACGGCCAGGTCCTCGACGTCGGCCGACAACGCCGCCTCATCACCGGCCCCCTCCGACGCGCCCTCGTGCTGCGCGACCGTGGCTGCGCCTTCCCGGGCTGCGACCGGCCGCCGCGCTGGTGCCACGCCCACCACATCCACCACTGGGCCGACGGCGGCACCACCAACCTCGACAACAGCGTGCTGCTCTGCGGCCACCACCACCGACACCTGCACCACAGCGACTGGACCGTGCGACTCGCCAGCGACGGCCACCCCGAATTCGTGCCACCCGCCTGGCTCGACCCCGAACAACTCCCCCGCCGCAACTACTACCACCGACGAACGTAAGAGCAGCGAGCCGTCCGGGCCGCCCGCCAAGCCGGGCAACCAATCCGCACCCTGGTTCGAGGGAGGGGCCTCGCTCCCCGAGGGCCGGGCCCTGGCTGGGGCCGGCGCTGCCGTCGAAGGCACGAAGGCCTGAGCACCCACCCGGCGGAGGGGTTGGCCGTGCTGCTGACCGCGCGTATGGCGATGCCGGGGAGCAGCACGCCGATCCACGACGCCCTGACGCGGACTCCCCCGTGGAGCGTCACGCGCGTCCCGCTCAGCCCGCTGGACGCCGATGACGATGGACATCACCGAGCTGCCTCGACCGGTACGAGTTCGGCTCGCCGCCAAGCTGGGCAGATCGGCCATCGACGGGCACAACCAGGCCGAGGCGATCCCGGTACTGGAACGGCTGCTCGCCGACCGACGGCTGCCGCCGGGCGCCCGCGCGGTGAGCTGGGCCCGGTGCTGGGGCGGATGCTGCGCCAGCAGGGCGAGGCGCTGCACGGATACACCGAGATCGAACGTGCCGTGCCGTACCTGCGCGCGCCGCGCCGCAAGGCACCGCGCTCTCAGCGCTGGCCCGGCTGACGTTGACCGGGCGTCCGGACGAGGCCGTTCGGCACGCGGCGGACGCGCTGTCGTTGGTGCGCGGAAAGGGCCTCCTGGCGTGGGCCGCCGATGCCGTGTTGGTGCTGGCCGAGGCGGCGGCCGCAGCCGGTGACCCGGGGCGGGCCGCGGGGGCGGTCGTCGAGTTGGAGGCCGGGATCGCGGGTCCGGCCGTGCCGCGGGCCCTGGCCGCCCTACGTCGAATGCCGGGAGCTCGTCCCGGCCTGAGCCGGGGCGGGCCATCTACCGACGGCCCGCCCCCGTGGATCAGAGGATTACCTGGTGCACGCGGTCGTCCACGCCGCGTACCGCCAGCCAGGCGCCGCCGTTGGCACCGGCGGCGGCCCCGGGCGCACCCCGGAACGCGTCGGTGGCGAACTCACCGCGTCGGAACCAGCCGCCCCAGGCGCCGTCTGCCAGGTTGCGCTGCCAGAGCCGGTTGTCGGCGGCCAGCGCGAACAGGTATACCCGGCCGGAGGTGGCGAGCAGGGTCGGGCTGCCGCTGGTGGTGCCGCCCAGGTTGGTCCAGGCCGACCAGGTGGTGCCGGTCCGGGTGCTCCACCACACCTCGTCGGTGCGACTGCGGACCGCCACGTGCAGCACGCCGGCGTCGTCGACGACCGCGCTCGGCCGACCGTAGAACGGGCGGTCCCCGGGAGCCCCGACGGCGGTCCAGCCGGCGCTCGGCGTACGCGACCAGAGTTTGCCGTCGGCACCGCGGGCGACCAGCGTCCACTGCGTCGGGCTGGTCCAGGCCACGGTGGGCGCGTCGGTCAGCGTGCCACCGAGGCTGCGCCACGGTCCCCACCTGCCGGCGGCGTAGCTGCGCTGCCAGGCGGCGTTGTCGGTGCCGCGGACGAAGACGTCGATCCGCCCGTCGGCGGAGCCGTACGCCGCCGGTTGACCGAGGATCCGGCCGCCGACCGGGCCGCCGAGGGAGGTCCATCGACTCCCCCACGTCGTACCGGAGCGGGTGTTGACCGCCAGGGCGCCCCGCGCGTCGCGGACGAAGGCGGTGGCGTGCGTGTCGTCCACCCGGACCAGCGCGGGGCTGGCGCTGGCGGTGCCACCGAGGTTGACGCCGGCGACCTGGTCGGTGCCGGTCAGACCCAGCATGGCCACGCCGTGCGCCGGGACCTCGACGGTGTACGAGCCGGTGAACGGCTGGACACCGGCGGTGCCGGGCGCGGCGTCGACGTCGGCGCGGGACCACAGGTCGCGGACCCGAACCGGCCCGCCGAGGGCGACGTCAGCGAAGTTCACAGTGATCTGCTGGGCGGTGTCGTGCCGGTTGAGCAGTGCGACGGCCCGCTTGCCGGAGCCGGTGAGCACCTTGCTCCAGACCTGCGCGTCGGTGCCGGTGTCGGCGACCTTGACTCCCTGCCGAACCAATGGGTCCTGGTCCACGGCGATGATCTCCGGGTTGGTCAGGGCCGAGATCATCTCCTTCGGCAGGCCACGCGGGTCGGAGCCGATCACCAGCGGCGCGGCCATGATGGCCCACATGCCGAGCTGCGTCTTGGATTCCTCCAGGCTCAACTCGTACCCGCCGTCGGGCAGCGGACGCATCGGCAGCAGGTAGTCCGGGTCGTTGTAGTGCCCCGGGCCGGTGGCCGCCGGGTGGTACGCGTTGACGTCCATGTTGCGCAGCACCCACGGGTACGCCCACTGCGGGGTCGGGTCGGTGAGCCCCACGTCGGTGTAGGTCCGCCAGGAGTCGGCGATGGTGGGCGCGTACGTGTAACTCCAGGTGGAGAGCTGCTCCGGGGTGTACGGGCCGCCGCCCCAGTCGGAGCTGACCGGGTTGCAGATGTTGAGCAGCATCGGTCGGGGCGACTGACGTACCGCCTCGGCCAGCTCCCTGAACGTGGTTTCCGGGTCGAGGCCGGCGGCCCGGCCGCAGAGCCAGTCGGCCTTGAGCGCGTCGAAGCCCCAGCCAGCGAACTGGGCGATGTCAGCCTGGTAGTGGCCGTTGCTGCCGAGCCCGCACTGCCCCGGCAGGTACGGGCCGGCGTCGGTGTAGATGCCGGCCTTCATGCCCCGGCTGTGGATGTACGCGGCCAGCGCCGCCATTCCGCCGGGGAAGCGGGCCGGGTCGGCGACGAGGTTGCCGGCCTCATTGCGCGGGGTGGGCGCGGCCCAGTTGCCGTCGATCCAGACGTAGGTGTAGCCGGCGTCGCGCAGGCCACTGTGGACCATGTAGTCGGTGACCGACCGTACCTCGGCTTCGGTGGGGTCGCCACCGAGGCCGAAGTAGGTGTTCCAGCCCTGGTAGGGCGTCGGGGCGAGCCCGCTGTTGAAGAAGGTCGGCGCACCCTGGTCCTCCGCGCCGGTGCCGGCCGGGGCGTGACCGGGTCGGCCGGGCCCGTGGCCGGCCGATGGTGGGCCGGCGTGGGGCGGGCCGACGTGGGACGGGCCGACCTGCGGTGGGGCGGCATGGGGTGGACCGGCCATCGCCGGCATGGGGCTGGCCAGGCCCAGGCCGAGCACGGCCAGAGCAGCGGTCAGCGGTCGGTTCAGGCGCATGGAGGTACTCCTGTCCCTCGGGGGTGGGGGGTGGTGGTGCTCCGATCTCAGTCGCGGGTCAGCACGATGAGGTCGGCGTCGTGGGTGGCATTCCACTGCACGGGCAGGCCGACAGTGGCCAGGTGGCTGCCGGAGTAGCGCTGATCGCCGTGCGCGTAACGGGCCGCCGGGTCGAGGCCGCGCAGCGGCAACCGGACCGGGCGGGACGGAAGCAGGCCGGAGCCGTCGAGGCGGCCGGTGTGCCAGGCCAGGACGACCACTCGGCTCTCGTCCGGCGCGGTGTACTGCACCGCGCAGCGGGCCTGGTCGGGGCCACCGATCAGGTGCACCTCGCCGTGCGTGACGACGTCCCGGATCTCCTTGTAGCGGGTGATCCAGCCGGCCGCCTCGGCCCGCTCGGCCGGGGTCCACGCCCGGATGTCCGCGCCGATGCCGAGCACGCCGGCCATCGCCAGGACGAACCGGAACGCCAGCGTCCGGGGCCGGGGGTCGAACATTCCGGGCGCGTCGGTGACCCAGGAGCTGAGCAGGTGCGGGGCGTTGGCGTGCAGGAAGCCGTACTGGATGGCCAGCCGGTCCAACGGGCCGGTGTTGTCGCTGGGCCAGAAGACGTCGGCCCGGGCGGCCATCGCCAGGTCGGTGCGCGCGCCTCCGCCGGCGCACGCTTCGATCAACACCCCGGGGTGGTCCCGGCGCAACCGCTCGTAGATCCGGTGCAGGTTGGCGACGTGCGCGCCGTCCAGGTCGAGTGGGCCGACCCCACCGGATCTTCCCGGTTCGGTGCGCGGCCGGTTGAAGTCCCACTTCAGGTAGTCGATGTCGTACCGGCGCAACAGACCATCGACTGTGGAGTGGACGAACTCGGCTACCTCCGGCCGACCCAGGTCGAGCAGGTACTGGTTGCGGACCGGGGTGAGCGGCCGGCCGTCGACGGAGTAGACCCAGTCCGGGTGCTCGGCGTACAGGGACGACTTCGGGTTGACGCACTCCGGCTCTACCCAGAGACCGAAGTTCAGCCCGAGCGCGCGGACGTCGGCGATGAACGTGTCGAACCCGGCCGGGAACTTCGCCGGGTCGGGTGTCCAGTCGCCCAGCCCGGCGGTGTCGTCGTTGCGGCCGACGAACCAGCCGTCGTCCACGACGAACGTCTCCACGCCCAGTTCGGCGGCGATCCGGGCGAGCGCGAGCTGGCTCTGCGCCTCGACCGCGAAGTAGGTCGCCTCCCAGGAGTTGTAGAGCACCGGGCGCGGGGTGAGCCGGTCGGCGGCCAGCAGTCGCTGGTGGGTGTGCCAGACCCGGGCCAGCCCGTCCAGGCCGTCCGAGCTGTACGCCCCGGTGGCCACCGGCAGGGTCAGCCGGTCACCAGCGGCCAACTCCAGCGGGCCGTCGACCAGCTGACGGCCGACCCGCACCCTGGTCAGGCCGCCGGTGTCCCGCTCGGCGCTGATCTCCCACGAGCCGGTCCAGGCCAGCGCCATTCCCCACGCCGGGCCGCTCGGCTCGGCGCTGTCGCGCACCGCCAGCCAGGGCACGTGCAGGTGCCCGGGTACGCCCTGGGAGCTGCCGATGCCGAACGTGCCGTGACCCAGCTCGACGTGGGAGAGCTGGAACTCCTGCGCCCACTGACCCCACTGGTGGCTGAGGAGCGCGCCGTGCGGCGTCGGTACGCAGAATCCGCCCGAACCAGCCCGGATGACCCGCAGCGCGTCGGCGCCGTCGTTGGTCAGCTCGACCCAGCGCTGCACCACGTCGGTGCCGACCGGCACCCGGTAGTGCACGGTGGCGCGCAGCCCGGTGACCGGGTCGGCGAACTCGACGGCCAGCTCCCGCTGATCGGCGTCGATCCGCGCGCCGGTGTGCGCAAAACCGACCCGGCGCTGCCCGTTCGAGGTCTCGATCACCAGGTCGGGGCCGGTGAACGGGCGGTCGGCGTCGGTGGCGTACTCGATGGGTGCCGCGTCTCCCGCGGTGAGGAACGGGACCGGGCCGTCGTAGCCGACCGGTGAGGGTCCGTCGGAGACGCCGTGCGGTCCCCACGCGACAAGCTCCAGCCAGCGGCCGTGCGCGGGCACCCGCACGGTGTACTCGGTGTGCGTGCCGCGCAGCGTCCAGCGCTGCCCGGCCTCGGCTGTCACTTGACCGCTCCGAGCGCCAGGCCGGAGACGAAGTGCCGCTGGAAGCGGAGGAACACCGCGACGGTGGGGACGGCCGCGATGACCGTACCGGCGGCGATGACGTTCCAGGACGAGACGAACTGCCCCTGGAGGGCGAGCAGCGCAGGGGTGACCGGCATGTTGTCATCGGTCCGCAGCACGGTGATCGCCCAGAGCAGGTCGTTGAAGATCCAGGTGAAGGAGAGCGCCCCGAGGGCGGCCAGCGCGGGGCGGGTCAGCGGCAGCATCACCCTGGTGAAGATCTGCGCCGTGCCGGCACCGTCGATGGTGGCCGCCTCCTGGATCTCGCCCGGCAGATCCCGCATGAAGCCGTGCAGGACGAACGTGTAGAAGCCGAGCCCGAAGCCGACCTGCACCGCGATCAGCGCCCAGAGCGTGTCGTACAGGCCGGTCAGCTCGCTGAACTTGGCCACCGGGATGAGCAGGATCTGCGGTGGGAGCAGGTTGCCGGCGAGCATCAGCAGCAGGATCGTCCGCCGCCCGGGGATCCGGAAGCGGCTCAGCGCGAAGGCTGCCATCGCGGCCAGACCCAGGCTCAGCAGCACCGACGGGACGGTGACCAGCATGCTGTTGATCAGCGCGCGTAGTTCGCCGCCGTCGGTCCACGCCTGCCGGTAGGTGTCCAGGGTGAACGACCGGGGCAGGCTGCCCACGCCGTGCGCGGCGATGTCGTCGAAGGACCGGGTGGACATCACCACCACCCAGAGCACCGGGCCCAGCCAGAGCAGCGAGAGCAGGATCATGCCGGTGTGGAAGGCCCCGGTACGGAGCTTGTTCATGACGCTTCCTCCCGGAACGCGCGGACCAGGTAGCCGAGGATGACGGCCAGCGCGAGCACGAAGATCACCACAGCGATCGCGGAGGCGTAGCCCAGGCGCAGGCTCTGGAACGCGGTCGAGTACATGTAGGTGCTGAGCAGCTCCGACGAGTGGTACGGCCCGCCCCTGGTCATCGACCAGACGATGTCGAACGACCGCAGCGAGTCGATCACGATGACCGACAGCACGACGGCGTTGACCCCCTTGAGCTGGGGAATCGTGACGTGCCGCAGCCGCTGCCAGGAGTTGGCGCCATCCATCCGGGCCGCCTCGTGCAGCGCCGGGTCGATGGCCTTCAGCCCGGCCAGGAACAGCACCATCACGTAACCGATCTGCCGCCAGAGCGCGGGCAGGATCACCGCGTACAGCGCGGTCTGCGGGTCGGCGAGCCAGGGCCGGATCAGGTGCTCCAGGCCGACGGCCCGCAGCAGCGTGTCGGCGATGCCGTCGGGTTGGTAGAAGACGCGCCAGACCAGCGCGGTCACCACCAGCGAGAAGACCACCGGGGTGAACAGCGCGGCCCGATAGAAGCCGACCCCGCGCCGCTCCTTCAGCAGGACCAGCGCCATGCCGAAGCCGCCCAGCACGGAGAGGCCGCCGAAGAGCACCAGCCAGATCACGGTGTTGAGCAGCGCGCCCCGGAAGGTGGCATCACCGGCCAACTCGACGTAGTTGTCCGCGCCGACGAAGCTGGGCGCGGACATGCCGTCCCAGCGGGTGAGGGAGAACCAGAAGCCCTGGAGCGCCGGCCAGAACACCCAGATGCTCTCGACCAGGAAGGGCACCAGGACGAACGCCACCAGCAGCGGCGACAGTCGAGCCGACCGTCGCCGCCGCCGAGTGGGGGTGACCGAAGTCGTGGAGATAGTTGCTGTCACGTCAGCCCTTGAAGACCTTCTCGGCGCCCGCCTGCCACTCCCGCAGGATCGCGTCGATCTGGTCCGGCTTGTCGATGAACTTGGTCAATGCGGTGTCCGCGGTCGGCTGGAGCGCGTCGTTCGAGTCGCGGTTGAAGAACTGGGTCAGCTCCTTGGCCTCGTCGAGCATCGCCTTGCCCTTGACCACCAGCGGGGAGTCCGACGCCTTGGCCTTGGGGTTGGCCGGCAGCACGATGCCGGAACTGGCCTTGACGTACGCCTCCTGGGCCTCGACCGAGGACAGGTAGGTGAGCAGGGCCTTCGTGCCGGTCGGGTTGCCGGTCTTCGCGCTGGCGAAGAAGCCGTCCGTCGGCGCCTCCTCGGCCAGGGGCACCGCCGGGTCGATGATCGGGAACCGGAAGAAGTCCAGGTCATCGAGGGCGTCCTTGGGCGCCGCGTCGGCGAAGAACGTGCCGATCAGGAACATGCCGGTCTTGCCGGCGAGCAGCGCGGTGGTCGCCTCCTGGAACGGGTACGCCTTGCCCTTGGGGTCGAAGTAGGGCAGGGCCTCGCGCCAGCGGGTGAAGACCGCCTTGACCTTCGGGTCGTCGAAGCGCTGCTTGCCGGCGAGCAGCTCGCGGTGGAACGGCGCGCCGTTGATCCGGATGTTGAGGTAGTCGAACCAGGCCGAGGCGATCCACGGGGTGTCGCCCAGACCGATGCCGATCGGCGGGATGCCCTTGCTCTTCAGCGTCTCGCACAGGGCCAGGAAGTCGGTCCAGGTCTTCGGTTCCTGCACGCCCCACTTGGCGAAGTTGGACTTGCGGTAGAAGAAGCCCCACCAGTAGTTGTTCATCGGCACGAAGATCTGCTTGCCGCTGGCGTCGGTGGAGAGGGTGCGCAGCGACTGGGGGTAGTCGTCCAGCGACTTCCAGACCTCGGAGACGTCCAGCAGCAGGTTCTTGCTGGCGTAGTCGTTGGCGACCGAGCCCGCGTACCAGGTGTAGAGGTCCGGCGGGTTGGACGAGGTCAGGTAGGTCGGCAGTTGGGTCCGGAAGGTCTCCGAGGCGATCGTGTTGAGGCTCGCCGTGCCCTTGCCCTGCGCGTTGAAGGTCTCGATCAGCTTCTCCATCGCCGCCTTGGCCTGCGGCGAGGAGAGGTTGGACTGGATGGTGACCGCGCCCGAGCCGTTGCTCGTCGTCGGCCCGCTGGCGGAGCTGGCGCACGCGCTGAGGAACGAGCTGGCGCCGAGCGCGCCCAGGCCGGCGAGCCCGAGGTGGCCAAGGAATCGCCGGCGACCGGGGTCGAAGTCGCTCACGGGGGTATCCCTTCCTTTACGACACGCAGCGTCACCGCGCGATGTGTCGTCCATGTGAATGCTGTGACCAGAAGGTTGCATCGACCCTCGCCGGCTGTCAAGATATCTTCGTAATTAATGATTAGATGAGATCAAGGCGAGGATCAGGTGGATCAGCCTATGCGCCGGCTTGAAGGTAAGAACGCGCTGGTCACCGGCGCGATGGGCGGGATCGGCGCGGCCATCGCGCGACGGCTCGCCGCCGAGGGAGCAGCAGTCGCCCTGCTCGACGTGGCCGACACCGCCCCACTGGCCGACGAGTTGACCGCGCGCGGCGACCGCGCACTGTCCGTAGTGGGCGATGTCAGCGACGAGGCTGACTGGACGGCCGCCGTGCGCGCCGTACGGGACCACCTCGGCCCGGTCGACATCCTGGTCAGCACCGCGTACGCCGTGCGGGTCGCCCCGGCGCACGAAACCAGCCGGCAGTCCTGGGACCACCAGCTCGGCGTCAGCCTCACCGGCTCGTTCCTCGGCGTCCGCGCCTGCCTGGACGACCTGCGGGCCCGCTCGGGCGCGGTGGTGCTGATCTCCTCGGTGCACGCGCTGGTCGGGTTGCCCGGCCGGCCCGCGTACGCCGCGGCCAAGGGTGGTCTGGTCGCGCTCGGCCGCCAACTCGCCGTGGAGTACGGCCCGCAGATCCGGGTCAACACCGTGCTGCCCGGGCCGATCCTCACCGCCGCCTGGGCCGAGGTGTCCGAAGAGGACAGACAGCGCAGCGTCGCGGAGACTGTCGCGAAGCGTTTCGGCACACCGGACGAGGTGGCCGCGACCGTCGCCTTCCTCGCCTCACCGGACGCCGCCTACATCACCGGCGCGAGCCTCGTGGTGGACGGTGGCTGGACAGCGGTGAAAGCCTCGGCCTGAGAGATCGACACCAACCAGCGAAAAGGCCAGGAGCATTGGCACAGTACGCACGCCGTGGCGTCCACGGGCAGACCGTCGAAGCGATCGCCCGTCGCATCCTCACCGGCGAGATCCCCGCCGGCGCGACCCTGAACATCGTCGCGTTGCAGGAGGAGTTCGACGTCAGCCTCACCGCGCTCCGCGAGGCGCTGAAGGTCCTCTCGGCCAAGGGCATCGTCGACGCCCGACAGAAACGCGGCACCTTCGTCCGGCCCCGGGCGGACTGGAACCTGCTCGACGGCGACGTGATCCGGTGGCAGTTCGCCGAGGGCACCGACCAACGGTTGCTCGACCAACTGCACGAGGTACGCGCCATCATCGAGCCGGCCGCCGCCCGGCTGGCCGCCACCCGCGCCACCGAGGACGACCTGACCGCTCTCGACCGGGCACTGGACGAGATGGCCCAGGCCAACGGTGATCCCGCCGCCGCCATCGCCGCCGACCTCGCCTTCCACCGCGCGCTGCTCACCGCCACTCACAACGAGCTGCTGGAGCGGATGGAGGTGGTGATGGAGACCGGGCTCGCCGAACGGGACCGGCTGGTGCACGGCGGCACCCCGCACGACGACCCGGTGCCCAGCCACCGCGCGGTGGTCGACGCGCTGCGCGACCGGGACGAGACGGCGGCCGAGACCGCGATGCGTCAGTTGCTGGACAAGGCCGTCCGCGACGTCGAGAAGGTACGGGGACGAAGGGGCAGTCAGTGAAGATCGAGCGGATCGAGACCTTCCTGGTCGCGCCACGGTGGTTGTTCTGCCGGGTGGAGACCGACGACGGGCTGGTCGGGTGGGGTGAGCCGGTGGTCGAGGGCCGCGCCGAGGTGGTGCGCAGCGCTGTCGAGGTGCTCTCCGAATATCTGATCGGTGCCGACCCGCTGCGCATCGAGCAGCACTGGCAGGTGCTCACCAAGGGTGGCTTCTACCGGGGCGGCCCGATCCTCTCCAGCGCGGTCGCCGGCCTCGACCAGGCGCTCTGGGACATCGCCGGACAGGCGTACGGCGCACCGGTGCACGCGCTGCTCGGCGGGCCCGTCCGCGACCGGGTGCGGATCTACTCGTGGATCGGCGGCGACGAGCCCGGTGAGGTGGCCGACGCCGCCGCCGCGCAGGTCGCCGCCGGCCTCACCGGGGTCAAGATGAACGCCTGCGGGCGGCTCTCCCCGATCCCCACCTCGGCCGAGGTGGACGCGGTCATCGGCCGGGTCGCCGCCGCCCGCGAGGTGCTCGGCCCCGACCGGGACATCGCTGTGGACTTCCACGGACGCGCCGGAATGGCAGCCGTCCGCCGGATCCTGCCCGAACTGGCAGCGCTGCGGCCGTTCTTCGTGGAGGAGCCGGTCCTGCCCGATCAGGCTCACCACCTGCCCGACATCGTGGCCAGCACGCCGATCCCGGTGGCCACCGGCGAACGGCTCTACGGTCGGTCCGAGTTCCTCGGCCCGTTGCAGGCCGGGGTCGCCGTGGTCCAACCGGACCTGTCGCACGCCGGTGGCATCTCCGAGGTCCGCCGGATCGCCGCGCTCGCCGAGACGTACGGCGCGCTGCTCGCCCCGCACTGCCCGCTCGGCCCGATCTCCCTGGCGGCCAGCCTCCAGGTGGCCTTCGCGACGCCGAACTTCCTGATCCAGGAGCAGAGCATCGGCATCCACTACAACGCCGGCTCGGAGTTGCTGGACTACCTGGTCGACCCGGAGCCGTTCCGGTTCGTGGACGGGCACATCGCCCGCCTCGACCGTCCCGGGTTGGGCATCACCGTCGACGAGGCGGCGGTCCGCAAGGCCGCCCAGACCCCACACGCCTGGCGCAACCCGGTCTGGCAGCACGCCGACGGGTCGTTCGCCGAGTGGTGACCAGCGCGAGGCCGGTGCCGCTGCGGGTGGCGTACGACGCGGCGCACGGCGGCCGGTGGACGAGTCTGCACGGCGGTGGCCGGGAGTGGCTCTGGCGCGGCCCGCAGCCCGGCCGGCACCGGGTACGCCCCGACGACGCGTTCGTCGACGCCGGTGGCCTGGAGGAGTGCCTGCCCACCGTGCGTGGCGAGCCGGACCATGGCGAGGTGTGGTCGCGGCCGTGGCGCAGCGTCGGCCCCGGCACCGTGGTCGTCGAGCGGCCCACGTTCACCCTCACCCGCCGGATCACCGACGAGGGCGGCGTGGTGGTGGCCGACTACGGGCTGGCCGCCGACCCCGGGTACCGGTTCGTCTGGGCCGCACACGCCCTGCTCGGCCTCTCCCCCGATGCCCACCTCGACGCACCCGCCGGCACCCCGACCCGGCTGCACCCGGAGGCCGCCGCGCTCCTGCCGCCGGGCAGTTGGCCCGTCGGCGACCCGTGGTTGACCGGGCCGTGGCCGGCCCCCGCCGGGCTGACGCTAGACACCTTCGGCGCGGACGACGGGACCGCGCTCGGCGCGGTGCTGCTCGACTGCGCCCGGGTCCAGGTGATCGACGGCACCGACCGGTTGACCCTTGAGCTGGAGTGCGCCGACCAGCCCCGCAGCACGGCCCTCTGGCGCAACCTGGGTGGCTGGCCGGCCGACGCCCCCTACCGCAGCCTCGGCGTCGAACCGATGCTCGGCGCCGCCTTCGACCTGGCCGACGCCGGCCCGTCCGACGCGGCGGTGGTTCCCGCCGCCGGCGAAGTCACCTGGCGACTCACCATCTCCGCCCACCGCACCCACTGAGGACACCGTGATGAATCTGCTCGACGAGCTGCGTACCCATCGGTTGCTGGCCATCGTGCGCGGCCCGGACCCGGCCGCCGCGCTGACCGCCGTGCTCACCCTGGCCGAGAGCGGCGTCGCCCTGGTCGAGGTCTCGTTGACCAGCACCGACGCGCTCGACGTCATCCGCCGCGCCCGGGCCGCCCTCGGGCCCGACTTCGGCCTGGGCGCGGGCACCGTGCTCAGCGCCGAGGACGCCCGCGCGGCGGCCGACGCGGGCGCCGGTTTCCTGGTCACCCCGGCGATCGCTGCGAGCCTCGCCGAGGGCGGCCGGCTCGGGCTGCCGGTGCTCGCCGGTGCCCTCACCCCCACCGAGGTGGTGCAGGCCACCGACGGCGGGGCCGCCGCGATCAAGCTCTTCCCGGCCTCCTTCGGCGGACCCGACTACCTCGGCGCCCTGCGCGACCCGTTCCCCGGTACCGCGTTCGTGCCGGTCGGTGGGGTCGACGTGGACGGTGCCCGGCGCTACCTCGACCGGGGTGCCACAGCGGTCGGCGTCGGTTCCCCGCTGCTCGGCGACGCCGTCCGAGGCGGCGACACGACGGCGTTGCGCGAGCGCGCCGCCGCCTTCCTCACGGCGGTCCGGGGATGACCGACCTGCTCACGCTCGGCGAGACGATGGCGGCGTTCCGCACCACCGGCCCGCTGCGACTGGGCGGCACCGCCAGCATCTCCGTCGCCGGGTCCGAGTCGAACGTGGCGATCGGCCTGGCCCGGCTCGGTCACCGGCCTGCCTGGGTCGGTGTCACCGGCGCCGACGAGCCCGGCGAACTGGTCCGCCGCACGCTGCGCGCCGAGGGCGTCGACCTGACCTGGTCCCGGGTCGACGCGACCGCCCCGACCGGGCTGATCCTGTTCGAGAACCGGGTCGCCGACATCAACCGGGTCACCTACCACCGCGCCGGGTCGGCCGGCTCCCGGCTGGGCCCGGCCGACGTGACAGGGGCCTTCGACGCGCCCGGGCCACCACCCCGACTGCTGCACGTCACCGGCATCACCTGCGCGCTCGGCGTCGAGCCGTACCAGGCGGTGGTGGAGGCCGTGCGGCGCGCCCGCGCGGCCGGCAGCACGATCTGCCTGGACGTCAACCACCGCGACCGGCTCTGGTCGGTCGCCGAGGCCGCCGCCGCGCTGCGCCCGCTGCTGCCCTCGATCGACCTGGTGATCGCCTCCGACGACGAGTTGGCGGTGCTGACCGACGCCACCGACCCGGCCCCGGCGCTCCTCTCGGCCGGCGTCACCGAGGTCGTGGTCAAGCACGGCGCCGGTGGAGCGACCAGCCACAGCGCGACCGGCACTACCCACCGTCCAGCCCGGACGGTACCGGTGGTCGACACCGTCGGCGCGGGTGACGCCTTCGTTGCCGGGCTGCTCTCCGGTTGGCTCGACGGCCTCGACGTGCCGGCCCGACTGGACCGGGCCGTCACCACCGGCGCGTTCGCGGTCGCCAGCCGGGGCGACTGGGAGGGCCTGCCCGACCGGGCCGAGCTGGCGCTGCTCGACCACGGCCCTGGCGGTACGGTCCGCTGACGATCCTTTGGGAGGAGCATCATGGAGCTGACCGAGCCGACCGTCTGGAGCACCGACCGGCTGGAGTTGGGTGAGGGCCTGCGCTGGGTCGACGACCGGCTGGTCCTGGTCGACCTGCTGGCCGGGCGCCTGCTGGAGACCGACGGCGACGCCCCGACCCCGCTGCGGGAGCTGCGCCGACTCGACGTGCCGCTCGGTGCGGTCGCGCCGGTGGTCGACCGACCCGGCGAATGGCTGGCCGCCGCCGGGACCGGCGTCACGGTGCTGCCCGCCACCGGCGACCCCCGACCGGTCGCCGACCTGGTCGGCGACGCACCCGAGCCGACCCGGATGAACGATGCGGTCGCCGACCCGCACGGCCGCTTCTGGGCCGGCAGCATGACGTACGCGATGGTGCCCGGCGGTGGCACGCTGTTCCGCCTCACCCCGGGGGCCGAGCCGGTCCCCGCGGTGACCGGGCTGACCATCCCGAACGGGCCGGCGTTCGACGCGGCCGGCACCACCATGTACCTCGCCGACACCCCACGCGGCCAGATCGACCGGTTCACCGTCGACCCCGCCACCGGGGCCCTGCACGGGCGCGAGCCGTTCCTGCGGCTGTCCCCCGCCGACGGCGGCCCGGACGGCATGACGCTCGACGCGGCCGACCACCTGTGGATCGCGCTGTGGGGCGGTTCCGCGGTCCGCCGCTACCGCCCCGACGGCACCCTCGACCGGGAGATCCGGCTGCCGGCCAAGCAGCCGGCCGGCATCTGCCTGGGTGGCCCCGAGCTGCGGCGACTCTTCATCGGCACCGCCCGGGTGGGGCTGGACACGGCGGGTCCGCAGGACGGCGCGCTGCTCGCGGTGGACGTCGAGGTCCCCGGCCTGCCCACCGCTCGGGCCGGCGCGCCAGCAAGCTGATCGGAGGCATATCGGACGCCAGGGCGGGAACAACCGCGCCGAAGCGCGGTAACAGCCGACCGGTAGGGAGCGAGCCGATGAACATCCTGGAGCGGACGTCGTGAACGGGCCGGTCGGCGACGAGCCGCTCGGCGAACTGGAGCTGGTGCACACCTTCACCGGCCCGATGCCGACCGGGGTGAGCGTCTCGCACCGGGGCCGGATCTTCGTCAACTTCCCGAAGTGGGGCGACGAGGTGCCCGCCACCGTCGTCGAGCTGCGCGACGGCAACGAGGTGCCCTACCCCGACCAGGCGTGGAACGACCCGTCCGGCGACGACGACGCGGGCGCGTTCGTGTCGGTGCAGAGCATCGTGGTCGACCCGGCCGACCGGCTCTGGGTGCTGGACACCGGCAGCCCGATGTTCCAGCCCACCAAGCCGGGCGGCCCGAAGCTGGTCCGGATCGACCTGGACACCGACACGGTCGCCCAGGTGATCACCTTTCCGGCGGACGTGGCACTGCCGACGACGTACCTCAACGACGTCCGCTTCGACCTGCGCCGCGGCGAGGCGGGCGTCGCGTACATCACCGACTCGGCCCTCTCCGGGCCGAACGGGATCATCGTGGTCGACCTGGCCAGCGGGGCGTCCTGGCGGCGGCTGCACGACCACCCGTCCACCAAGGCTGAGCCGTTGACGACGTTCCGGCCGGTGGTCGAGGGTCGACCGTTCCTCGAACGGCCGGCGGACGGGCCGCCCAAGCCGGTGGCGATGGGCTCCGACGGCATCGCGATCTCCGCCGACGGCAGCCGGCTCTACTACTGCCCGCTGACGTCCCGACGCTGGTACAGCGTCTCCACCGACGCGCTGGCCGACCCGGGCGTCACCCAGGAGGCGGCCGCCGCGACAGTGGTCGACGAGGGCGACAAGGGCACCGCGTCGGACGGGTTGGAGAGCGACGACGCGGGCCGGTTCTACATCACCTCGTACGAGCACAACGCGGTGCTGCGCCGGTTGCCGGACGGCGAGTACGAGACGCTGGTGCACGACCCGCGACTGCTCTGGCCGGACACCATGTCGGTCGCCACCGACGGGTACCTCTACGTCACCGCCAACCAACTGCACCGGCAGCCGCAGTACCAGCGCGGCAAGGACCTGCGACGCAAGCCGTACGCGCTGTTCCGCACCCGCATCGACGCCGGCCCGGTGCTGCTGCGCCGCTGACCGGGCGAGTCGCGCAGAAGTTCGCGCCGATCTTGCAGTTGTGGTTGTCGACATGAGTGGGATGCACCTTTCGCCGGGACAGAAAGTGCAAGATCGCGCGCAGGCGCACCCCGAGGCGACGTCTCGCGCGGCTGTCAGTCGACGGGCAGGGTGCGGTCCAGGAGATCGAAGAGGGCCGCCCAGTGGCGCTCGGTGGCCTGCTCGTCGTACGCCGGGGTGTCCGCCATGGTGTAGCCGTGGTGCGCGCCCGCGTACACCTCGGAGCGGTAGCGCACGCCGGCGGCGTCGAGCGCCTTCTCCAGCGTGGCGATCTGCTCGGGCGTCATCGACTGGTCGGCGTCGGCGTGCCCGAAGTACACCTCGCCGGTGATCGAGCCGACACCCAGGTGCGGGCTGTCCGGCGCGTCGGTGACGATCCGACCGCCGTGGAAGCTGGCGATGGCGGCGATCCGGTCCGGGTACGCCTCGATGGCCCGCAGCGCGTTCGTGCCGCCCATGCAGTAACCGGTGATCGCCACCGGACCCGACCGGACGTCGTCCCGGGCGGCCAGAAAGTCGAGGTACGCGGCGGTGTCCCGGTCGATCACCTCGGGGGTCAACGCGCCGACCAGCGGCATGATCTTCGCGAAGAGGGCGGCGCGCTGGTCGGCCTCGCCGAGTCGGGACAGGTCGAACAGTGGTGCCCGACCGGCCCGGTAGAACAGGTGCGGCGTCAGCACCAGGTAACCCCGGGCGGCGATCCGCTCGGCCATCTCGACCAGGCGGGGGCGCGGCCCGAAGGCGTCCATGAAGAGCAGCACCGCCGGGAACGGGCCGTCGCCGTCCGGTCGGGTCAGACTCGCGTCCGCCACTCCATCGCTGGTCGGGATGTCCACCGTCGTCGTTTGCACCGTGCCTCCTCGTACGCCGATCTTGGTCCGTTCGAAACGTTACTCGCCGTGGTCGACGCAGAGGGCATGCCGGTCAGGGCCGGTAGCGGTAGCCCATTCCGGGCTCGGTGATGAGGTGCCGGGGGCGGGCCGGGTCGTCCTCCAACTTGCGCCGCAACTGGGCCAGGTACTGCCGCAGGTAGTTGGTCTCGTTCTGGTATTCCGGTCCCCACACGTCCTGCAGGAGCTGACGTTGGCTGACCAGCTTGCCGGGGTGACGCAGCAGCTTCTCCAGCACGCTCCACTGGATGGGGGTCAGCTTGACCTCGGTGCCGTCGTCGCGCCGCACGCTGTGATCGGTCAGATCAACGGTGTGCTGGCCGATCCGCAACGTCGGCACCGCTTCGCTGGGCGCGCCGAGGCGACGGGTCACCGCGCGGATGCGGGCCAGCAACTCCTCGACCCCGAACGGCTTGGTGACGTAGTCGTCCGCGCCGGCGTCGAGCGCGGCCACCTTGTCCTCGCTGCCGGCCCGGCCGGAGAGCACGATGATCGGCACGGTGGTCCACCCGCGCAGGCCCCGGATCACCTCCACCCCGTCGATGTCGGGCAGGCCGAGGTCCAGCACCACCAGGTCCGGCGGGTGGCTGGCGGCGGCCTTCAACGCGGCGGCCCCGGTGCCGGCGACGTCCACGTCGTACCGGCGGGCGCGCAGGTTGATCCGCAGGGCGCGCAGGATCTGCGGTTCGTCGTCGACGACCAGGATGCGCGTCATTCCCGCGGCCCCTCCGAGCTGGTCTGCGCGGCAGCCGGCAGCCGCAGCACCATGGTGAGCCCACCGCCGGGGGTGGTCTCCGGGGTGATGCTGCCACCCATCGCCTCGGCCAACCCCCGGGACAGGGCAAGCCCGAGACCGACACCGGTCTGGTTGTCCCGGTCGCCGAGGCGTTGGAACGGCAGGAAGACGTTCTCCCACTGGTCCTCCGGGATGCCCGGCCCCCGGTCGATCACCCGCAGCTCGACCTGGCCGGCGTGCGCGCTGGCGGTGATCATCGGCGGTTGACCGGGCGGGCTGTACCGCAACGCGTTGGCCACGATGTTGACCAGCACCCGTTCCAGCAGGCCCGGGTCGGCGGTGGCGGCCGGCAGGTCGGCCGGGATGTCCGTGCCGACGGTCGCGGCCACCGGGCCAAGTTCGTCCAGGGCCAGGGGTACGGCGTCCTCCAGGCCGACCGCGGTCGCCGAGATGCCCAGGACACCCGCCTGGAGTCGGCTCATGTCCAGCAGGTTGGCGACCAGGCGGGCGAGCCGGTCCAGCGACTCCTCGGCGGTCTCCAGCAACTCCTCGCGGTCGGACTCGTCGAACTCGATGTCGTGGCTGCGCAGGCTGGTCACCGCCGCCTTCGCGGACGCCAGCGGCGTACGCAGGTCGTGGCTGACCGCCGCGAGCAGCGCGGTGCGCATCCGGTCGGCGGCGGCGAGGGGACGGGCGGTGGCGGCCTCCTCGGCGAGCCGTTCCTGGCGCAGCGCGACGGCGGCCTGGGCGGCGAACGCCTCGACGATCCGGCGGTCGGCGGCCGCCAACCGTCGGCCGCTGAGCACGACGGTGATCCGGTCGTCGACCGGCACGGCCGTCTCGCCGCCGTCGGGTGTGCCGGCCGGCCGCTCGCCGACGCTGGCCACCACACACCAGGCGTGTTCCTCGCGGGCCCGCTCCGGGCGCCCGCTGGCCTCCTCGGCCAGTTCCAGCACGCTCACCGCGCGCAGCCCGAAGGTTTCCCGGAGCTGGTCCAGCAGGGCGGGCAGGGGGCGTTCGCCGCGCAGCACGCCACCGGCGACGGCGGCGAGGGTCTGCGCGTCGGCGGCGGCCCGCGCGGCTTCCCGGGTACGCCGGGCGGCCACGTCGACGATCCAGCTCACCGCCAACGCCACCCCGACGAAGACGGCCAGGGCGAGCAGGCTGTCCGCCTCGGCGATGGTCAGCGTGCGGAACGGCGGGGTGAAGAACCAGTTGAGCAGCAGCGAACCGCCGAGCGCGGCGACCAGGGCCGGCCACACCCCGCCGACCAGCGCCACCCCCACCACCCCGGCGAGAAACAGCAGGATGTCGTTGGTCAACGTCAGGTCGGGCAGGGTCTTCAGCAGCAGGGTGAGCAGCGGCATGCCCAGCACCGCGAGGCCGAAGCCGAGCAGCCGGCGGCGGCGGGACAGCGCCGCCGGAACGGCCGCCGCCCGACGGCCCTTCCCGGCCTGCTTGTGGGTGACCAGGTGCACGTCGATCGAGCCGGAGAGCGCGGTGGTGGTCACCCCGACACCCCGGGCGAAGATCTGCGCGAGGCGACCCCGCCGGCTGGCCCCGAGCACCAACTGGGTGGCGTTCACGCCCTGGGCGAAGTCCAGCAGCGCGGCCGGCACGTCGGTGCCGAGCACCTGGTGGTACGTGCCGCCCAGGCTCTCCACCAGCACCCGCTGGCGGGCGAGCTGGGCCGGGTCGGCACCGGCCAGGCCGTCGCTGCGGGCCACGTGCACGGCGAGCAGGTCGGCGCCCTTGCTGCGGGCGGCGACCCGGGCCGCCCGACGGATCAGCGTCTCGCCCTCCGGGCCACCGGTCAGCGCGACAACTACCCGTTCCCGAGCCTCCCAGGTCGCCGCGATTCCCTGCTGGCTGCGGTAGCGGTCGAGCTGCTCGTCGACCTTGTCGGCCAGCCAGAGCAGGGCCAGCTCGCGGAGGGCGGTGAGGTTGCCGACCCGGAAGTAGTTGCCCAACGCGGCGTCGATCTTGTCGGGTCGGTAGATGTTGCCGTGCGCCATCCGCCGGCGCAGCGCCTCCGGGGTCATGTCGACCAGCTCGACCTGCTCGGCCGCGCGGACGATCTCGTCCGGCACGGTTTCCCGCTGGGTGGTGCCGGTGATCTGCGCGACGACGTCGTTGACCGACTCCAGGTGCTGCACGTTGACCGTGGACAGCACGTCGATCCCCGCGTCGAGCAGCTCCTGGACGTCCTGCCAGCGCTTGTCGTGCCGGGAACCGGGCACGTTGGTGTGGGCCAACTCGTCGACCACCGCGATCTGTGGGCGGCGGGCCAGCACCCCATCCAGGTCCATCTCGGTGAACTCGACGCCCCGGTACGTCATGGTCCGGCGGGGCACCTGCTCCAGGTCGCCGAGCATCGCGGCGGTGTGCTCACGGCCGTGGGTCTCCACGAAACCGATCACCACGTCGGTGCCGCGCGCGGCCCGCCGCTGGGCCTCCTCCAACATGGCGTACGTCTTGCCGACGCCGGGGGCGGCGCCGAGATAGATGCGCAGTTCTCCGCGTGGCACGGGGACCATCCTCCCTGGTCAGGTCGGCGGGCGGGGCCGCGCCCGATCGGCACGACCCCACCCGCGAGGGTGCTCAGCGTGCGGCGAACTGCTTGTCGAGGGCGAGGTTGAGCTCCAGCACGTTGACGCCGGGCTCACCCATGAAGCCCAACCCACGGCCGTCGGTGTGCTCCTTGACCAGCTTGCGGACCGCCGCCGGGTCCGCGCCGCGCTCCCGCGCGACCCGGTTCACCTGCAGCCCGGCGTACGCCGGGCTGATCTGCGGGTCGAGGCCGCTGGCGCTGGCGGTCACCGCGTCGGCGGGCACCGGCGGGTCGGCGGGCGCGTCGCCCCGGATCGGGGTGACCACCCCGCCGGCGGCCACGTAGTCCTTGCCGGGCTGGGCCAGCTCCACCGTCACCCCCTGGTACTCGGTGACGAACGGGGTCGCCGGGCCGGCCTGGTTGACGCTGACCACCCGGGTGACCGGGCCGGTCAGACCGTCGGCGCGGAAGACCGCCAGCACGGCGCCCACCCCGTCGTCGGTGCAGTACGGGCGGCGACCGTCGACGCCGTTGAGCTCGCCGACGGCCTTGCTGCGCCCGCAGACCTGGGTGAGCAGGCTCTCGCTGGATTCCTCCGGGTCGGTGGCGATGGTGTCGACCACGCTCTCCGGGCCCAGGTTGCTGGCCGAGGTCGAGGTCGGGTCGTAGCCGTCACCGGCGGCCGACGGGCGGGACTGGAAGTAGCGGGCCACCGGGTTGCCGTCGGCGTCGGTGAAGGACTGACCGATCAGCGCGCTGCCGACCGTCGTCGTGCCGGACACGATCAGCGAGCCGTCGGCCTTGTGGTTGAGGCCGGGCAGTTGACCGACCGCGACCAGGGCCAGTGGGTAGACCAGGCCGAGCAGCACTGTGAAGACGAGTACGGCGCGCAGCGCGGCGAGATGTTGGGCGATCCAGGTGGGTAGGCGCATCACGAAATCCCCGGGATGAACTGGATGAGCAGGTCGATGAGCTTGATCCCGATGAACGGCACGATGATGCCGCCCAGCCCGTAGACCAGCAGGTTGCGGCTGAGCAGCTTCGACGCGGCGGCCGGCCGGTACCGCACGCCCCGCAGGGCGAGCGGGATCAGCGCGATGATCACCAGGGCGTTGAAGATGACGGCGGAGAGGATCGCCGACTCCGGGCTGGACAGCCGCATGATGTTCAGCGCGTCCAGGCTCGGATAGAGGCCGGCGAACATGGCCGGGATGATCGCGAAGTACTTCGCGATGTCGTTGGCGATGCTGAACGTGGTCAGCGCGCCACGGGTGATCAGCAACTGCTTGCCGATCTCCACGATCTCGATCAGCTTGGTCGGGTCGGAGTCGAGGTCGACCATGTTGCCGGCCTCCTTCGCGGCCGACGTGCCGGTGTTCATCGCCACCCCGACGTCGGCCTGGGCGAGCGCCGGCGCGTCGTTGGTGCCGTCACCTGTCATCGCGACCAGCCGGCCACCCTCCTGCTCCCGCTTGATCAGCGCGAGCTTGTCCTCCGGTGTCGCCTCGGCCAGGAAGTCGTCCACCCCGGCCTCGTCGGCGATCGCCTTCGCGGTACGCGGGTTGTCGCCGGTGATCATCACGGTGCGGATGCCCATCCGGCGCATCTCGTCGAACCGCTCCCGCATGCCGGACTTGACCACGTCCTTGAGGTGGATGACACCCAGCGCGCGGGCCGGCTCGCCGTCGACGTGCTCGGCGACGACCAGCGGGGTGCCCCCGGTGCCGCTGATCGCGTCCACGATCTCGCCGACCTGCTCGGTCGGGTGGCCGCCGTTCTCCCGTACCCACTTCATCACCGCTGCGGCGGCGCCCTTGCGGACCCGGCGGGCCGTGCCCACCGCGCCGGCGTCCACGCTGGCGTCCGGGGTGAGGTCGACGCCGCTCATCCGGGTCTGCGCGGTGAACGGTACGAAGGTGGCGTGCGGCATCACGCCGGGCTCGCGCTCACGCAGCCCGAACTCGTTCTTGGCGAGCACGACCACCGAGCGTCCCTCGGGGGTCTCGTCGGCCAGGCTGGACAGTTGCGCGGCATCGGCCACGGTCGCGGCGTCGACCCCTTCGACCGGGACGAACTCGGCGGCCTGCCGGTTGCCCAGCGTGATGGTGCCGGTCTTGTCCAGCAGCAGGGTGTTGACGTCGCCGGCCGCCTCGACGGCCCGGCCGCTCATGGCCAGCACGTTGCGCTGGACCAGGCGGTCCATGCCGGCGATGCCGATGGCGGAGAGCAACGCGCCGATGGTGGTGGGGATCAGGCAGACCAGCAGGGAGACCAGCACGACGCCGGTGACACCGGAGCCGGTGATCGCGCCGCTGTCCGGTGCGGCCGCCTGGTACGCCTTGGCGAAGATGGCCAGCGGCTGGAGGGTGACCACGGCCAGCAGGAAGATGATCGTGAGCGCGGCGAGCAGGATGTTCAGCGCGATCTCGTTCGGCGTCTTCTGCCGATTGGCCCCCTCGACCAGGGCGATCATCCGGTCGATGAAACTCTCCCCCGGCTTCTGGGTGATCTTCACGATGATCTGGTCGGAGAGCACCTTGGTGCCCCCGGTGACCGCGCTGCGGTCGCCGCCGGACTCCCGGATGACCGGGGCCGACTCGCCGGTGATGGCCGACTCGTCGACGCTGGCGATGCCCTGCACGATGTCGCCGTCGCCGGGGATGATGCCGCCCGCCTCGACCAGCACGACGTCACCCTGACGCAGGTCCGGCGCGGGCACCGCCTCGTCGCGGTAGGCGTTGGCCCGCGCGCCCGGCTTCCAGTCGATCAGCCGGGTGGCGATGGTGTCCTTCTTCGCCTGCCGCAGCGTCGCCGCCTGGGCCTTGCCGCGGCCCTCGGCGACCGCCTCGGCCAGGTTGGCGAAGACCACTGTCAGCCAGAGCCAGATGGTGATCGCCCAGGCGAACGTCGACGGGTCGGTCACCGCCAGGACGGTGGTGAAGGCGGCGCCGACCTCCACGATCAGCATCACCGGGTTGCGCCACAACGTGGTGGGGTTGAGCTTGCGTACCGCGTCCGGCAGGGACCGGATCAACTGCTTGGGGTCGAGCAGGCCCCCGCCGATCCGGTTGCCCTGGTCGGCTGCGGTGGCGAGCTGCCCGGATGTCACGGACATGTCCTCGTTCCTCATGGTGGTCAGAGCCCCTCTGCCAGCGGGCCGAGCGCGAGCGCGGGCAGGAAGGTCAGCGCGACGAGGACCGCTGTGACGCCGACGACCATGCCGATGAAGAGCGGACGGTGGGTCGGCAGCGTGCCCTCGGACGCAGGGGTGGGTGCCTGGCGGGCCAGCGAACCGGCCAACGCGAGCACGAAGATGAGCGGCAGGAATCGACCCAGCAGCATGCACGACCCGAGCGCGGTGTCCCACCAGGTGGTGTTGACGGTGATGCCGCCGAAGGCGGAGCCGTTGTTGTTGCTGGCCGAGGTGAACGCGTACAGCACCTCGGAGAGGCCGTGCGGGCCGACGTTGAGCGCCGTGGAGTTGTTGCCGGTGGCGAACGCCGCCGCCGTACCGACCAGCACCAGGATCGGTGTGATCAGGAAGTAGAGCGAGGCGAACTTGATCTCGCGGGACCCGATCTTCTTGCCCAGGTACTCGGGGGTGCGCCCCACCATCAACCCGGCCACGAAGACCGTGATGACCGCGAGGATGAGCAGGCCGTAGAGGCCCGAGCCGGTGCCGCCCGGCGCGACCTCGCCGAGCATCATGTTGACCATGGTCATCATGCCGCCGAGGGAGGTGAACGAGTCGTGGAACGAGTTCACCGCGCCGGTCGAGGTGAGCGTGGTGGCTGCGGCGAAGGTGGCCGAGTTCGACACGTCGAACCGCACCTCCTTGCCCTCCATCGCCGCACCGATCGCCTGCGGCACCGTGCCGTGGCCGGCCAACTCGAAGATGTTGGTGATGGCGACGCTGAGGAACGCGAGGATGCCCATCACCGCGGCGATGGCGTAGCCCTGCCGGTTCTGCCCGACCATCCGGCCGAAGACCCGGGGCAGGCTGAACGGGATCAGGAAGATCAGGAAGATCTCCAGCCAGTTCGTCCAGGTGGTGGGGTTCTCGAACGGGTGGGCGCTGTTGACGTTGTAGAAGCCGCCACCGTTGGTGCCCAGCTCCTTGATCACTTCCTGGCTGGCGACCGGACCACCGGTGATGGTCTGGGTGCCGCCGGTCAGCGTGCTCACGTCGGTGCCGGCGGACAGGTTCTGCACCGCGCCGCCGATCATCAGAGCGATGGCGCCCAGCACCGCGATGGGCAGCAGGATCCGCAGCGTGACCCGGGTCAGGTCGACCCAGAAGTTGCCGAGCTGCCCGGTGCGGCTGCGGGCGAAGCCGCGCACCAGCGCGACCGCCACCGCGATGCCGACCGCCGCCGACACGAAGTTCTGCACGGCCAGGCCGGCCATCTGCACCAGGTGGCCCATCGTCGACTCACCCGAGTACGACTGCCAGTTCGTGTTGGTCACGAACGACACGGCAGTGTTCCACGCACCGTGCGGCACCACCGGGTCGAACCCGAGCGACAGCCACAGGTGGTTCTGCACCCGCTGGAACAGGTACAGGAACAGGATCGAGACCGCGGAGAACGCCAGCACGCTGCGGGCGTACACGCCCCAGGCCTGCTCGGCGGCCGGGTTGACCCCGACCAGTCGGTAGATGCCCCGCTCGACCCGCGACTGCTTCGCGCCGGAGACCGCCCGGAACATGTAGTCGCCGAACGGCTTGTAGACGGCGACCAGGGCCGCCACCAGCGTCAGCACGAAGATGACGCCCGCTGTTGTCACGGTCATCAGAAGCGCTCCGGAAACAGCAGGGCGAACACCAGGAACGCGCCCAGGACGACCGCGAGCACCAGACCGACGGCGTTGACCGCGTTCACAGCTTCTCCACCGCCCGGACCACCAGGGCGAGCGCCGCGAACAGCACCACCGTCAGGACCACGAACACCACGTCAGACACGCTGACTCCTCAGCCGGAAAGGTTCGTCGCGACCGCCTTCCGGTCGCGCCGGGCAATCAAAGCCCCACCACCCGCCGGACGGCAGAGGTCATAACGCGGCCATGACGGCGGCGCACCTTTTCTTGACGTGGTTTTCACACCCGCGCACTGAGCAGGTGAAATGCGGCACGGACCCGATGGGTGAGGCCGGGAGGAGAGGTGCGGTGCCGGTCAGGCCGGCTTACGGGCCACCAGCACGTCACGCATGATCGACTGGTCCACCCGGTGCCGCAGCGCGCGGTAGGGCTCCTCGTCGACCACGGTCAGTCCGGCGTCGGCCAACGCCGCCGCCGCGTCGTCCCGGCTGGCGACGTGCGTGTTCCAGGAAATCCCCAACGCCCCGCCGGGGCGCAACAACCGGGCCCAGACCGGAGCGGCGTCCGCGAGCAGCGCCAGCGGGTCGCGGGTCAACCCCTGCCCAGCGGTACGACTGCCGTGCTGCACGCCGTACGGCGCGTCGGCGACGACCAGGTCCACGGTCTCCGGGCGGAAGAACTCCGCCGACCGGGCGGTGTCGGCGTTGACCACATCCAGCAGTTGGGTCTGGCCGGCCTTGTGCTCCTCGCGGGTCGGCGCCACCTCGATCCGCACCCGCCGGCCGACCACCTTGCGCTCCCGCCGCACCGGCCCCGACTCCAGCACCCGGTGCTTGACCCGCTTCTGCTTCAGCCAGGTGGTGATGAACGCCCGGTACGCCTCGACGTCCTTCTGGTCGCGCTCGATCCCGGCGGCGTCGAAGCCGTACATCAGCGCCTGGTTGAGGGTGGTGCCCCGACCGCAGAGCGGGTCGAGCACCCGAAACCGGCGGCTGGTCAGCTCGGTGGCCCAGTCCGAGGCGAGCAGTGTGACGTTGAGCAGCAACTTGGTGAACTGCTCGTTGGTCTTCCCCGGGTACTTCTGGATGGTGAGCAGGTCGTCGTCGTAGCGGTCCAGACGGCTCCACTCGATGGGCCGCAACAGCTCACCGACGATCTCGAACAACGCGTACCCGGCGGAGAGGTTGCCGAGGGCGGCCAGGTCACGCTCGGTCAGCCCGTCACCGGTGAACGTGATGTACGACGCCCCGCCGACGACCTCGGTGTCCAACTCGCCGATTCGACCGTCCAGCGCCGAGCGGCCGAAGATCTCCAGCTCGGCCCGGGTGAGGTCGACGGCTGAGCGGGCGTACACCCGGTTGGTGGCGGGCAGGATCAGCAGGCCGTAACGCGTCATGATCCGGCGAGTATTCCACAACCAGTCACGGTCGCCGGGAACCGGAGCGGTCCCCGGAGCGACTACCGGTACATGGGGTGTGAGCAGTGGCGGGAGGTCCTGTCCGCGCAACTGGACGGGGAGGAGACCGCCGCCGAACTGACGGCGGTGCAGGGGCACCTCGACGGGTGTGCCGAGTGCCGGGCCTGGTTCACGGCGGCGGCCGCGGTGACCCGTCGGGTGCGTACCCGATTGGTCGTTGAGGTGCCGGACCGGACGGCGGCGATTCTGGCCGCCACCGCGACGGCGCCGGCACAGAAGCCGTGGTGGCGGCGTCTGACCGGCCGAGGTCGGTCGGTCGCCGGCCTACGGGCGGCGTTCGGACGTGGCCCGCTCGTCGCCGTCCTGCGGTCGGCGCTCGGGTTGCTCGGCGCGGTGCAGCTGGTGCTCGGCCTGGCCCAGGTGGGCCGGGGCGCGACCGCCGACCACCTGCACCCCACCGGCCAGCACCTGTGGCACGAGTCGGCGGCGTGGAACGTTGCCGTGGGCGCGGGTTTCCTGTTCGTGGCGATGCGCCGCAGCCCACCAGCCGGGTTGTTGCCGATGCTCAGCGCGTTCGTCGGCACGTTGCTGCTGCTGTCGGTCAACGACCTGGCGACCGGATCGGTGGGCGGGGAACGGCTGATCAGCCACGGCTTCCTGGTGGTCGGCTACCTGATCACCGTGTTGCTGTCCCGGCCCGGCCTGCGCCCCGGTGGGCCGGCACCGCAGCGGCAGCCGGCACCGTCCCGGTGGCGGTTCGGGGCCGACGAGGTGGATCGGCCACTGCGGGTGGTACGCCCCGATTCCTATCCGGCGCAGGCCGCCGACCGGTACGCCGCCCCGGCGGCGCGGGCCGGTCAGGCTGCCCCGGCGGCGCACACCGGTCGGGCTGACGAACGCCGGGCCGCCTGATCGGACAGGTCAGCCCGCCTGCCGCTGCCGGGCCCGGTGGGCGCGCAGGTTGGTCGGGTGCCCACAGACGCGTACGGAGTGCCAGACCCCGCTGTTGTTGCGTGACCGGTCGTAGAACGCCACCCGGCAGCGGGGGTTGCGGCAGGTCTTGATCCGCCGCCCGACGTCGGTGAGCTGCGCCTCGAACAGCGCGGCGAGGACGAGCGAGACCAGCAGCTCGGTCCCGGTCCCGGCGGGGTCGAGGTGGACGGACCCGCCTCGATCGAGCCGGAGCGTGGCACCGGTGGCACGAGATGGGGTCGCACCCCGGTTCGTCGCCGCCTCGGAGGGTTGATCAGGTTCCGGACTGTGCAGCCTGGCATCGATCTCGTCCAGCAACTCCTCGCGGAAGCTCCGTAGCGCCCGGAGGCCCGCAGGGTCGAGCGTGACGTCGGGCGCCGGGCGGCCGGTGGCCGTCGACCACTGGGCGACGGCCAGTTGTGCCCACTCCGTAGCGCTGCCCAGGTCGTCCAGGAGGTCCGGTTGCCGTGGCATGCCGGCCGAGATCGTGTTGAGTAGGTCCTGAACGAGCCCGAGGCCGCCTGGAGCGGGGTCGATGCCATACCTCGCGGTGGCTCTCCCCGGCCCGACCATCGCAGCTGCCGCGCGCTCTGGCATCGAGGGCGCCATCAGGTCACTTCCCGAGCAGGGCAAGCGCCCCGTACCAGGCCGGTCCCGGATTCACCCAGTCCGGGTAGAGCCGCACCATTTCGTCGAAGAACTCGCGGGCGGTCTGCTTCTCGGCCAGCAGCCGCTCCACGTTCAGCAGGTACTGCCGGGTCTGGTCGATGCTTGCCGGGTCGTCGGGACGGTCTCGATTCTTGTGGCCGGCGACGACTGCGCGGGGCGCGAGCGCTTCGACGCGGTCGAGGGCGTCGAGCCACTGCCGCAGGCCGCCGTCGACCGTCTCCACGATGTACTGGTGAACCCCGTTGTAGACGACGTCACCGGCGACCACCAGGCCGATCGACGGGACGTGCAGAACGGTGGTCTGATCGGTGTCGGTGTGCCCGGTCTCGACGGGCTGAATGAGGTTGCCTTCGAGCAGGAACCCCTCCACCGGCACGGGCACCGCGTCGACAGACGTTTCCGGGATCAGGCCGGGGAAGACCCGGTCGAACAGTTCACTCCGCCCGACGGTGGCCTGCTGGTGCATGACCTCGATCGTGCCGGGCGTGGCGTAGGTGACCGCGCCGGGGAAGCGCTTGACCAGCTCACCGGCGCCGAACCAGTGGTCGCCATGCCCGTGGGTGGCGTAGATGTACGTCAGCCGCTTACCCGACTGGGCGATCCAGTCGCCCACCTTCGAGATCTGCTCGTGGGTGAACGGTGGATCCGCCAGGAGCGCCTCCTCGTCCCCGAAGATCAGGGTGGACGAGACCGGGTTCCAATGGAGCCGCGACCCGTCCGGCATGCGTTGGTCACCCGCTCGGACGGGACCGTCCGAGACCAATACCTCGTAGGACAGCGCAGGCGTGGACATGTCTCCTCCTCGGTGACGCGATCGCCGGCTTCTTCGCGGGTGGGTACCCGCCGAGCAATGAAATAACCGTAACCGCTATGCCTATTTCATTGCCGTAATCGCGCTGGTGGCCTGCGTCACCGCCCTCGGCCGCCGCCCGTCGCGGCTCGGCGGACTCCCCGCGTCACGCCCTAAGGCGGCAGGCTCAGCCGGGTGCGTCGGCCGGACCGGATCCTCGCCGGCGAGGATCTGCGGGACGACCTCTTCGACAATGGTCAACAGGGTCGTGGTGAGCAGCAGGTGCACCTGGACGCGGGTCAGCGCGCCCCGCTGGAGCCATTCGCGGGCGGTCGACGTGGCCAGCCCGCAGTACGCCCGCACCATGCCGCGAAGCTCCTCGTGGTGCGCGGCCTCGCCAGCCAGCCCGACCGCGACAAGCATCCGATCCGCGGCGACCTCCTCGGCCTCGGCGAGCACCCGCTCCACGTCGGCGTCGCCGCCCATCCCCCGGGCGGTGACCGCCGCCAGCCACGAGGTGCTGTGCCGGGACACCACGTCGAGGAACCAGGTGACGCTGGCGTCGACCCGGGTCCGAAGATCACCCTTCGGCAGCCGTTCCAGGGCAACCTCGGGGATGGTCACCATGACCCGGACGACCTCCAGGTAGAGGTCCTTCTTCGCACCGAAGTAGTGATTCACCAGACCGCGAGCGACACCCGCCTCCCGAGCGACGTCGGTGGTCGACACGTCCGCGTACGGGCGCTCGCCGAACAGCCGGACCGCGCAGGCCAGGATCTGCCCACGCCGGGCGTCCGGCTCCAAACGGCGGCGGCGCGGAGCCGTCTCGACACTCATCTGCCCGACCCTATCGGCAGCTCACCGGTCGGCCGCCGTTCCTCAGCTTGATCACCGCACGCCCCGGCGACGCCGGACCACGTGCCGTCCCAGGTGACGCAGGTTGGACGTCTGGGAGTAGAGCGCCGCGTTGATCGCACCCAGGGCCACACCGGGCGCTCGCTGCACCCGCTCGACGTCCTGGACCACCCGGCCGATCAACGTCAACCGACAACGGAGATCGAACAACTCCCTCCGCGCACAGTGCAGTGCTGTCTCCAGGCCCCCGACCCGCTCCCGCAACCACGCCAGCTCCGACACCTGATCCATGGGACACCCCTCCCGACGCTCGCGATTGTCACCCGGGCACCCGGCCCGGCCAGGCACCTGCCTTGTTCACCCTCACCCATTCGATAAGGCTGCGCAAGTAGGTAGACCCAATTAGGCATGCCCGATCGCCCTACCGTCGAGTGATGGGTGAAGTCCCGGGTCCGCTGGTCGGTCCGCACGAGCTGCAAGACCTGCTCGGCGTGAGCCGGACCCGCATGCGTCAGCTCATCCGCTACCCGACCTTCCCGGTGCCGTTCCAGCGACTGCACGGCACAACGGTGTGGCTGCGCGCCGACGTGGAGGCGTGGATAGCCGAGCACCGCCCGCCGCGCCCCACCGAGGGCGACGAGGCCGAGTAGTTCACACTCCCCGCTTTTTCACCCGCCCACTCGCCGCCTGCCCACGCTGCGCAACAACGCCGGGTTCGCACGATTGGTCCACCTAGCCCTCCCCGCGCCGCACACGACGCACGTCTCGCGGCGGGCAGTTTTCGCAATCTTGGACAGTTTCCGTTAGCAGCTAACGGAAACTGTCCAAGATCTCCGCGTATCCAGTCGCGGTGGTACCCCTCCGCGTCGCGCGGAGCCCTGCGTGCCCGCGCGTCACCCTCGGCGATCATGGATTCGTGGTGGGCGACATGGCCACACAATCCCCTTTTTGCCGGGGCACCACAGGTCCATGATCGGCGACTTCTATGCCAGGGGCCGCACAATGCCGCCCCAAGGCAGGCAGCCGATCACGGCTTATTGACATGCCGCCAACAGCGCGCGAGGGTGGTGCCATGCCGACTCCCCCGCCCGACGGCTCCCCCTCACCCTGGCGCGAGCCGGAACACGACGACCTGGCCGATCTGGCCCGCACCTTCTTCACAAAGGAGGTGCTGCCGCACGCCGAGCGCCTACTGGCGCAGGGCCATCCGGACCGCGAGCACTACCGCCGCGCCGGCGAGCTGGGGCTGCTCGGCCTGTCGGTCCCGGAGGAGTACGGCGGCGGGGGCGGCGGGTTCACCCATGAGGCGGTGCTGCTGCACGAGCAGGCGTACACCGGGGAGGGCAGCCTCGGCCTGGCCGTCCACAGCGGCATCGTCACCGGCTACCTGGTGGCGTACGGCAGCGAGGAACAGAAGCGGCGCTGGCTGCCCGGCCTGTGCAGCGGTGAGCTGGTCGGCGCGATCGCGATGACCGAGCCGGACGGCGGCTCGGACCTCCAGGCGATGCGTACCCGGGCGGTCCGGGACGGCGACGACTACCTGGTCACGGGCGCGAAGACGTTCATCACCAACGGCGGTCTGGCCGATCTGATCATCGTGGCCGTGAAGACCGACCCCGAGCAGCGGGCGGCTGGTGTCTCGCTGCTGGTCTGCGAGGTGGGTGGCGACCCGGCGGGGTTCCGGCGTGGCCGACTGCTGTCCAAGATCGGCCTGCACGCCAACGACACGGCGGAGTTGTTCTTCGACGAACTCCGGGTGCCGGCGGCCAACCTGCTCGGCGGCGTCGAAGGGTTGGGCTTCGTCCAGCTCATGCAGCAACTCCCGCAGGAGCGGCTGGTCATCGGTGTCGGCGCGGTAGCGGTCATGGAACGGGCGGTAGCGCTGACTGTCGCGTACGCGAAGGAGCGCACCGCCTTCGGCAAGCCGCTGATGGGTCACCAGAACACCCGGATGGTGCTCGCGGAGTGCGCCACCCGCACCCGGGTCAGCCGGGTCTTTCTGGACGACTGCATCGTCCGGCACGCGCGCGGCGACCTGGACGTGGCGACCGCGGCGATGGCGAAGTCCTGGCTCACCGACGGGCAGTGCGAGGTGGTCGACCGGTGTCTGCAGCTCTTCGGCGGCTACGGCTACACCACTGAGTACCCGATCGCCCGGATGTACGCCGACGCCAGAGTCCAGAAGATCTACGGCGGCACCAACGAGATCATGAAGGAGTTGATCGCCCGTGCCCTCTGAGGCGTACGTCTATGACGCGGTCCGCACCCCGCGCGGACGCGGCCGGGACACCGGCGCCCTGCACGGGGTCAAACCGATCTCCCTGGTGGTCGGCCTGATCGACGCGTTGCGGGAGCGCAACCCCGGCCTGGACGTCGGCCGGTTGGAGGACCTGCTGCTGGGCATCGTGACCCCGGTCGGTGAGCAGGGCGGCGACCTGGCCCGGGCCGCCGCGCTCCTGGCCGGGCTGCCCGACCAGGTGGGCGGGGTGCAGCTCAACCGGTTCTGCGCCTCCGGTTTGGAGGCGGTCAACTCCGCCGCCGCGCGGATCCGCTCCGGCTGGGAGCACCTGCTGCTGGCCGGCGGGGTGGAGTCGATGTCCCGGGTGCCGATGGGCTCCGACGGGGCGGCCTGGGCCACCGACCCGCAGACCGCGCTGGCCACCTCGTTCGTGCCGCAGGGCGTCAGCGCCGACCTGATCGCCACCCTGGAGGGCTTCACCCGCGACGACGTGGACGGCTACGCGCTGCGGTCGCAGGAGCGGGCCGCCAAGGCGTGGACCGGCGGGCACTTCGCGCGATCGGTGGTGCCGGTGCGCGACGGCAACGGGCTGGACATCCTCACCGTCGACGAGCACCCGCGGCCGGAGACCACCCGGGAGGCGTTGGCCAAGCTCACCCCGTCCTTCGCCACGATGGGTGCGGCGGCCGGCTTCGACGCTGTGGCGTTGCAGAAGTTCCACTGGTTGGAGGCGATCGAGCACGTTCACCACGCGGGCAACTCGTCCGGCATCGTGGACGGCGCCGCGCTGGTGCTGATCGGCTCGGCCGAGGTCGGCAGGGATCTCGGCCTCACCCCGCGGGCCCGGATCGTCGGCGCGGCGGTCACCGGCGCGGACCCGACCCTGATGCTGACCGGCCCGATCCCGGCCACCCACAAGGCGCTCGCCGTAGCCGGGCTGACAGTCGACGACATCGACCTGTTCGAGATCAACGAAGCCTTCGCCGCGGTGGTCCTCAAGTACGTCCGTGACCTGGGCCTCGACCCGGACCGGGTGAACGTCAACGGCGGCGCGATCGCCCTCGGCCACCCGCTCGGCGCGACCGGAGCGATGCTGCTCGGGACGGCGTTGGACGAGTTGGAGCGCCGCGACCTGCGCCGCGCCATGGTGACCCTCTGCATCGGCGGCGGCATGGGCGTCGCCACCGTTCTCGAGCGCTGCTGACCCCGGAGGACGACCATGACCAACACCATCCGGTACGACCGCGGCGCCGACGGCATCGTCACGCTCACTCTGGACGACCCCACCCAGTCCGCCAACACCATGAACCGGGCGTACGTCACCTCGATGAGCGCGGTGCTCGATCGGCTGGAGGCCGAGCCCGATCTCGCCGGAGTCATCGTCACCAGCGCGAAGTCGACCTTCTTCGCCGGCGGCGACCTGCCCGAGATGATCCGGGCCACCCGCGAGGACGCGCCCGCGCTGGCCGACCTGCTCGGCACCATCAAACGGGACCTGCGTCGCCTGGAGACACTGGGCCGGCCGGTGGTCGCGGCCGTCAACGGCTCCGCGCTCGGCGGTGGCCTGGAGATCGCGCTCGCCTGCCACCACCGGATCGCGCTGGACGCGCCCGGCAGCCGGCTCGGGCTGCCCGAGGTGACCCTGGGCCTGCTGCCCGGGGCTGGCGGCGTCACCCGGACGGTACGGATGCTGGGCCTGGCCGACGCACTGACCACGGTGCTGCTCACCGGCCGACGGATGCGCCCGGCCGACGCCCTGTCCGCCGGGCTGGTCGACGAGGTGGTGGCCACGCCGACGGAGCTGCTGGAACACGCGCGGGCCTGGATCGCGGCGAACCCGCACCCGGCACAGCCGTGGGACCGTCCGGACTATCGGATGCCGGGCGGCACCCCGGCCAGCCGCTCACTCGCCGCACAACTGCCCGCCTTCCCGGCGACGCTGCGCAAGCAGCTCAAGGGGGCCCGGCTACCCGCGCCCGAGGCGATCCTGGCCGCCGCCGTCGAGGGTGCGCAGGTCGACCTGGAGACCGCCCTGACCGTGGAGACCCGGCACCTGATCGGCCTGCTCACCGGGCAGGTCGCCAAGAACATGATCGGTGCCTTCTTCTTCGACCTGCGGGCCGTCAACGGGGGTGCCGCGCGACCGGCCGATGTGGACGCCCCGCCGGTACACCGGGTGGCGGTGCTCGGGGCCGGCATGATGGGCGCGGGCATCGCGTACGCCTGCGCCAACGCCGGGCTGGACGTCGTGGTCAAGGACGTCACGCCGGAGGCCGCCGGCCGGGCCCGGGAGCACGCCGAGCGGTTGCTGGCCCGCAAGGTACGCAAGGGCCGCGCCACGGAGGCCGACGCCCGCGCGGTGCTGGACCGGATCACCACCACCGACCAGGTGGACGCGCTCGCCGGTTGCGACGCGGTCATCGAGGCGGTCTTCGAGGACCCGGCGCTGAAACAGCAGGTCTTCGCCGAGGTGCTGCCGGTGCTGGCACCGGACGCGCTGCTCGCCTCCAACACCTCCACCCTGCCGATCACCGAACTGGCCGCCGGAGTGGACCGGCCGGCGGACTTCATCGGCATGCACTTCTTCTCCCCGGTGGACCGGATGCCGTTGCTGGAGATCGTGGTGGGCGAGCGGACCGGGGACGTGGCGCTGGCCCGGGCGTTCGACCTGGGCCGACGGATCGGC
Source organism: Micromonospora inaquosa (assembly GCF_003857055.1). Classification (GTDB taxonomy): domain Bacteria; phylum Actinomycetota; class Actinomycetes; order Mycobacteriales; family Micromonosporaceae; genus Micromonospora; species Micromonospora inaquosa. The sequence continues at coordinate 52,297 of NZ_QGSZ01000175.1, read as the reverse complement.
AAGACCCCGATCGTGGTCAACGACGGCCGGGGCTTCTTCACCAGCCGGGTGATCGGCCGGTTCATCGACGAGGCGGTCGGCATGGTCGCCGAGGGTGTCCCCGCCGCGTCGGTGGAGCAGGCCGCCCTTCAGGCCGGCTACCCGACCGGGCCGCTCGCGTTGGCCGACGAGGTCAGCCTCACGCTGATCCAGCGGATCCGCCGCCAGTTCGAGGCGGCCAGCGAGGAGTTCCGGCCGCTGCCGGCGCACCGCCTGGTGGACGAGCTGGTCGACGCGTACGACCGGCCGGGGCGCGCCGCCGGACGCGGCTTCTACCGCTACGACGACGGCACCCGTGGCCGGCTGTGGTCCGGTCTCGCCGACCTGATCACCGAGGCGGGTCGGGCGGTGCCGTTCACCGACCTGCAGGAACGGATGATCTTCGCCGAGGCGCTGGACGCGCTGCGCTGCCTCGACGAGGGGGTGCTGCGCACCGAGACCGACGCCAACATCGGCTCGATCTTCGGCATCGGCTTCCCTGCCTGGACGGGCGGGGTGATCCGCTACGTCCGGCAGTACGCGGGCGGCCCGGCCGGGTTCGCGGCCCGCGCCAACGAGTTGGCCGACCGCTACGGCGACCGGTTCACGCCCCCCGCCGACCTGGTCGAACGGCTCGACGCCCCGGTCGACCGGGTGGGCGTCGCGTGACGGCGGCACGCGGCGGTCCGCTCGCCGGGGTACGGGTGGTCGAGCTGGCCAGTCTCGCCCCGGCGCCGTTCGGCTGCATGGTGCTCGCCGACCTCGGCGCGGACGTGGTGCGGGTGGACCGGCCGGGCGCCCCGGGTGCGGGCCGACTGGCCGCGCCGACCAGCGGGCCGTTGCAGCGCGGGCGGCGGGTCACCGCGCTGGACCTGAAGTCCCCGGCCGGGGTGGCGGACCTGCTGGGTCTCGTCGAGCGCGCGGACGTGCTGGTCGAGGCGTACCGGCCCGGGGTGGCCGAGCGGCTCGGCTTCGGCCCGCAGGTGTGCCAGGCCCGCAACCCCCGCCTGGTGTACGCGCGGATGACCGGCTGGGGTCAGGACGGCCCGCTGGCGGCCCGAGCCGGGCACGACATCGACTACATCGCGGTGGCCGGGGCGTTGGAGCCGCTGGGACGGGCCGGCGAACGCCCGTACGCGCCGATGAACCTGCTCGGCGACTTCGGCGGCGGCGGCATGCTGCTCGCCGTCGGGGTGCTGGCCGCGCTGCTGGAGCGGGAGCGCTCCGGCTTCGGTCAGGTGGTCGACGCGGCGATGGTGGACGGCTCGGCGCTGCTCACCTCGTTCCTGCACGGGCTGCTCGGCAGCGGCCTGTGGGCCGCCCCGCGCGGGCGCAACATGTTCGACGGCGGGGCGCCGTTCTACGACACGTACGCCACCGCCGACGGCGGGTTCATGGCGGTCGGCGCGATGGAACCGGCCTTCTACGCCGTACTCCTCACCGGCCTCGACCTCGCCGACGACCCGGATCTGCCCGCGCAGTACGACCCGAGCGGCTGGGACGAGCTGCGCCGCCGGTTCACCGAACGGTTCGCCGAGCGCACCCGGGACGAGTGGACGGCGGTCTTCGCCGACCTGGATGCCTGCGTCGCGCCGGTGCTCGCCCCCGGCGAGGCGCACAGGCACCCGCACAACGCCGCCCGGGGCACCTTCGTCGAGGTGGACGGCGAGATCCAACCGGCCCCGGCACCCCGCTTCGACCGCACGCCGGCCGACCGCCCGGCACCGGCACCGAACCCGGAGCGGGACACTGTGACGGTCGAGGAGATCCTCGACGGTTGGTCGCAGCCCTGACCCGGACGATGAAGGAGCCAGCGAGCATGGGCATGGACACGTGGAAAGGCCACGTCAACGGCATCCTCTACGGAGTCCAGTTCGACCAGGCGCTCGACGGCACCGTGGTGACTCGGGTGGCCGACGGGGTGACCACCGGGCTCTACCCGGGGGACCGTGCCGAGACCCCCACCCCACCTTCACCGCGTTGATCAAGAGGTTTCGGTCAAGGATCCGTCCTTTGCTGACGCAAACTTCTTGATCAACGCAGAGGAGCGGGGGTGGGGGCGGTGGTACCAGGTTGCGAAGAGGGCTACGGCCAGGAGTAGTTCGGCTACGTCGCCGCCGTAGTACATGAGTTGGGCGGCCGAGCGGAACGCTTCCGGGTCCCGGTCGGTCAGGCCGGGCGGGAGGGTTTCGGCCTGGGCGTACAGGTATTTGGACAGCACGGCGTGGCCGGCCGCCGCGACCAGCAGCGCGCCGACTCGCACCGCCAGGCCGGGGCGACGCGGGGCCGGGTCCGGCCCCGCCAACGACCAGGCGAAGAGGTACCCGGCGGCCAGGTAGTGCAGGTGCACGGCGTGGTGCAGGACCGGTTGCCGTTCGGCGGCCGCGTACAGCGGGGTGAGCAGCACCAGCGCCAACCCGCCGGTGGTCAGCAACGCGGCGGTGACCGGGTGGGCGAGCAGGTGCAGTGGGCGGGCGCGCAGCAGCCGGCCCACCAGCCGGCGCACCGGCGCGGGCGCGACGTGCAGCAGCAGCGTCACCGGGGCGCCGAGCACCAGCCCGAGCGGGGCCAGCATGCCGAGCAGCAGGTGCTGCGCCATGTGCCCGCGCGGATCACCGGGAGCCTGGGCCAGCGGCCCGACGGCGACCGCCAGCAACGCACAACCGACCAACCAGGCGGCGGTGCGCCGGTGATCCCAACCCCGTGGGTCGCTGACGGCGGCCAGCAGGTAGCCGCCCGCCAGCAACGCGACCGGGAACAGCGGTAACCAGGTCGGCCCGCCCGCACCGTGCCCGGCGTGCGCCAGCGGCACGGCCACCATCGCCGGCGGCACGGCCACCGTCACCGGGGGCCGCCGCCGAGCCGGCGGGACCGGGCCGACCACAGGACAGCGACACCGGCCAGCAGCAGCACCGCGCCGGCCACGTTCCAGACCACGTCGTACGGCACCAGGTGTACGCCGTAGCGGATCTGGTGCAGTCGGAGCACCTTGTGGTCGACGAGCCCGTCGAAGAGTTGGAATCCGCCCGCGCCGAGCAGGAAACCGCCCCAGGCCAGCCGGCTCGACAGGGCACCGCGCCGACGCAGGTCGGCGAACCAGAAGAACCCGCCGACCAGGGCGATCACCTCGGCGGCGTGCAGCAGCCCGTCCGAGAGCAACGCCACCGAGGGGGTGGAGCGGTCGTAGAAGTGGTGCCAGGCAAGCAGTTGATGAAAGACGATCTCGTCGACCGCAGCCATGATCGCGATGCCGATCAGGACGCCGACGAGGGTGGAGGAACGCACGTCGGCGACGCGTGAGCTTGGCAGAGGGTGATCGGCCACCACACACCTCGCATCCGCGTCAGGCCAGCCTCAAATTACCCCGGACCGGACGAACCATGCCTGCGAAGTCGATGACGGGCGACCGCACGAGGGGTGATCAACACGAGTTTGGCGAAACTGGGGTGTCCGGCCGGGTGGGATGCCGCGACTTCCGGGAAGCCGTGTCGATCAACGCGGACGGCGCGACGTTGAGCAAGGCGCGGCGGAATGGGGCCGGTGACCTCCCCGTTTCGCGACTCACGGGCCAGGAGCGGCATGATCATGGAGCCTGGAGAGGCGGCGACCGCCAGAGCCCGAGAAGAACGACAGCCAGATCCCGAGAAGGAGGTGCCCGTGCCGGACGCGGACGAACTAGTCGCCAATGCGCTCGCGGCGGTGCGCGGCACTGACGTACGGCAGGCCGAACGGCAGCTGGACCAACTGATGGTCGGCACCGGCGCCGCGGACGGCACCACGGCGGTGGACGCGGCGCTGCTCCGTCGCCTGGTCCGCGGCCTGGGCCGGCTCTGGCCGCGCGGTTGGCAGCCGGTCGACGTGGACCGGATCACCGGTCGACGGCTCGACGCCCGCGCGGCCCGGCTGGTCCGCGACGCGATGGCGGTGCAGCGACGCGACCAGGCCGAACCGGTCCCGGCCTGGTGGGACGACCAGCTCCGCGAGTTGGTGACCAGCCAGGGTGGTGACGACCGGAAGGTGTTGGCCGGCTGGGCGACCAGGGAAGGGCTGGACCGGGCCGACGCGCTCCGGACCGCCGTGGACACTCTCGCGCTGGTGGAGAGCCTGCCGCCGATCGCGGTGCTGCGCCCACCGCCGGGCACGAGCGGCGCGGCGCTGCCCCGCGCCACCGGCACGGCTCGCAGCGGGTCGCCGATGCTGGATCGGGTACGCGCGCTGCTGGCGAAGGCAGAGTCGACCACCTTCCCGGCCGAGGCGGAGGCGCTGACCGGCAAGGCCCAGGAGCTGATCGCCCGGCACAGCATCGACGAGGCGCTGTTGGCGGCCGGGTCGGAGCGCGGGGATCTGCCCGGCGGGGTGCGCCTGAGCACCGACGCCCCGTACGCGGGCGCGAAGGCGCTGCTGGTGCAGGAGGTGGCGGCGGCGAACCGGTGCGAGGCGGTCTGGTCCGACGATCTGGGCTTCGCCACCGTGCTGGGCTGGCCGGCGGATCTGGTGGCGGTGGAGTTGCTCTACACGTCGCTGCTGGTGCAGGCCACGGCGGCGATGCTGCGGGGGCGTGCCGAGCGCCGGCCGGGGTCGGGGCGGCGGACGAAGGTCTGGGACGAGTCCTTCCTCAACGCGTTCGCGCTGCGGATCGGCGAGCGACTGCGGGCGGCCACCGAGGCGGCGACCGACGCGGCGGACCAGGCGGCGGCCGAAACGGCAGGGGCGGAACGGCTGTTGCCGGTGCTCGCGGCGCGGAGCGAGGCGGTCCGGGAGCGGCTGGACACGCTCTTCCCCGGCGTCACCCGGCACCGGCTCAGCGTGCGCGACGCCGAGGGCTGGTCGTCCGGCACCTCGGCCGCCGACCGGGCGTCGCTGGACGTCGGGGGCGGTCGGAAACCCCGACAGGTGCCCGGCCGACCCGATCCGCGCTGAACCCTCCGGCGTGGGACCACCCCCGGCGGAGGTTTCTGCGTTTTTCTTCGGTACGCGGTAGGGATCGGAGGAACGGCTCCGACCCTCCGGTGAGCCGCGCCCCGATCGGGGTGCGACCAGAGCCTGAGGAGCATCGCCGTGAAGTACATGCTGCTGATCTGGAACCGGCCCGGCTTCACCGAGGGGCTGAGCGAGCAGGATCGCACCGCCCTCTTCGGTGAGGTCGACGAGATCATGAAGGAGCTGACCGAGAGCGGCGAGCTGATCGGTGGCCAGGCGTTGGCCAATCCGTCGCAGACGTTGACGGTCCGGCTGGTGGACGGCAACCCTGAGGTTCTCGACGGCCCGTTCATGGAGAGCAAGGAGCAGTTCGCCGGCTACCTGACCGTGGACTGCGACAGCCCGCAGCGGGCCGCCGAGATCGCCGCCCGGTGGCCGGATGTCCGGTACGGCGGCGCGATGGAGGTTCGCCCGATCATGGACGAGGCCGGGACGGAGATGTGACCGAGGACCGGACGGTCGAGGACCTGCTGCGTACGTGCGCGCCGCAGGTCCTCGGCCTGCTGGTCCGGCGGTACGGACAGTTCGACAGGTGTGAGGACGCGGTCCAGGAGGCGTTGCTCGCCGCCGCGACACAGTGGCCCGGGCAGGGCGTACCGGACAATCCGCGCGCCTGGTTGCTCACCGTGGCCACCCGCCGGCTCACCGACGAGTGGCGCACCGAGAGCGCGCGCCGGGACCGCGAGGTGGCGGTGGCGCGGCGCGAACCGGCGTACGCGGGGGTGGCGCCGCCGGCCGACGCGGAGCCCTTCGTTCCGGCCGACGACGACACCCTCACGCTGCTGTTCCTCTGCTGCCACCCGGCGCTGCCCGGGTCGGCGCAGGTGGCGCTCACCCTGCGCGCGGTCGGCGGTCTCAGCACCGCGCAGATCGCCCGGGCGCACCTGCTGCCCGAGGCGACGATGAGTCAACGGATCCGGCGGGCCAAGCAGCGGATCGAGGCCGCCGGGGCCCGGTTCACCCTGCCCGGGCCGGCTGAGCGGGACGAGCGGCTCGGGACGGTGCTCCGGGTGCTCTACCTGATTTTCAACGAGGGTTACACCGCGTCCAGTGGGACGGATCTGCGCCGGGCCGAGTTGACCGGCGAGGCGATCCGGTTGGCGCGCATCCTGCGCGGGCTGCTGCCCGACGACGGTGAGGTGGCCGGGCTGCTGGCGTTGATGCTGCTGACCGACGCGCACCGGGCGGCCCGGGTGGGGCCGGACGGGGAGCTGGTGCCGCTGGCCGAGCAGGACCGCTCCCGCTGGGACACCGCCGCCATCGCGGAGGGGATCGCGCTGATCACCGAGGCGTTGACCTGGTCGCCGCCGGGCCCGTACCAGCTTCAGGCGGCGATCGCCGCGGTGCATGCCGAGGCGTCGACGGCGGCGGAGACGGACTGGCGGCAGATCGTCGCGCTCTACCGGCTGCTGGCCCGGATCGCGCCGAACCCGATGGTCACCCTGAACCAGGCGGTGGCGGTGGCCATGGTGGACGGGCCCCGGGCCGGGCTCGCTCTGCTCACGCCGTTGGACGCCGACGAACGCACGGCCGGGCACCACCGGCTGGCCGCCGTCCGGGCTCACCTGTTGGAGCTGGCCGGGGATGTCGGCGCGGCGCGGGAGGCGTACCTGGTCGCGGCGCGGGGCACCACGAGCCGGCCCGAGCAGCGCTATCTGGAGGGACGGGCGGCCCGGCTGACCGGGCAGGGGTGAGCGACATCGCCTTGCCGTTTTGGCAACAACCTTTGCGCATCGACCGGTCGCCGGTCACAGTCGTTGGCGACGCGCGAAGGAGCAGGCACAGATGACCGAGCAGCACGAGTTCGACAAGGACTACTGGGAGCGGCACTGGCACCAGACGCACCACGACCGCCCCGGCGCGATGAGCACGAGTCCCGCGCACCCGTATCTGGCCCGGGAGACCGGCGCTCTGGTGCCGGGATCGGCGTTGGACGCCGGGTGCGGCGCGGGCGCTGAGGCGATCTGGCTCGCCACCCACGGCTGGCAGGTCACCGCTGTCGACATCGCACCCGTCGCGCTCGCTCGGGCCGCCGAACGTGCGACGGACAGCGGGGTGTCCGAGCGCGTGCGGTGGGTGGAGGCGGACCTGACGGCCTGGGTCCCGGAGACGCGGTTCGACCTGGTCACGACGCATTACGCGCACCCCGCGATGCCGCAGCTGGGCTTCTACCAGCGCATCGCCGGGTGGGTGGCACCCGGGGGCACTCTGCTGATCGTCGGGCACCTGCACAGCAACGAAGCCACCGGGCAGGGGCACGGGCACGCACACGGGCATGGACACCACCCGCCCGACGAGGCATCGGTCACCCTCGCGGACATCACCGCCGGCCTGGACAACGCCAGCTGGGAGATCGTCACCGCCGAGGAGCAGCGCCGCACGATGCCGGGCCGGGAGGCCCCGCTGTCCGACGTCGTCGTACGGGCCACCCGACGCCCCTGAGCACACCGCACGCCGGGCCGGTGATGATCACCGGCCCGGCGTGCGGGTTACGTCGTACGTCAGCTCTTGAAGGCGTCCTTGATCTTCTCGCCCGCCTGCTTGAGCTTGGCGGTGGACTGGTCAGCGCGACCCTCCGCCTCCAGCTGCTCGTTGTCGGTGGCCCGACCGGCGCCTTCCTTCAGCTTGCCGGTCGCGTCCTCGGTGGCGTTGTTGAGCTTGTCGTCGATACCCATTGCCAACCTCCATTGCAAGCGTCGCTACGACCACAGAGGTACCCCCGCCGTCGCCGGTCCAACCATCACCACCGTCACAGCTCGGCAGCGGCCGACCGAAAGCGACGCAGGCGCAGGCTGTTGGCCACCACGAAGACCGAGGAGAGCGCCATCGTGGCGCCGGCGATCATCGGGTTGAGCAACCCGGCGGCGGCCAACGGCAGGGCCGCCACGTTGTAGCCGAACGCCCAGAACAGGTTGCCCCGGATGATGCCGAGCGTGCGTCGGGACAACCGGATGGCGTCCACCGCGGCGGCCAGGTCGCCCCGGACGAGGGTGAGGTCAGCCGCCTCGATCGCCACGTCGGTGCCGGTGCCCATGGCCAGCCCCAGGTCGGCCTGGGCCAGCGCCGGGGCGTCGTTCACCCCGTCACCGACCATCGCCACCGACCGCCCCTCGGCCTGGAGCCGCTTGATCACGTCGACCTTCCCGGCCGGCAGCACCTCAGAGATCACCTCGTCGACGCCCACCTCGGCGGCGACCGCGCGGGCCACTGTGGTGTTGTCCCCGGTCAGCAGGACCGGGGTCAGCCCCAGCCCGCGCAGCCGGGCCACCGCCGCCCGGCTGCTCGGCCGGACCACGTCGGCGACCGCGAGCACCCCGCGGGCCCGCCCGTCCCAGCCGGCGACGATCGCCGTACGGCCGACGGCCTCCGCGTCGCGCACGGCCCACTCGACCTCCGGTGGCACGTCGAAGTCGCGCTCGCGCAGCAGCCGGACCCGGCCGACCAGCACGGCCTGCCCGTCGACAGCGCCGGTCACCCCCAGCCCTTCGAGGTTGCCGAAGTCGGTCACCGGGGGCAGCGTGCCCGCGTCGGTGGCAGCGGCGGCGACCGCGCGGGCGATCGGGTGCTCGGAAGCGGCCTCCACCGCCCCGGCGAGTCGGAGCAGCTCGGCCCGGTCCACACCGCTCGCTGGCACGACATCCACGAGCGTCATCCGACCGGTCGTCACGGTGCCGGTCTTGTCGAGCACCACGGTGTCCACCCGGCGGGTCGACTCCAGCACCTCCGGGCCCTTGATCAGCACGCCGAGCTGGGCGCCCCGACCGGTGCCGACCAGCAACGCGGTCGGGGTGGCCAGGCCGAGCGCGCACGGACACGCGATGATCAGCACGGCCACCGCGGCGGTGAACGCGGCGGTCGGGCCAGCCCCGGTGCCGAGCCACCAGCCGAGCGTGCCGACGGCGAGGGTGATGACGATCGGCACGAAGACTCCGGAGATCCGGTCCGCCAGCCGCTGCACCGCCGCCTTGCCACTCTGCGCCTGCTCGACCAGGTCGGCCATCCGGGCGAGCTGAGTGTCCGCGCCGACCCGGGTGGCGGTGACGATCAGCCGCCCGCCCGCGTTGATCGTGGCGCCGACCACGCCGTCGCCCGGGGCGACCTCGACCGGCACCGACTCACCGGTGAGCATGCTGGCGTCGACCGCGGAGGTGCCCTCGTCGACAACCCCGTCGGTGGCGATCTTCTCCCCGGGACGAACCACGAACCGGTCACCGACGACGAGCCGGTCCACCGGGATCAGCGTCTCCACACCGTCGCGCAGCACGGCCACATCCTTGGCGCCGAGGTCGAGCAGGGCGCGCAGGGCCGCGCCGGCGGTGCGCTTGGACCGGGCCTCGAAGTAGCGGCCGGCCAGGATGAACACGGTGACCCCGGCGGCCGCCTCCAGGTAGATGTTCCCGGCGCCGTCGGTCCGGGTGATGTCGAAGCGGAACGGGTGCGTCATTCCGGGCATCCCCGCGTCACCGAGGAAGAGCGCCCAGAGCGACCAACCGAACGCGGCCAGGGTGCCGAGCGACACCAGCGTGTCCATGGTGGCGGCACCGTGCCGCAGGTTCGTCCAGGCGGCCCGGTGGAACGGCAGCCCACCCCAGACCACCACCGGGGCGGCCAGGGTCAGCGACAGCCACTGCCAGTATTCGAACTGCCAGGCCGGGACCATGGCCAGCAGCACCACCGGCACGCTCAGGACCACCGAGACCCAGAGCCGGGTACGCGGACCCCGCAGCGGGTCCACCTGGGGTTCCGCGCTGGGCGGGGCGGGCAGCGCCGCCGTGTAGCCGGTTTTCTGGACCGTCCCGATCAGGTCGTCCGGCGTGACGCCGTCGGCGTACCGGACTGTCGCCTTCTCGGTGGCGTAGTTGACGGTGGCGCTCACCCCGTCCATCCGGTTGAGCTTCTTCTCGATCCGGGCGGCACACGCGGCGCAGGTCATCCCACCGATCGCGAGTTCGATCCGGTTCGGTGCCTCGGGCAGCGGTCTGCTGGTGGTGGTCATCGTCTGGTCCCGTCAGTTGTGTCCGTGCCCGGGGGTGCCGTGGTCGGCCCCGCCGGTCGGCGCGGGCCCGCTCGGGCTGGGGGCGGCTCCGGTCGGGGCAGCGCCGGCGACGACGGTGAACTCGGCGGTGTGCACCCGCCCGCCGTGCAAGAAGTCGAGGTAGAGCCGGTAGCTGCCAGGCGAGGGAACCTCGGCGAGGAAGGTGACGTCCGGACCGGGCCGGGTGCGCCCGTCGTCCGGCGTCCCGTCCGGGTGCACGTGCAGGTACGCCAGGTCACCCCGGCGCAGTGCCACCAGGTGCCCGTACGCGCCCAGGTAGGGCTCCAGGTCGGTGACCGGCTGCCCGTCCCGGTTGATGGTCAGGGTCAGCGACGACGTGCGGCCGGGCTGCGGCGCGCCGGTCAGGGTGACCGTGTAGCCGTCGACGGTGGTGCTGGTCGCCGGGGCGGGCAACGGCCGTTCGGTCAGCTCGCCGGGGACTGTCACGTCCACACCGAGGGTCAGCGGCTCACCCCCGGTCGGGGTGAAGTCGGCGAACGCCCGCCACTGCCCGGGGCCGGTCAGCGGGGTGTCGACCCGCCAGGTGCCGTCGGGGGCCAGCTCGGGGTGGACGTGGCGGAAGCCGGAGAGGTCCCGTCGGGCGACGATCAGGTGCATCTGCTTGTCGTGCGCCACCTCGTACCGGGTGACCGGGCGGCCGTCCGGGCCGGCGATCCGGAAGGCGAACTCGCCGGCCGGGGCGTCGACCGGTTCGAGGGTGTAGCCCCGCTCGGAGACGAGCAGCCCACCGGGGAGTTGGTCGGCGGTCCCGCCACGCTCGTCCGCAGACGGGGTGGCGGCAGCCTCGTGCCGGCTCTCGGCGACCGGGGTGGGGTCGACGATCCGGCCGATCCCGTAGGTCGCGCCGAAGACCGCCGTCAGGCCGACGGCGAACCCGGCCAGTTTGGTCACCGTACGCACGCCGGCCCTCCGATCACGCGTCGACGAGGTCGTAGCCGGCCTCGTCGACGGCGGCCCGGACAACCGCGGTGTCCAGCGGCTGGTCGCTGCTGACGGTGACCCGGCCGGCCGAGAGGTCGACCTGGACGTCGCGCACGCCCGCGATGGCACCGACCTCGGCGCTCACCGCGCTGACGCAGTGCCCACAGGTCATGCCCTGCACCTGGTACGTCGTGTTGACCATCGGATCGTCTCCTTTACGGTACCGGTACCCGGTGGGGGTATCCACCAGACCACGACCGTACCATACCCCCCAGGGGTACGCTATCCTGGTCGGCATGACCGCACCCACCCCGATCCGCGGATACACCGCCAGCAAGGACCAGCTGCTCGCGCGGCTCCGCCGTGTCGAGGGGCAGGTCCGGGGCATCGAGAAGATGGTCGACGACGACCGGTACTGCATCGACGTGCTCACCCAGATCTCCGCGATCCAGGCCGCCCTCGACAAGGTGGCCCTCGGGCTGCTCGACGGGCACGCCCGGCACTGCATGCACGAGGGCGCCGCCGAGGGCAGGGCCGACGAGATGGCCACCGAGATGATGGCGGCGGTCGGCCGGCTGATGAAGCGCGGCTGACCGCCCTCAGTCCGACGCGGGGTCGAGACGGACCCGACGCAGCAACTGCGCGTTGAGCGCCACCACGATGGTGGACGCCGACATCAGCACCGCCGCCAGCGCCGGGCTCAACGCCACGCCGGCCCAGGCCAGAACCCCGGCGGCCAACGGCAGCGCCACCACGTTGTAGCCGGCCGCCCAGGCCAGGTTCTGTCGCATCTTCCGGTACGACGCCCGGGACAGCCGGACCACCGCAGCCACCCCACGCGGGTCCGAGGACGCCAGCACCACCCCGGCGGACTCGATCGCCACATCGGTGCCGGCGCCGATCGCGATGCCCACATCCGCCCGGGCCAGCGCTGGCGCGTCGTTCACCCCGTCGCCGACCATCGCCACCACCAGCCCTCGCCGCTGAAGCTCCGCCACCCGATCGTCCTTCTCCGCCGGCAGCACCTCGGCGAAGACCTCGTCGACGCCGGGTCGGAACCCGAGGTCGGCCGCGACCGCCTCGGCCACGGGCCGCGCGTCACCAGTGATCATGGCGATGGTCCGGACCCCCTCGGCCCGCAGCTCGTCCACCGCCCGCCGGGCCTCCGGACGCACCTCGTCGGTCAACGCGAACGCACCGAGCACGGTGTCCGGCAGCCGCACCAGGTGCAACACCGCGGCACCCCGCGCCGACCACCGCCCGGCCGCGGCCTGCACCTGGGCCGGGAGCGGAACGCCCAGCTCCCGCAGCAGCGCCGGCCCGCCCACCGCGTACCGCGTACCGTCGATGGTCGCCTGCACCCCCCGGCCCGGCAGCGCCCGGAACCCGGCGGCCCGCGCCGGACCGGTCGACCCGGCCGCCGCCACGATCGCCCGGGCCAACGGATGTTCGCTCTCCGACTCGACGCCGGCCGCGATCCGCAGCACCTCGTCCCGCTCGACGCCGGGCGCCGTCACCAGGTCGGTCACCCCGTGCTCACCCCGGGTCAGCGTGCCGGTCTTGTCGAAGAGCACCGCACCGACCGTCCGCATCCGTTCCAGTGCCAACCGGTCCTTGACCAGGATCCCGGAGCGCGCGGCGAGCGCGGTGGAGAGCGCGACGACCAGGGGGATGGCGAGACCCAGCGCGTGCGGGCAGGCGATCACCAGGACGGTGACCGCCCGGACCACCGCCTCGTCCGGCTCACCGAGCGCGGTCCAGACCAGCACGGTCAGCACGGCCGTGCCGGTGGCCAGGTAGAAGAGCGCGGCGGCGAACCGGTCGGCCAACAGCTGGGCACGCCCACCGGAACCCTGGGCCTGCGCGACCATCCGCTGGATGCCGGCGAGGGCCGTCTGCTCACCCACCGCCTCGACGCGTACCCGGATCGACGAGTCGGTGGCGACGGTGCCGGCCACCACCCGGTCGCCAGTCGACCGGGCGACCGGTCGCGACTCGCCGGTGATCATCGACTCGTCCAGCTCGGCGGCGCCCTCGACGACCCGGCCGTCCGCTGGCACCCGACCTCCCGGCCGGACCAACACCACGTCACCGACTCGCAGACCGGCCACCGGCACCGCCTCGACCCGCCCGTCCGCCGCCACCCGTTCGGCCTCATCCGGAAGCAGCGCGGCCAGCGCCGCCAGCGCCCCCCGGGCCTGCCCGATGGCCTTCATCTCCTGCCAGTGCCCGAGCAGCATGATGGTGACCAGCGCGGCCAACTCCCACCAGAAATCCAGGTCGAAGACACCGACGCTGGTCGCCAGGGATGTGGTGTAGGCGACGGTGATCGCCATCGCGACCAGCAGCATCATCCCGGGTGCCCGGTCCCGCACCTCCCGGACCGCGCCGACCAGGAACGGCCAACCGCCCCACCAGAACACCACCGAGCCGAGCACCGGGCCCACCCAGGACCGACCGGGGACACCCTCCTCGGCCAGGCCCAGCTGATCCGATACGAGATGACTCGTCAGCACCACCGGGATGGTCAACACCAGGCAGACCCAGAACCGGCGGCGGAACATCGCCGGATCGTGCCCGGCGTGCTTGTCGTGCCCGGCGTGCTTGTCGTGCCCGGCGTGCTTGTCGTGCCCGGCGTGCTTGTCGTGCGGCACGGGTTCGGCGTGTTGCGGGTGGTCGGGGTCGGGCGGTGACGGAGCGGGCATGGCTCCAACATGCCGCCTCGCGGGCCGCCACGCGAGGCGTTCGGCTGCCCGACACTCCGCCACGACCTGCAACCCCCGGACGGGCTGGCTAGCATCTCCGACGATGGCCCTCCGAATACCGCCGCACAGTCGGGCACTGACGCCGCCACGACCTGACGTCGCCCGCGGCCGACCGAGCCGAGCACTGACCGTCCGTGATCAAGCGGGCATCAGGCAGCGATCCGCCCCGCCATCCGCCGCGTTTCCACCGAAACGGTGAACCGCCCGGCCCGCTGACCCGTACCCCGCACCGGATCGTTGGGAGTCTCGCCTTGGGTTCCGACCACACCCGCCCGGCTCCGTCCGCCCCACCGAGGGTGCGACGGATCCTCGTCGTGACGGTGGTGCCCCTCTTCGTCGCCACAGTGCTCGCCGCGGTGCTGCTCTGGCCGAGCGGCGGGTCACCGCAGACCGATGGTGGCACGGACGTGCCGCGCTACCCCGGCACGGTCACCCGGGTGGTGAGCGAGCCGTGCCCGCCGGCGCCGTCGGTCCCCGAGGGCACACCGACGGTCGGCGACCGACGGTGCGGCACTGTCGACGTACGGGTGGACGACGGGCCGACCGCCGGCCAGCAGGTGCGGACCCCGGTGCCGGACGGACCCGGCGCCCCCCGGGTCGACGTCGGCGACGAGGTCATCCTGGTCGAGCTGGCCGATCCCACCGATCCCACCACCAGCAACTGGAACATCGCCGAGCACCAGCGCGGCACCCCGATGATGTGGCTGGCTGTGGTCTTCGCGGCCGCGATCGTCGCGTTCGGTCGGTGGCGGGGTCTGGCCGCCCTCGCCGGGTTGGCCGCCAGCTTCGCCATCCTGCTCACCTTCGTGCTGCCGGGCATCGGCGCCGGCCGGTCGCCACTGCTGGTGGCGGTGGTCGGCGCAGCCCTGATCATGTTCGTGGTGCTCTATCTGACGCACGGGGTCACCGCACAGACCTCGGTGGCGGTGCTCGGCACCCTGGGCAGCCTGGTGCTGACCGGCGTACTCGCCACCATCGCCACGGCCGCGACCCACCTCACCGGCTTCGGCAGCGAAGACGCCACCACCCTGTCGATGTTCCAGGGCGACGTGGACCTGCACGGTCTGCTGCTCGCCGGGATCATCATCGGATCGCTCGGGGTGCTCGACGACGTGACGGTCACCCAGGCGGCCACCGTCACCGAACTGGCGAACGCCAACCCCGGGCTGACCCGGTTGCAGCTGTACCGCGCGGCCACCCGGGTCGGCCGCGCGCACATCGCCTCCACTGTCAACACCATCGTGCTGGCGTACGCGGGCGCGTCGCTACCCCTGCTGCTCCTGCTCACCGCCGACTCGCGACCGATCGGGCAGATCCTCACCAGTGAGTTCCTCGCGCAGGAGATCGTCCGCAGCGCGGTCGCCACCCTCGGTCTGATCGCCGCCGTGCCGCTGACCACCGGGCTGGCCGCGGTGGTGACCGCCGCCGGGCGCACCGATGGCACGTCGTCGGCGGACACTCCCGCCGCGCGACCCCAGCCGGACCGCACGGAGGCACTGGCCGCACTCATTTCACCGCGAACGACCGGCTCCGACGAGCCGGACCGGCCGCGGGCCGCACCCCCATCCGAGGCCGCCGACCGGTGGCCGGAGTCGAACAGGAGCACGGATACGGCATGGTGACACTCCTCAGCGTGACCAGATCGGGCATCCACCCTGAGAACCACGTCACTGGTCACTCAACGCTATGGCGAAATGACGCTTTTGGTCGGCATCCAGGCGTAGCTCACCCGGTCGACTCTCGGGTAACCTCGCTGCCGGTTACCGATGAAGGCGCGAAGCGGCGCCTGCGGTGCCACCGCCCAATCGCCAACCGGCGAGCCGGGGACCCAGGTACCTGGGGTGAATCCGCGTCAGCGGTAGGGGCCGCTTCCGCCCCGAACCCGTCAGCTAACCCGGTCGGCGGTCGACGGAAGGGAACATTGTGACGGCACCCCTACGCCGCTGGTTGACACCCGTGGTGGCCGTGATCGCCGCACTGACCGTGCTCGCCGGGCCACTCCCGGCGGCCGCCGCCCCGACGAACCCCACACCGTCCGGGCACGAGGAGGACGGCGAGCCCAAGCTGCTCAACGACGTCATCGAGCAGGCCAACCGCGACTACTCCGCCGCCAAGTCCAAGCTGGACAAATCCAAGAAGCGGCAGAGCGAGTTGGCGGCGGAGGTCGACCGGGCCAAGGCCGACCTGGACGCGTTGGCCCCGCAGGTCGGGCAGATCGCCGCCCAGTCGTACCGGACCGGTCGGATCGGCGCGATCGCGATGCTGCTGGAGAGCGACAACCCCGACTCGTTCGTCCGGCGCGCGGCGGTGCTCGACGAGATGAACATGGTCAACGAGAAGAAGCTCTCCGAGGTCAACGTGGTGAAGGCCCGCGCCGAGCAGGCCAAGCTGGCCCTCGACACGGAGGTCCGGGAGCAGCAGAAGCAGACCGCCGTGATGGCGAAGCGGAAGAGCGAAGCCGACAAGGCGCTCTCCCTCGTCGGTGGTAAGGGCTTCACCGGCGGCCTGGTGGACGCCAAGTCCCCGGTCGCGAAGATCGGCCCGGGTCGTACGGCCGACGGTGACTGGAAGGCCCAGTCGTGCAGCGAGAACGACCCCACCACGTCCGGCTGCATCACCCCCCGCACGCTGCACGCGTACAAGGAGGTCAAGCGGGCCGGCTTCAACCGGTTCGTCGGCTGCTACCGGCCCGGCGGGCCGTGGGAGCACCCGAAGGGTCGCGCCTGCGACTGGTCGCTCCAGAAGAGCGGCTTCTCTCCGTGGCACAACGAAGACACCCGGACGTACGGCAACAACGTCGCCGCTTTCCTCATCCGTAACGCCGACCGGCTCGGCATCTACTACGTGATCTGGAACCGGCAGATCTGGTTCCCGGCGACCGGCTGGAGTTCGTACAGCGGGCCGTCGAACCACACCGACCACGTCCACATGTCGCTGCTCTGACCCGCACGATCCCGGTCGAGGGCCGTTCCGCGTGACGCGGAGCGGCCCTCGTCACGTCAGACGGTGGCCGGGGTGTCCAGTGTCGCGAAGCCTGCCGGCACGGCGGCCACCGGGTGCACCGCCCCGGCGGCCAGCCGGTAGGACATTCCCACCACCGCGCACCGCCCCCGCGCCACCTCGTCGGCCAGCACCGGGGACTGCGCGAGCAACGTCTCCACGGTCTGTGCGATGTGGATGTCGACGATGCCGTCGATGTCGTCCACGCCCTCGGCCTCGGCGCGGCGCAGGCTGGGCAGCACGGCGTCGACCACCGCGCGCAGATGGCCACTCGGTGCGGTACCGGTCGCGACGGACTCTCGGGCGGCCTGCACCGCGCCACACAAGTCGTGACCGAGCACCACCACCAGCGGAGTGCCGAGCACGGTCACCGCGTACTCGACGCTGCCAAGCACCTCGGGGCCGGCGGTGTGCCCGGCCGTGCGAACCACGAACAGGTCACCCAACCCCCGGTCGAAGATGATCTCCGCGGCCAGCCGGGAATCGGAGCAGCCGACGATCACCGCGAACGGGTGTTGCCCGTCGGCCACGACGGCCCGGTGCCCGGCATCCTGGTTGGGGTGGCGTGGCGCGCCACCGACGAAGCGTCGATTGCCGGCGACCAGCTCGGCGTACGCCAGAGCCGGCTCGCTGGGCGTGGACGCTCGGTCGGTGGCCCGCTGCGAACCCGGCTGACCACCGGCGCTCCCGATATGACTCATCCCGCACCTCGTCTCGACGCATCTCACCTGGTCAAACCGACTTTCCGCCGGCCGGTAGGCGGGCGCTCACTCGCGCTCCACCGTCACACGCACCGTAAGATGCGTCAAGGTATGCGTGATTTAGATTTCATACGTTGACCCCGGCCGCACCCTGGGCAACCCTCCCTGGGCGGGACGGGCAAGACTCTCGCGAGGGCAGGCGGACATCCAGAAGGGCGGCCACACGATGACGAGCACGGTGACGGGCGACACCGACGGCGGGCGGAACTGGACGTTCCTCACCAATCACGGGCACGTCCTGCTGGCCATCGCCCGCAATCCGACCGCCCGGCTACGCGACGTCGCGGCCGAGGTCGGCGTCACCGAACGAGCCGCGCAGGCGATCGTCGCCGACCTGGAGGCGGGCGGTTACCTGCACCGCACCCGAGTCGGACGACGCAACGAGTACACCCTCAACCCGGCCGGCCGGTTCC
The DNA here is from genome assembly GCF_003857055.1 of Micromonospora inaquosa. Taxonomy (GTDB): domain Bacteria; phylum Actinomycetota; class Actinomycetes; order Mycobacteriales; family Micromonosporaceae; genus Micromonospora; species Micromonospora inaquosa. The sequence continues at coordinate 34,383 of NZ_QGSZ01000175.1, read as the reverse complement.
GGCACCCGGCCGAGGCCGACCGGCAGGTCGGCGACCTCCTCGCGCTGTTCGCCGACACCGCGACCGCGAAAGCGGACCCCCGGCCCTGACCACGTCACCGGGGGGGGCCGCTGCCCGACGGCCCCGGCGGTAACCTTTGCGGGTGCGCGAATGCCCGCCGATGAGCGCGACCCCGTCCCGACGTGCCCTTCGCGGCGTCCTCAGTGGAGCGCTGGCGGCCCTGCTCGGCGCCGGCCTGGTGGCACCCTCCCCCGCGACCGCGGCACCGCCCCTCTGCGGCCCCACCGGCTCCGACAGCCTGACCCAGATGCCGTGGGCGCTACGCCGGCTTGAGCCGTCCTCGGCGTGGCCACTGTCCCGGGGCGCCGGGGTCACGGTGGCCGTGATCGACTCCGGAGTCTCCGCCGCCCACCCGCTCCTCAAGGGGCAGGTGCTCGAGGGTCGCGACTTCAACGGCCTGCCGGCCAGGCAGGGCCAGTGCGACGAGGCCGGGCACGGCACACTGATCGCCGGCATCATCGCGGGCCGGGAGGCCGCGGCCGTCCCGTTCACCGGCATCGCCCCGGCCGCCCGCATCCTGCCGATCCGGGTTCTGCCGCAGCTCGGAGCGGTCAACAACCCGCAGCTCCCCGCGCAGATCGCGGCGGCCATCGACTGGGCGGTCGCGCAGGGCGCCGACGTGATCAACCTGTCCCTGACGACGATTCCCCGCCCCGAACTGACGGCCGCCGTCGAGCGCGCGCTGGACAAAGGGGTGGTGCTGGTCGCCGCCGCGGGCAACCGTTCGGAAGATTCCCAGAATCTGCCGGGTTACCCGGCCGCGTACCCCGGGGTGATCGCGGTCGGCGGGGTGGACGAGCAGGGAAGCCACGTCGGCACCTCGATCAGCGGCGACTACGTCGACATCGCCGCGCCGGGGATGAACATCGTCGGGCCGGCACCCGGAAACACCGGCTACCGCACTGTGCCGGAGGGCGGCACCAGCTACGCGGCGGCGTACGTCTCGGGAGCGGCCGCGCTGGTCCGGGCCGCCTACCCGAATCTCAGCCCGCAGCAGGTCGCCGACCGGCTGCAACGCACCGCCGACAACCCACCCGAGGGTCACAACGCCGACATCGGCTACGGGATGGTCAACCCGTACCGGGCGGTGTCGAGCCTGCTCGGCACCCGGCCGAACCCGCCCGCCAGCGCGATCCCGGCACCCGCCGTGCGCGACGACCCGCTGAGCTGGCAGCGCCCCGTCGCGATCTGGGCGGCGGTCATCGGCGCTCTGCTCGCCGGGCTGCTGCTGGTCGCACGACCGATCATGGCCCTGGGCCGTCGACGCGACTGGCGCCCCGGCCGACGCGGAGACGCGCCAACCGCTGGCTGAGCGGCGCACCGCAACGCGGTTCCGGCGCCAACGCCAACGCAAAGCGGCTCCGGGCCGGATGAACCGGACCGGAGCCGCTCGTGCGAATGCCTCAGCTCCACACCTTGGAGTTGCTCATCTCCGTGGTGAGGTAGTTTTCGCGAGCGATGCCCACGGCACCGCCGATCTCGTTCAGGATCCGGTTGATGTCCCGGACCGCCGCGTCCCACTTCGCCTGGTGCTGCTCGTAGGCAACCCGGTCCTCGCCGTCCCAGTGCAGCTTGGTCAGCATCGACCGCAGCGTGTCAAGCTTTTCCTCGAGGGTCTTCGAGATGGCCTGCATCTGCTGGTTGCTGCTCTCGAGGACCGCATAGTCAACTTTGATCGTCACGATTTCCTCCTCTGCCGGCTACGGATCACGGGTTGAGAGCAGAGTGGAACTTGTCCAGCATCTGCTGCTGCTCTTCGTCGTTGACCTGGTGCGTCGTACCCGACTTGTCGAGCAGGTCAGCGATGCTGTCCATCGCCGTCAGCAGTTTGACGGTGTCCTCGTTCCAGCGCGTCATCAGCGACTGAAAGCCCGTGGACGCCTGACCCTTCCACGCGATGGCCAGGTCGTCGACCACGTTCCACAGCTTCTTCAGCTCACCGTCGACCTCGCTGCGCGTGGACCGCACGTCACTCGCGGCGGTATGCAGAGTCGCAGCTTCGACCTCGAACGCCATGCTTCACACCCTTCCGTCTGTTGTGGTGGCGGCTTTGCCGCACCCCTCCCCCGCGGCAAGGCAGCAACACCCCACCGACGGACACTCCTGTGAAGACCGTAGCGGAACCTGTCCAGCCCTCGCAGCCCTGGCCGGCGCCGTTCGATGGATGATGGTGAATCGGGCCGGGACGGCCCACCACCACCCACCGAACGGCCGACAGCGCTCAGACCGGCTCAGACCAGGCAGTCTGAATCAGCTGCTGGCCATCGCGACGACGCACCAGGGTGCCCCGGCCGGGCGGTTGCGGGCTCGGTCGCAACGTGCCGAAGACCGCGCCCTCCTCCCGGTTGCCGGACATCAGCAGGCCCGGCGAGTCCAGCTCACGCAGCCGTTGCAGCACCGGCTCGTAGAGTGCCCTGGACACACCACCGACCCGACGCGTGACGATCAGGTGCAGACCGATGTCACGGGCCTGCGGCAACAGCTCCAGCAGGGCGCTGAGCGGGTTGCTACCACCAGAGGCCACCAGGTCGTAGTCGTCCACCAGGATGTACAGGTCCGGGCCCTTCCACCAGCTCCGGTCGCGCAGTTGGGCGGTGGTCACATCCGGGCCCGGCAATCGGTTCGAGAGGGCGCTGCGGATCGACCCGAGCCCCTGGGCGAACGCCTGGTTCGACGGGGCGTAGTCGAGCAGGTGGTCACCCTCCACCGCCCCCAGCAGGCCACGCCGGTAGTCGGCGATCACCAGCCGGGCCTGCGCCGGGGTGTACCGCTCGGTGATCCCCCTGGCGATCAGGCGCAGCAGGTTGGTCTTGCCGCACTCCGCATCGCCGAAGACCGTCAGATGCGGCTCGTTGGCCAGGTCCAGGTAGACCGGCGCGAGTGCCGACTCGTTGACACCGACCGGGAGCCCGGGTGCCGACCGGTCGATGATCCGGGCCAGCTCCGCCACCGGCAGGCGACGGGGCAACAGCCGTACCTTCGGCGCCGGGCGACCCGGCCAGTTCGCCGCCACGTGCCCGGCCAGGGACAGCGAGGCCTCGCTCAGATCGTCAATGTCCCGCCGACCGTCGATCCGGGAGATCGCGGTGAGGAAGTGAAGCTTGTCCCGGGTCAGGCCCCGACCGGGTGACTTCTCCGGCACGTTGTTCGCGGCGCGGCGGTCGATCTCGGACTCCGAGGCGTCACCGAGACGCAGCTCCAACTTGGTGCCGAGCAGATCCCGCATGTTGATCCGGATCTCCGCCCACCGCACGGCGGTGAGCACCACGTGCACACCGAAGCCGAGGCCCCGGTTGGCCAACGTGGTGATGGTCTGCTCCAACTCCTCGTACTCCTGGCGCAGCGTGTTCCACCCGTCCACCACCAGGAACACGTCGCCGAACGGGTCGTCCGCGAACTCACCGGCGGCCCGGCGACGGCGGTAGCTCGCCACCGAGTCGATGCCGTGCTGGGCGAACCGACTCTCCCGGTCGTCCAGCACGGCGACCACCTCAGCCACCGTCCGGCGGACCGCCTCGACGTCGCGCCGGCCAGCCACCCCGGCCAGGTGCGGCAACCGCTCCATGCTGCGCAGCGCGCCGCCGCCGAAGTCCAGGCAGAAGAACTGCACCTCCCGTGGCGTGTGCGTGAGCGCCAGCGAGGCGAGCAGCGTCCGCAGCATCGTGCTCTTGCCACTCAGCGACCGACCGACGATGACCACGTTGCCGCCGGCCCCGGCCAGCTCGACCATCATCGGGTCCCGGCGCTGCTCGTAGGGGCGGTCCACGACGCCGACCGGCACGGTCAGCTGCCCGCGCCCAGGCCAGGACGCGGTGCACAGCCCGTAGGTCGGGTCGACAGCCAGCGGGCCGAGCAGCTCACCCAGGCCCGGCGGGTCGGCCAGCGGCGGCAGCCACACCTGGTGGGCCGGACGGCCCCGGCCCTTGAGCTGGTCGATCAGCACGTCGAGCATCGCCACGGCCTTACCATCGGCCGGCTGCTCCGGCTCCGGGGCGGTGTCCACCGGCACCTGCGGGACCTGCACCGGAACGAAGTCGAGGCCGTACGGCACGATCCGCCGCTGCACCAACGCCTGCGAGGCGGAGGCCTGCTGCCCCGGCGCCCGGTACGCCCCCGACACGTACGCGGCCCGGAACCGCAGCATGGTGCTGGTGTCCGTCTTCAGATAGCCGTGGCCCGGCGCGTTCGGCAGCTCGTACGCGTCCGGTACACCGAGCACGATCCGGCTCTCCACCGCGGAGAACGTGCGCAGACCGATCCGGTACGACAGGTGCGTGTCGAGGCCCCGCAGCTTGCCCTCCTCGAGGCGCTGGCTGGCCAGCAGCAGGTGCACACCGAGGGACCGACCCAACCGGCCGATCATCACGAACAGGTCGATGAAGTCCGGCTTGGCGGCGAGCAACTCGCTGAACTCGTCGCAGATGATCAGCAGACTGGGCATCGGAGCGAGCGGCTCACCGGCCGAACGCGCCTTCTCGTACTCGAAACGGGAGACGTAGTTGCCGGCCGCCCTCAGCAGCTCCTGCCGGCGCACCATCTCGCCGGCGAGCGCGTCGCGCATCCGGTCGACCAGCGGCAACTCGTCGGCCAGGTTGGTGATCACCGCGCTGGTGTGCGGCAGCGCCTCCAGCGAGGCGAAGGTCGCGCCGCCCTTGAAGTCCACCAGGACGAAGTTCAGCTCCTCCGACGAGTGGGTCACCGCCAACGCGGCCACCACCGTACGCAGCAGCTCGCTCTTGCCGGACCCGGTCGCGCCGATCACCAGACCGTGCGGGCCCATGCCCTCGTGCGCCGACTCCTTGAAGTCGAGCTCGACCACGTTGCCGTCCGGGCCGACACCGAGTGGGATGCGCAGCCGATCGCGGTGACCACGCGGACGCCAGGTGTTCTGAACGTCCACCGCCGCCGCGTCGCCGACGCCGAGCAGGTCCGGCAGCTCGGTGCTGCGGGCCAACGGCTCGTCGCCGCCGGTCTGCTGCTGGGAGAGCCGGAAGGGGGCGATCTGTCGGGCCAGCCCCTCGGCGGCCTCGGCGTTGAGCCGGTCGGGCCGACCCAACGTCGACGACGAGCTGCCCCGGACCAGATCGAGTGAGCTTCCGTCGCCCACGTCGAGGCAGAGCAGCCAGCGGCCGGCGTCGCGCGGCACCGTCCCGGAGAGGTCGATCACGGTGGTGCCGAGCAACCCCGGGCCCACCAGCTGGCAGGTCGGTGAGATCTCCCCGCCGTCGATCACCACGACCAGGTGCCCGGCGGTGGTCAGCGGCTTGGCCTCCGGCGCGAACCGGGGCCGCCCGGTCAGCTCGGCGGCGAGCGCCGCCTCGGCCTCGGCCAGGCTGGCGAAGACCAGCCGGCGCGCGCCGGCCGCGTCCGTACGACCGCTGTGGTGGGCGTGCGGCAGCCACTTGACCCAGCCCCAGGCCGGTTGCCGGTCGGGTGCGGCGACCACCGCGATCACCAGGTCGTCCGGTGCGTGGAAGGTGGCCAGTTGCCCCAGCGCCGCCCGGGTCAGGTCGAGCACGGGCTCGCGCTCGCCGCGCAGCACCACCCGACTGAACGCCCGCACCGACAGCGCCGTCGGCAGATCAGGCACCGTGGAGTGGGCACGGACGAACCGGCGTAGCGCGATGGCGCTCATCGGCTCCAGGTCCTCCACCGGCTTCGTCTCCGGCGGAACGATCTCCACGGCGAGCCGCTGCGGGCCGAGGGCGATCCGGGTCTCGCCGAAGTCGTCCTCGGTGATCCGCCGCTCCCAGAGTCGCCGGGACGCGGCGATCGACCAGAGCGCGTCGGGCTCCGGGTGCCGCCAGGCCATCGCCGCCCGCTGCTGCTCGGCGGCGCGCCGGGTGCGCTTGCGCATCTGAGCCAGGTAGCGCATGTAGTCGCGGCGATCGGCGTTCAGCTCGGCCTTGTCCTTGCCACCACTGTTCGCCAGCGAGCCGATCGCCATGCCGAGCATCGAGACACCGAACAGACCACCGGCGACGTACGTCATCATGCCGCCGCCCTTGCCGGCGTAGAGGAACGCCATGGCACCGACCCCGCAGAACATCGGCAGGATCATGAGCAGTTGCCCCATCCCGCGGGGCGTCGGCTCGGGCAGCTCGGGCGGCGATTCCAGCAGCACCTCGCCGCGTGGTAAGGCCGGCCCCGGCTGACGCGGGAGCCGGCGGAACACCACAGTGCTCACGGCTGTCTCCTCCCCAGAAGCGGCCCTGATGACGTGCCGCCGCGGAACACCGCCCGCGGGTGGGCATCGTACGTGCCAGTCATCGTAGGTAATCTGCCGTGTGCGCGGTGGACCCGGACCGCAGCAGCACAGCCAGCCGAGCGCGGACGCACACCAGGAGGCCACTGTGGCGACGAAGACGGCGACCGGTGGTCTGAGCCGAATCACGATCGTGGCTCCGCGTACCCGGATGGATCTGGCGCTGCCGTCGGACGTGCCGATGGCTGACCTGCTCCCCACCCTGCTGCGCTACGCCGGCGAGGACATGGCCGACGAGGGTGCGCGGCACGGCGGCTGGGCACTGTCCCGGTTGGGCGGTGCGCCGCTGGACGGTGGTCGTACCGCGGCGCAGCTCAGCGTCCGGGACGGTGAGGTGCTCTACTTCAACCCCCGGTCCAACGCCGCGCCGGAGATCGTCTTCGACGACGTGGTGGACGCGGTCGCCACCGCTACCAACCAGCGCCCCGGCGCCTGGCAGGTCGGCGCGACCCGCTCCTTCGCGGTGACCTTCGCGGCGGCGGCGCTCGGCGCCGGCGCGCTGGCCGCCCTCTTCGCCGGCCCGCCGCACCTGCCCGGTGCGCTGGCCGCGCTGCTGGTTGCGGTGGCGTTGCTGGTGGGCGCCGCGGTGCTGTCCCGCGCCGCCGGCGACAGCGGCACCGGCGCGGTGCTGGCCCTGGTCGGCCTGACGCACGCGGCCACCGGCGGCCTGCTGCTGCTCGCCGGCGATCGATCGCTGACCGAGCTGGCCAGTCCGCACGTCCTGCTCGCGGCAACCGCCACGGTGGTTGCCGGTGCGGTGGCCGTGCTGGCGGTCGGCGACCGGTACCCCCTCTTCTTCGCCGCGATCGGGGTCGCGGCCGCGACCGGCCTGGGCGCGGTGCTCTGCCTGGTCCTCGGCCTCGACGCGGCGGCCTCCGCCGCGGTGGTCGCCGCGGTCGCGTTCGGTGTGGTGCCGGCGCTGCCGATGATGGCCTACCGGCTGGCCCGGCTGCCGGTGCCGTCGATCCCGACCGGCCCGGAGGACCTGAAGACCGACAGCGAGTCGGTGGACGGTCGACAGGTGCTCCAGCAGAGTGAGCGCGCCGACGAGTTCCTGACGGGTCTGCTGTGGACGGTTGCCCTGCTGGTGCTGGGCGCGCAGTTCGTGCTGGCCCTGGACGGGCGGTTGCCCGCGGTGTTGCTGTGCCTGGTGCTGGCCCTGCTGGCGCTGCTGCGGGCTCGCCCCCTGCTGGGCCGGTCCCAGCGCACCCCGGTGCTGCTGGCAGGCTCCGTGGGTCTGGGGCTGGCCGCCGCGGCCACCTTCGCCGGCGGGTCGCTGCCGGTCCGGCTCGGCCTGATCCTGGGCGGGCTGGTGCTGGCCGCCGTGATCAGTCTGATCTACGGTCTGACCGTCGCCGGCAAGCGCATCTCGCCGGTCTGGGGCCGCCTGCTGGACATCGTCGAGATCCTGCTCATCATCTCGCTGGTGCCGCTCGCCTTCTGGGTCTGCGGCCTCTACGGCTGGATCGTCAACCTCCGACCCTGACCGGGTCGCGCCGCCGCACCGGTCAGCGCGACCGCGGACCGGTGGTGACACCCAGCGCCGAAGCGACCGGGGCGGTGGCGTAGACGCCCGGGGCATGCTGACCATCCATCGGCCGGGTGGCCGCGCCCGCTCGATCCGCGACCTCGCGCACCACCTTGACCAGCGCCTCGACGTGGTTGTCCATGGCCGCGACCCGCAGCAGCGGCGCTGCCATCCGACCGTCCGTCGAGACGGTCACGGCCACGGTGTGCGACGGCGCCGAGGTGGCGGTGATGGCGTCCACGAGGGGGCCGAGCGGCGCGTCGGAGCGGCCCCGCAGCGTGAGGCAGCGGTGCGTCCAGCCGCCGCCGCCCAGTCCCCGCCAGCTCTCCGTCGGCGCCTCGGGCCCCAGGTCCAGACCGGCGGCCGAGACGATCGCCGCGCGTAGTTCCTCGCGGCCCAACGGGCGATGCGCCAGCCCCGCCGAGGTCAGCGCCTTGCCGAGCCGGCCGATCGCGGCGGCCACCGTCCGGTGCACTCCGGTCAGCCCGCCACCCCGGCTCACCGCCTCGACCCGGGCGTCCCCGACGGTGAGCCGCACCGCCACCCAGACGGTCCGGTGTGCCGCCGGCGGAGCACCGGGCGCCGGGTACCAGACCAGCGTGTGCGCGACGACCTGCGCCCGGGAGACCGGGGCGCTGAAGTCCGCGAGCACCCCCAGCGCACGGTCCACCGCGGCGGCGTCGACGGAACCGACCGCCACGCCGGCGGCGGACTGCAGGGCGACGGCGGCGAACCACCCCTGGTCGTCGCGCCCGATGCCGAGGCGGGTGCCCCGGTCGGTCAGCTCGATCACGCTCAGCTCGGGGGCGAGCGCCGCCAACCGCGGGTCCGTCGCCGTGCCGCTGGCCAGCGCGGCTGACGCCCGCTCGCCGCGTCGCCGCAGCCGCCGGCGCAGCAGCAGGTCCTCGAACCACCAGCGGCCACCTCGTCGGGCGAAAGCCGCCAGGACGATCAGCAGCGCCACCGCCCCCGCTGCGGCGAGTAGCCAGCTGGGTCCGGCCGTGGCGGCCCAGACGCCGACCACGCACAACTCCAGCAAGACGAGCTGCCCGACCAGCACGGGACCGACCCGTCCACGGCCGGGCCGCTCGGCCGGGGACGCCGGCCGGGCCGAAACGTCGACGGGGCCCGTGACCGCTCGGGCGGGTGGCGCCTGAACCTGCGTCATCGCTGACTGTCCCTCCTGCACGGTACGGCTCTGCGCCGGGTCGGTCCGGTGCCGGCCACGAGCGGTGGTCCCAAGGAAGCACCGTCGGCCCCTTATCGTAGGGAAGCCCGCGACGGCACTTCGACCTGATCGTCGCGGAAAAACCCCGCCGGAGGTAAGTCATGCGGACCCGCCGCGATCAGGTGCAGGCGTACCGCTTCGTCACCCGCCGCATTGTCTCCGCCTTGCTGTCTGGCGATCCGGAGACCACCAACCTGCCGATGCGACGGCTCGGCATGGCCGTCTTCGGCAGTGTCCTGGCCGCGGCCATCGTGCTCGGTGGGGTGGGCGCCTACGGCCAGTTGACCGGCGGCGCGGCGCCGCTGGCCGAGAACACCCTGGTCATCGAACGGGAAACCGGCGCGACGTACGTGTTCATCGAGGGGAAGCTGCACCCGACGCTCAACTACACGTCGGCGCGCCTCATCGTGAACGATGCGAGTGCCGAGGTGCGGACGATGTCCCAGGCGTCGCTGCGGGACCGGCCCCGCGGCGTCACCGTCGGCATCGTCGGGGCACCGGACGCTCTGCCGGACCGTAAGTCGCTGACCGGGCTGCCCTGGTCGGTCTGTGACGTGCCCGACCCGGTCGACCGGCGGCGCTCCAGCACCCGGCTGGTGATCGACCGGGCGCTGCCCGGCGGCACGCCGCTGGGCGACCGGGGAGTGCTGGTCTCGGTGGACGACCAGCGCTACCTCGTCACCAACAACACCCGGCTCCAGCTGCTCGACCCGGTCCGCACGATGACGGCGCTGCGGATGGCCGGCACCGAGCGAATCCAGATCGGGCAGCAACTGCTCAACGCCGTGCCGGCCGGGCCACCGCTGCGCAGGATGACGCTGGCCGGTGAGGGCGAGCCCAGCAGCCGCAAGGTGGCCGGGAAGTCGTACAACGTCGGTTCGGTGTTCAAGGCGGCCGGGCGGCACTACGTGCTGACCCGCGACGCGCTCGTGTCGATCAGCGAGATCACCGCGTTGCTCCAGACCAGCGGCAGCGGTCGGATCACCGACATCACACCGAACGAGGCCAGCGAGGCGTTCAAGGAGCAGCGGATCGAGGAGGAAGGGCTGCCCACCACGGTGCCCGCCCTCTACCCGACCCAGCCCGGTCAGACGACGCTGTGCGCGACGTACCGGAAGGGCAGCGCGGGCGGCCCGCCGACCACCACCATCGAGGTCTTCGACCGGGTGCCGGATGAGCTGACCGACAGTGATCCGGGACTGGTGCCGGTGCGCCAGACCAGGCGCGACGCCGTACGCACCGCCGAGGCGGTGCTGCTGCCCGGCGGCAAGGGTGTCATCGCGCAGGCTTCGCCCGGCGCCGGAACCAGCGGGTCCGGTGCCGCCGGCTCGACGATCTACCTGATCAGCCCGCAGGGCATCCGGTATCCCCTCGGCTCGGCGGCGACACTGGAGGTGCTCGGCTACGGCGGGGTCACCCCGCTGGCGGTGCCCGGTTCCCTGCTCGCACTGATCCCGACCGGGCCCACCCTGGACCGCGAGGACGCGTTCGCCGTCTTCGCAGCCGACGGACCGGCACCGGCCGCCTCACCGTCGGCTGCGCCAAAGTCGGGCTCACCATCGGCGGCACCGCCCTCGGGCTCGCCGTCCGCCGCGCCACCGTCTCGGTCGTCGTCCGCCGCGCCACCGTCGGGCTCGACACCGTCGGCTCCGGCCAGTGGCGCGTCGCAGAGCGGCGGGGCCGGCGGCGGGGGGCCGTCGGAATAGACCGACGCCAACGGCTGAGCAGCTTGGACGGGTCGCCTGGAGTCGCACTGGTGGACTAACCTTGACGTCGCTGACGGTTGTCAACCAGAACGACGGGGATGTTGCCATGGCCGGGCGTACGGAAGTCGACCTGTTGTCCCTTGAGGACTTCCACGAGCACCTGGCGTCTCGGTTGAGCCAGGCCGAGTCGGTGCTGCGCAAGCTCAACACCGAGATGCAGTGCCGCCCTCCGGCGCTGGGCTCGTTCTTCGACGCCACCGACATGGCGCGTCGCTACAGCGAGGTCCACCAGTCCTATGTGGAGCAGGCCCAGCGGATCCGGCAGGCGGTGCTGGCGGCACAGCAGGCGACCAGCACGATCCTGAGCAACTACCGCACCGCCGAGGCGCGTAACGCGGCCAACGCCGACGATGTCACCGCCGCGCTGACCCCGGTTGACCGGGCGTTCCAGCCGAAGGAGGACGGGCGTGTCTGAATACACCCAGCGCTACCAGGGCAACAGTCACCAGCAGCTGTACGACGGCCTGATGGCGGGCAAGCCGGAGCAGATCGAGGGAGTGGCCACCCAGTGGGCCGAGCTCAAGGGCATCCTCGACGGCCTCGGCCGGGAGCTGAGCGGTGACCTCGACAAGCTCGCCAACACCTGGACGGGCTCGGCAGGTCGGGAGTTCCACCGGCGACTCAACCTGATCGTCGCCCACAGCGACGCGTTGGGCGAAGGGATGGCCGGCATCAAGCAGGGGTTGACCATGATGGCCGACCACCTGCGGGCCGCCCACAAGAAGGCCGAGAGCCCGGAGGAGACCGACGACAACGACAAGGCGATCGGCGGTGCGATCAAGGGTGGCGCCATCTTCGGTCTGACCGGCCTGATCGTCGGGGGCATCGCGGGTCACCAGCAGGACAAGGCAGAGCAGGAGAAGGCCCACCAGCGGATGGTGAACCTGGTGGCCGACCTGGCCAGCAGTTACGACATCTCCGCCTACGACCGCGTGGTCGACCCGCCTCCGCCCGACCCGGACACTCCGAGCACCGCCAGCAAGGATCCGACGACGCCACACAGTGTCTCGGCCATCGCCAAGGTGACAGGCGGCCCCAACACCAGCACGCACACCGTGCGCACTGGTGACGCGACCATCTCGACGCCGGACCGCGTCGCGCAACTGCCGGGCCACGGTTCGGTTACGGATGAGGTCGGCGCGGGCATCGGTGGCAGCCCGGCTGTCGCGACCGGCCCGGTCGGCGTTGGCGGCGACCTCACCGGCCGGGGCACGTCCCTCGCCGGGGCGGATCCCCTGGTCGGCGGCGCGCTGTTGGGCGGGGGTGTCGCCGGGCTGGCCGGCCTGTCCGCGCCGGCGGGCGGACCCGCTGCGGCGAGCACCGGTCCCGGCCTGCTCTACGGAGCACCGGGCGGGGCACCGGCCGGTGGGGTGTTGCGCAGCGGCGCGCTCGCGGGCTCGGGCAACGCGCCCCCCGCCTCGGCTCGGCCGACCGGCGGTGGTGCGGCCCCGGCGGAGAGCCGCGCCGCCAACGGGGTCGGGCGCAGTATTGACGGCCAGCGCTCTGGGAGTGGCGGCCGGCCGGCCGTGACCGGTGGCAACTCCCGGCCGGGGGCCGGCGGCGGCCGTCCCGGTGTGCTCGGCGGGCGCGGTGGAAGGCAGGACGACGACTCCGACGAGCGACAGACCTGGCTGACCGAGGACGAGATGGTGTGGCAGGGCGACGACAAGCCCGCTCCTTCGGTGCTCGGCACCGGAGACTGAGCACGGTCCGCCACCGGCCGGCCTCCACCACCGGAGAGGCCACCCGGACCATGCACGGTGCCCCCGATCGGACCCGATCCGGTCGGGGGCACCACACTTCTCAGCCCCGATCGACAGCGTCCACATTGCCCACCGTGGTGGTGGTCACGCCAGTGCGGCCCGTCGCCGTGGTGCGGTACGCCGGAACGGGCGATAGGTTGGTGAGGTGTCGTCCGCAGCGTCTGTCCGCCCAGCCCGGCGGGCTGTGCTGTGGTCACTGCGGGAACTGACCCGCCTGGCGGTCACCGCGCTGGTGCTCGTGGTCGGCCTCGGCGCCGCTCTCTCCGCGACCCCACCGCCCGCCCCCACGCAGCTGCGGCCCAGTGCCGTGAGCAGCCGGGTGACGAGTGTCCGCCCCGACGCCGGCCCCGCTACCACGCGAGCCGGCCAGCCTGCTGTCGCCCCGCCGGCTGGCACGCTCGATACCGACACGGCCGATACGGCCACGGCGACCGGTCCGGTCGCGACGGGCCCGGTCTACGCCCCGGCCATCGATCCCGGCCGGGGCACTCCCGCGCGACGCGGTCCGCCCACCAGCTGAGCCAGGCCCGGCAAGCCCCGGTGCCCGATCCCGGCTGATCCCGTACGGGCACCTGAGGTGGCCGTCGACGGGGCAATCCCGCCACCGGGCCGACCGGCGCTGCCGCGCCATCCTGCCGCCCGTCGATACCCGCCTTCGACCGCAAGGTGCTGATCATGCAAACCATCCTCTCCGCCGTCCTGCCAGACCTCTCCCGGGCCGCCGTCATCTGGCTGAGCCTGCTCGGCGTGGTCGCTGTCGCTGTCTCCGCGCTCCTGTTGCGGCCCGGCCGGTTCCGCTTCGATCCGGGCGCCCGGATCCGCCGCGCGGCCATGCCGAGCCAACTTGAGCAGGCGCAGGAGGAGCGGGAGCAGAGCCGCTACGCGCAGGAGGTCGCGGTGGCCGCGGAACGGGCGACCACCACGGTGCGGCGTCGCCGGGCCGAGTGGGTGGCCGCGCAGGAGGAGGTCGAGGCGGCCTGGCTGGCGTACGAGGCGGCCGAGGCCGGTGTGCGGCGGCTTGACGCGGCGGCCGCGATGCCGCTGCCGCACACCGCACGGACTCCCGCCGAGTACGCCGACCGGGAGCGCTACCTGCACCGGGCGGCCCTGGATGCGTACTGGCGGCGGGAGCTGTCGGTGGAGCAGCTCAGCGATGTCTTCGCGCACCGCGACGGCTGGGACCCGCGACTGCACCCGGTCGAGCAGGAACTGGTGCTCCAGCGGGCGATCCGGGACAATCTGGCGGCCAAACATGCCGTGGCCCGCGAGCGGGAGCAGGCCGCGTGGCGGGCTGCGGAGTTGGCGGTGGCTGCGGCTCGCAGCCTGCGTGAGGAGGCGCACGCGGCTATCGGTCGACGGGTCGCCGAGTCGGCGTCGGTGCTGCCACTGAGCGAGGTTGCCGGGCCGTTGCGCGCGCAGACCCGGGAGAACGTCGAGCAGACCCGGGAGAACAAGGTGGCCGCGCGCGGCCGGGCGACGGTGCCCGCGTACTGAGCCGTGCGGTCTCGGGTGGGTTAGCGTGACGGCATGTCCCGACAGGCGTGGGTCCTCGTGGTGGTCGCCGGCATCCTGGCGCTCGCCACACTGGTCGGTGCCGTGGTGCTGGCGGTGCGGGTGGTGCGTACTCGCCGGCTGCTGAACGGGCTCGGCGCGGGCGGCAAGGTCGCCTTCTACGGGGCGCTGATCTACACGATCTTCCCGGTGGACGTGCTGCCGGACCCGATCTACCTGGATGACATGGGCGTGCTGGCCGCCGCGTTGATCTACCTGACCCGGCTGGTGCACAAACGTCGGGCGACGGGTCGCCAGCTGCCCGGTCAGCCGGACGCCCCACCGGACCGGGACCGGGCCCACCGCCGCGTGCCATGATCGAGGTCGGTTCGGGGACGGGGGACGGGCATGACGGGCGATCATCGGTTGGACATGCACGATGAGCGGGTTGTCGCCTTTTGTGCCGAACGGCACCTCGCGACGCTGACCACCCTGCGCGCGGACGGCACCCCGCACGTCGTACCGGTCGGGGTGACCCTCGACCCGGCCGCCGGGCTGGCCCGGGTCATCACCTCCGGCACCTCCCGCAAGGCCAGTCAGGTGGCGGCGGCCGGCGCGGCGGGCGCGGCGGTGGCCGTGTGCCACGTGGATGGCCGCCGGTGGTTGACGATCGAGGGTCGCGCCGTGCTGCGGTCGGATCCGGCCGCCGTGGCGGAGGCCGAGCGGCGGTACGCCGAGCGGTATCGGACACCACGCCCGAATCCGGAGCGGGTCGTCATCGAGATCACCGTGACCGGGCTGCTGGGGAGCCTCTGAGCTGACCGCACGTCCCCGATGACCGGTTCGGGCCAGGCCGAGAGGCCGCGCGACCCCCGGTCGGCGCAACCGGCGGAATTCTCGGTGGAGCAGAGCGGTTACGCCCTCGGTACGCCCCGGGCCGAGACCACCGATGGTCGGCCCCCGTGTTGCGCCGAGCGCCATTCCCGGTGCTGCCGCCCTCCGCTCGTCGGAGGCGCCAACCCCCGAACGGAGACTCGACCATGAACCCGATCGTCCAGAAGAGCGGTCTGTCCGTCGTCGGCCTGCTGGTCGCCGGCGGTTGTGCCCTCGGCCCGGCGGTGGCCGCACAGGCCGCCCCGGTGCCCGCCGCGCCGGCCTCGTCGAACCAGAATGACCGGCACGCCGAACGGATCCTCAACGTCGACTACCAGGCCCAGCCGAACTTCTACTACTGCGGCCCGGCCGCGACCAGGATCGCGTTGTCCGCCCAGGGCAAGGCGCTCTCCCAGGACGAGGTGGCCCAACTGCTCGGCACCACCGAGGCGGGTACCCCCTCGGCCCTGGACACCACTCGCGTGCTGAACGAACTGACCGGCGGCAAGTACCGGACCACCGAGATCCGTGATTCGGTGGCCCGCCCCGACCAGGTCGAGCAGTTGCGCCGTGACGTGCTGGCCGCGGTGGACGCCGGCCGTCCGGTGGTGGCCAACATCAAGGGCACGACCGTCGACACCGATGGCAACCCGCACTCGTACGAGGGCGGCCACTATCTGACCCTCGTCGGCTACCGCGACGGTGGTGACACCATCCGGGTCGCCGACCCGGCCGACCCCATGCTGGGCGAGTACTGGATGAGCCTTCCGAAGGTCGCCAACTGGATCGCCGAGCGCGGCTACTCCTCCTGACCCTGGCTGTTCACCGGGCCGGCCTCTCCCGTGCGGGGAGGCCGGCCCGGCCGTCGTTACGGGTCCGGCGGGCGAGGTGTGCGCGCCGACGGGCTCGGGCGGCCCGGGCCGGTCGGACCCGGTGCATCTGTCGCCGGACGGGCGGGTGGATCTCCGCCTCGCCGGCACCGGCCGCCTGGCGCACGATCCGGTTCGCGTCTTCGGGTTCGCAACCGGCCGCCCGGAGCAGATCGCTGGCCGCGGTGCGCAATCCGGTGACGAGGGATTCCCCGAACGAGCTGACCCCGATCGCGGAGGCCCGCCCGGCCAACTCGGCGCACTGCTCGATCAGTTGCCGGGTGCGCTGAGGGTCCTCACCGACCCTGCACTCTGCACGCATCACCGTCACCGCCTGACCCAACTGGCGCATCGCGTCCGACAGTTCCTCCGGAATCGGCTCGTCGTACTGCAAGGCGGTGGTCGACCAGCGGGCCATCGCACGACTGTCCAGCAACAAGCGCTCCAGGTGGGCCGCGCTACGGGCGTACCGGTGGTACTGCTGGCGGCGGTGCCAACGAACCGGAGCGATGGTCACCACCTCCTCGGCCCCGCTCAGCGCATCGTGCAGCCGGCCCAGGTCGTCCTCGGTGCCGCGGAGCCGCTCCAGGACGCCCATGGTCCGGGCCCGGTCGCGCTCGCGCATCGCCTGCCCCAGCTCAGCGAGTTGCTCGCAGACAATCGTGAAGATCGGCGCCGCGGCCCGGTCCAGCACTCGCATCGGGTTGATCGGCAACAACAATGCGACCACCACCAGGCCGACCGCCCCACCGACGAGCGCGTCGAAGATGCGGGGCAACTCCAGGCCACTTTCCATCGGGGCCAGCGTGGCGATCAGCACGGCGGTACCGCCGGCCTGACCGACCAGCGGACCACCCTTCCCGGCCACCAGCAACGCGGCGGCGATGGCCAGCGCGACCACCACGCCGGTCTGCCACGGGCCCGCGCCGAGCAGGAACCGCAGCGTGTCACCGATGACGATGCCCAGGGCCACGCCGGCCAACAGCTCAAAGGTGCGCCGAGCCCGCTGACCGATGGCGGTGGCGATCGTACCGACGGCGGCGGCGGGAGCGAAGACGTGCGATCCGGAGCCCAGCAGGTTCTTGGCGAGCAGGGCGGCGATCGCCGCGGCCAACCCGGCCTGGACGGAGATCACCAGGGTGACCTCCCACTGCCGGGCTCGGATCCGGCTGGCCTGCCCACCACGGTGCCGCACCCGTCGAACCGTCCGTTCGGCGGTCTCATCGAGCCGCCACTGCCGGCGGTCGTCGGGTGGGTGGTCCTCGGCCATGGCGGCGGTTACCCCGGCAACGGCCCGGCAATCTTGGTGGCCGGCGCACCACCGCTCCCGACAGCCCCAACAACACCGTCGAACACATCGTCAACCGTAGGTTTGCCCAGCCCCGTGGGGGTACCTGAGCCGCACACCTCCCACCGACCCGCAACCGGTAAGGGGCCGTGACATGACCAATCCACCGACCGCCGACGACCACGATGCCGTCGACATCCTGGTCTCCGACCATCGTGAGATCGAAGCAGTCCTCGTCGAATTGGCGACCCGGCAGGGCACCCCCGAGCATCGCCGGCACCTCGCCGACGTGGTGATCGCCGAACTTGTCCGCCACTCGGTGGCCGAGGAGGCGTACGTGTATCCGATCGCCCGCAAGGCGCTGCCCGACGGCAACGAGATCGCCGACCGTGAAATCGCGGAGCACGCCGACGCCGAGCGGACCATGCAGGAGTTGGAGTCCACCGACCCGTCCGAGCCACGCTTCGACGAATTGCTCGCCCAGTTGACCAGCATCGTCCGACGCCATGTGGCGGAGGAGGAGAAGGAGCTCTTTCCGCGGCTGCGCGCGGCGACGGCCCGGGAGGAGTTGATCGAGGTGGCCGCCCGGGTGACGGCGATCAAGAAGATCGGGCCGACCCGGCCGCATCCGGGGAGCCCGGACCATCCGCCGGCGAACAGGCTGCTCGCCCCCGGCATCGGTCTGGTCGACCGGCTGCGCGACGCGTTGAGCGGCCGGCCCACCGCGATGGACGAGCTACGCGACAAGCACCAGGGCTGACCCGCGCACCTTCCGGACCGGCACTCCCGGGTCGCCGACGCGGCCCGGGAGGACCATCCGCGAGTCAGCGAACCTGGTCGCCCTCACCGGTGCGCGCCTGGGCCTGGTCCACGCCCTTGTCGATCTGATCGTCGTACTTGCCACCGGTGCGCTTGTCGGCCATCTCGCCCGCCTTCTCCGTGCCCTGGTCGACCTGCTTGTCGTGCTTGTCCGCGAAGTCCTTGGCCTTGCCCATGAAGTCACCCACGACGTTCCTCCTCAGTCCGGTCCGTCCCCTTCGCGTTCCCTCGGCCCGACAGCGCAAACGCCGTCGTTGCGGGTGCGATTCGCGAACACCCAACCGCGTCACTCCGGCCGGCGTACGATCCGCGCGGGTGACAGCCAGCCATTCGGGTGTCGGGGTGCGACCGACCGGGTACCGACCTCGTCGACATCGAGGAGGACCGACATGGCCGCAGAGGAACCCGGATCGACAGGCGGCCCCGGGCCGCGCCAGACCTGGGCGGCGTTGCCCTGGCTGGTCCGAACCGCGGTGTTGTGGAGCGCCTGCCTGGTGGTGATCACCGCCGGGCTCTACCTGCTGGGCCGGATCGCCGTCCTGTTGGCACCGTTGGCCATCGCGCTGGCCGCCACCATCTTCCTCACCGCACTGCTCGATCCGGTCCTGCTTCTGCTGCGCCGGTTGCGCCTGCCGGCGGCGCTGGCCGCGCTCTGCACCGTACTGCTGCTGCTCGGCATCCTGGTCGGGGTTGGCGCACTGGTGTGGAACCTGACCGCCAGCCAGTTCGATCAGCTCAGCCAGGAGCTGACGCAGGGGGTCGAGCGCAGCCGCGACTTCGTGACGTCCACGCTGCCGGTGAGCGAGGCGCAGCTGGACCGGCTGGTCGACCAGGCCCGGCAGGGGCTCGGTGGCAGCTCTCCGGACCCGGTGGCGGGCGCCCGGACCGCCACGGAGGTGTTCGGCTCCGCACTGCTGGCTCTGGTGCTGCTCTTTTTCTTGCTCAAGGATGGCCGGTCGATGTGGCACTGGGTGCTGTCGCGGGTGTCCGGCCCGAACCAACCCGTGCTGGCCGAGGCCGGCCGGGCCGGTTGGCGGACGTTGGGCGCGTACAGCCGGGGCACCATGTTCATCGCCGCGATCGACGCACTGGGCATCGGCTTGGCGCTCGTGGTGCTGCGGGTGCCACTGGCCCTGCCGCTGGCGTTGATCACGTTCCTCGGCGGGTTCGTGCCGATCATCGGGGCGACGGTGGCCGGTGCGGTGGCGGTGCTGGTGGCACTGGCCGCGAACGGTCCCACCACCGCGCTGCTCACCCTCGCGGCGGTGATCGCCGTCCAGCAGATCGAGGGCAACCTGCTGGAGCCGTTGGTCATGAAGCGGCAGGTCCGACTGCATCCGGCGGTGATCCTGGTGGCGGTCACCGCCGGCACGTTGATCGCGGGGATCGCCGGCGCCTTCGTCAGCGTCCCGATCACCGCCGTCCTCTGGCGCGTCATCGACACCGTCCAACAGCGCCGCTCGGCCTCGGCCCTCCTACCCACTGACTGATCAGCGGCTGAGGTGCGTGGTGAACCAGGTGCCGGCCTGGTCGGCGACCTGATCAAGGGTGCCGGGCTCCTCGAACAGATGCGTGGCGCCGGGGATCACCCGCAGCTCGGCAACATCCCCCAACTCGGTCAGCGCCTGCTCGTTGAGCGCGATCACCTCTTCGTCCAGCCCGCCCACCAACAGCAACGTCGGCGTGCGCACCTGGGCCAACGCGTCGTCGGCCAGGTCCGGCCGACCACCTCGGCTGACAACGGCAGCCACCCGATCGGCACGGGACGACGCCGCGACCAGGGCGGCGGCAGCACCCGTACTGGCCCCGAACAGGCCGATCGGCACGTCACCGGCGGGACGCGCCGTGGCGAGCCAGTCAATGATCCCGGCCAGCCGGCTGGCCAGCAACCCGATGTCGAAGCGCAGCTCGGCGGTTCGCGTGTCCACCTCGTCCTCGACGGGGGTGAGCAGATCCGCCAGCACGGTGCCGAGCCCTCGGTCGTTCAGCGTCCGGGCCACCGCCACGTTGCGCGGACTGTGCCGCGAACTGCCGCTGCCGTGCGCGAACAGCACCACACCGGCCGGCTGGCCGGGCAGCCTCAGGTCGGCGGGGAGCTTGGCGTCCCCGATCGGAACTGTCACAGTCTGCTGCTCGTCCATGCCCCACCTCCGGCTGCTCGACAATGATCCGGGTACCCGGCCCGCCGCACGCCACGCACGCCGGCGGCGCCGGTGTCACAGCAGGGCTGTGCGCAGGCCGCCGGGTGGCGCGTTTGCCGGGTGGGGCGTCGGGTACGCGACGAACGACCGCAGACCGTGTCGGCGCAACCGCGCCCCGACGGATCGCGAGGATCGCCATGGCCAAGCAGCAGATTTCCCGGCAGCAGCAGCTGACCGAGCAGGCCCAGCGGGAACAGGACGCGGAGCGCAACCAGGACTTCGGGGAGCAGGATTTCGGAGACCAGGCCGCGTCGGCCCGGCTGCCCGACGACCCGAAGGCGGCGGCCCCCCGGGATGCGATCGGGCGTCCGTCCACCGGCGAGCCGGTCTGACACACCACGACCGGTGAGCCGGTCTGGCTCAGCGGCGCGGGCGGGCGGGGCGGGAACATTCCCGCCCCGCCTGTCACTGTTCGCGCTCGGGCAACCGCAGCAGTGGAGACCGGCCCGGTGGCTGTTCGGGCGGCGGGCCGGACGGCTCGGCCGGCGGCACCGGCACCGTCACCGGCTCGTCGCAGGTCACCCGCAGCAACTGGTCGTGGTGGCGCAGCTCCACCACGTCGTCCGGGCCGCCGTGGCGCAGCGAGTACGTCGTCTGGTGCGGTCGGACATCCACCCGCAGCGACAACCCCCGCCACTGGAGCGAGAACTCCAACCGGCTGAGGCGGCTGGAGAGCCGGGGGGCGAAGGACAGTCCACCGTCGTGGTCCCGCAGACCGCCGAACCCGCCGACCAGGGCGAGCCACGCGCCGGCCAACGACGCCATGTGTACGCCGTCGCGGGTGTTCTCGTTGAGGTCGTGCAGGTCCATCAGCGCGGCCTCACGCAGGTAGGTGTGCGCGAGTTCGGGGTGGCCCACCTCCGCGGCGAGCACCGACTGGGTGCAGGCCGACAACGACGAGTCGCGTACGGTGCGGCGCTCGTAGTAGAGGAAGTTGCGCACCTTCTCCTCGGGGGTGAAGGCGTCCCCCCGCCAGTGCATGGCGAGGACCAGGTCGGCCTGCTTCACCACCTGCTTGCGGTACAACTCGAAGTACGGGTAGTGCAGCAGCAACGGGTACTTCTCCGCCGGTGTGTGCGTGAAGTCCCATTCCTCGAATCGGGTGAAGTTGTCCACCTGCTGGTGGACGCCGAGCTCCTCGTCGTACGGAACGTGCATGGAGGTGCCGGCGTCCCGCCAGCTCGCGGCCTCCTCGTCGGTGACCCCGAGATGGAACGCCTCGTCCCGGTAACGCATGACCACGTCGGCGGCGGTGAGCAGGTTCCGCTGCGCCATCAGATTGGTGTAGACGTTGTCGTTCTTCACGGCGGTGTACTCGTCCGGGCCGGTGACACCATCGATGTGGAACCGCCCGTGCCGGTCGTGGTGGCCGACCGAACGCCACAGCCGGGCGGTCTCCACCAGCAGCTCCAGCCCGATCTCCCGTTCCAGCTGGGTGTCCCCGGTGACCATCACGTAGCGGCGCACGGCGTCGGCGATGTCGGCGGCGATGTGGAAGGCTGCCGTGCCGGCCGGCCAGTATCCGGACGATTCCGGGCCCTCGATGGTCCGCCAGGGGAAGGCGGCGCCCCGCAGGTTGAGCGTCTCGGCCCGCTCCCGCGCCGAGTCCAGCGTGCTGTGCCGCCACTGCAGTGCGCTGCGCACCGCGCTCGGCTGGGTGTACGTGAGCACCGGCAGGACGAACATCTCGGTGTCCCAGAAGGCGTGGCCGTCGTAACCGGGGCCGGTCAGCCCTTTCGCCGAGATCGGCCGCTGCTCGGCGCGCGCGCCGGCCTGCAACACGTGGAAGAGACCGAACCGGACCGCCTGCTGCACCTCCGGGTCACCCTCGACAAGCACGTCGGAGGCGTCCCAGAACTCGTCGAGATAGTTGCGCTGCTCCCGGTGGAGCCCGTCCCACCCGTCGAGCCGGGCGCCGGCCAGTGCCGCGCCGACCTGGTCGCGCAGGGCCGGCAGGGACCGGCGACTCGACCAGCTGTACGTCAGATACTTGATCACCCGCAGCTTCTCGCCGGGCTTGAGCACGCAGGCGATGGTGGTACGCACCCAGTCCTCGTATCCCTCGGACTCAATGGTGGTGTGGTCCGGGCCGTGCACCTCGTGCTCCATGGCGGCAGCGACCCGCAGACCGGAGACCTTGGTGCGGTGGATCAGCTGCCCGCCGTCGGGGGTGGTCAGCTCCTCCTCGGCCTGCAGCGGCGACTCCAGCACCGCCGCGACCCGGGGGTCCTTGCTCTGCGCAGGCAACGACTCGTTGGCCACCAACTCGGACTGCACGATCAGCCGCAGTGGGCCGTCGACGGCCTCCACCTCGTAGCTGATGGCGGCCACGGACCGCTGGGTGAACGAGACGAGGCGGGTGCTGCGGACCTTGACCTCCCGGCCGGCGGGCGAGCGCCAGTGCAGCTCCCGGTGCAGCGTGCCGGCCCGCAGGTCGAGGATCCGCTCGTGGGCGAGCAGCTCTCCGTAGCGCACGTCGAGCGGTTCGTCGTCGACCAACAGCCGGATCAGTTTGCCGTTGGTGACGTTGACGATGGTCTGCCCGGACTCGGGGAAGCCGTAGCCCGCCTCCGCGTACGGCAGTGGCCGCAGCTCGTAGAACGAGTTGAGGTAGGTGCCGGGCAGGCCGTGCGGCTCGCCCTCGTCGAGGTTGCCCCGCAGACCGACGTGCCCGTTGGACAGCGCGAAGACCGACTCCGACTGGGCCAGCACGTCCATGTCCAGCTGGGTCTCCCGGACGTGCCACGGCTCGACCGGGTAGGCGCGCTCACGAATCATGCGGAGCCTCGTCGGGCGGCCAGAGGGTCGGTCGCGGTGCGGGTCGGCGACGGCGGTTCGGCGACGTCGAGCAGGTCGGCGAGGTCCTTCACCACGACGTCGGCGCCGTGGGCGAGCAGCTCGTCGGCCTGCCCCACCCGGTCGACGCCGACCACGTAACCGAAGCCGCCGGCGCGGCCGGCGGCCACCCCGGAGAGCGCGTCCTCGAAGACGGCGGCCTGTGTCGGGTCGACGCCGAGCAGCCTGGCCCCGGCGAGGAACGTGTCGGGGTGTGGTTTGCCGGGCAGCCCCTCGGCGCGGGCCACCAGCCCGTCGACCCGGGCCTGCAGCAGTGACTCAAGTCCGGCGGCGGTGACCACCTCACCCCCGTTCGCGCTCGCGGTGACAACGGCTCGGTGCAGGCCGGCGGCGGCTGCCGCCTTCAGATACCGCACCGAGCCCGGGTAGACCTCGACGCCAGCGCTGCGCAGCTGTTGCAGCAGAAGGACGTTCTTGCGGTTGCCCAGGCCGTTGACGGTCTCGGCTTCGGGCGGGTCGTCCGGCCCGCCTTCGGGTAGCACGATCCCCCGGGAGGCGAGGAACGAGCGGACGCCGTCGGCCCGGGGTCGGCCGTCGACGTAGCGGTTGTAGTCCGAGCCCGGGTCGAATGGTTGGAACGGCTCGCCGGAGGCAGTGGCGCGTTGGCGGAGAAACTCGTCGAACGTCTGCTTCCAGGCGGCGTTGTGTACGCGGGCGGTCTGCGTCAGCACACCGTCCAGATCGAAGAGACAGGCGGTCACGTGAGCAGGTAGGCCCAGCACCCTACGAATCTATCCACCCTGTTGGACCCGCAAACCCGTTTCCGCCTCCCTGCGGCGTTTCAATTCGGTCGCAGCGTCCAGATCACGGTCATCACCGACGTCGGCTTGCCGTCCTCGGTGGCGATCTCCACCGGGACCGGGAACTCTGGACGCCGACCGGCCTCCAGCTCCTCGATCACCTCGGCTGCCGGCCGGCCGAGTCGCGCGGTGGCCAGCACGGGGCCCATGGCGAGTTTCCGGTAGGCGATGTCGGCCCGGACGGCCAACGGCACGGCCCGGTCGAGCAGCTGCCCGAAGGCGGCCAGCACGACCGCGCCGGAGGCCGTCTCACCGAGGGTGAAGATGGCGCCGGCGTGCGGACCGCCGATGTGGTTGTGGTTGGCCGGCGAGTCGGGCAGCCGGACGACTGCCCGCACGCCACCCTCCGCCTCGGGCGCCACCTCGACGAACTCAAGACCGAGGGTACGGGCGAACGGCACCGCTTCCAGCATGCCGGCCACCACCTGGCGGGAGTCGATAGTCATGACCTGACGTTACTAACCGGTAACGAGGCAGGCAACCAACTGCCTTCGCCCGCCGGGCGCACTTCAGAGGTTGGCGATGGTGCGCAGGATCTCCGCGTAGAAGTTGCCGTCGATGCTGCGGAAGAAGGCGAAGTCCTGGCCGGGGTCGCCGAAGAACGGGCGCAGCGTCCAGGCCAGTTGGGTGCCGACGAAACCGAAGAGCAGGATCCAGATGTAGAGCAGGGTCATGCTCGTCGGCCGTTGCGTCGGCTCGGCGCGTGGGACCGGACGACCGTCCCATGGGCGTTGCGGCCCGTAGCCGGGCGGGAACGAGGCACCGGCCGGCTGCCCGGCCCACTGCGTCGGAACCTGCGCCGGAGCTGGGGCGGTGGTCACGGCACCGTTCGACGTCGACTCGGCCACCGCGGCTCCGACCGGCACGGCGACCGGAGCGGTGGCCGGCGTCGCCTCGGCGGGCACCGCTGCCGGCACGGCCTGGACCGGCGCCGGTACGGCCTGGACCGGTGCTGGCACGGCCTGGACCGCTGCCGGTACGGCCTGGACCGGCGCCGGCACGTTGGCGGCCTCCGGCGCGAGCAGGCCGTGATCATTGAGCACCTGCATGCCGCCGGTCAGGAAGCGCAACCCGACCAGCGCCGACAGGGCCAGGATCGCCACGTTGAGCAGCTTGAAGAACCCGTAGTCGTTGGCGGTGATCAGGAAGAAGAGGCTGATCGGCGCGAACGCCACCGCGAGCATCGAGGTGACCGTGATCGCCACCATCACCAGCGCCAACGACTGCCGCACCGAGAGCCGGGCGCCGAAGACCAGGTTGAACAGGTAGAGCGTGGGCAGGCAGATGGCCAGCGTGACCAGGAACAGCAGTGGCAGCTTCAGCGCCGAGGTCAGCGCCATCAGCGGGCTGTGGAAGAAGCCCAGCACCGCGCCGTAGCAGGCCAACGCGATGGCGGAGCTGGTCAGCATCCGCCCGGTCAGGGCGTTGAGGTCACGCTCGGCCACGATCTGCTGCCAGATGCCCTCGCGATCGCGCAGGATGCGCTCGATGACGAGCGGGCTGGGACGGTCACCCGACACGGGTGGACCCCTCTCGGTGGTCTTGCACGGCGGACAGGGTGGGCAGACGGTAGGACATCGGGTGGCGAGCCCGCCACCCCGATCCGGCGCGTCGTCAGCGCCAACCGACGTCGATCCGGTCGCCACGCTCGTCGAAGAAGTGCAGCGCGTCCATCCGCACCGAGACGGCGAGCGGGTGACCGGCACTGACCGCCGGGTACGGCGCCAGCCGCACCGCCAGCTCCGCCGGGCGTCGGTGGTGCCGACCCGGATCGGGGAGCACGCTGGTCTGGACTCCACCGACCGAGGGCTCCACCGGCTCCACCGGCTTGCCGGTGAGCCGCTGCATCACCGAGCCGAACCGGCGCAGACCGCGCTGGCCGACCGGCGGCGGTTCGAGCGGCGCGCCCATCTCGTCGACCATGATCGCGGTCGCGCCGATGTCGAGGAACGCCAACGACTCGTGCCCGTGATGCTCCAGGTAGCGGATCCGCCCGCGCAGCACGTCACCGGGGCTGTCCGGCGAGACCGGGGTGAGCGCCTCGGCCCGCATCCCGACCACGATCCGCTCACCGTGGTAGTGCGCCACGGCCCGACTGCGGATGTCGTTCCAGGGCAGGTAGAGCGACTGGTCACCGAGGTTGAGCGTCACGTACCGGTCGAGGTGGACGTAGACCGACGCCTCCAGCAGGTTCATCCGTGGGCTGCCCAGGAACGCCGCGACGTAGAGCGTCGCCGGTCGGCCGTACACCTGGGTTGGTGTGCCCACGTCCTGGAGCACGCCGCGGCGCATGATGGCCACCCGATCGGCCATGGTGAGCGCCTCAGCCTGGTCGTGCGTGACGTAGACGGTGGTGACGCCCAGCTCACGGGTCAGGCCCGAGATCTCCGCGCGCAGCTCGGCACGGAGGCCGCTGTCCAGGTTGGACAACGGCTCGTCCATCAGGAACAGGCCGGGTCGACGGACGATCGCCCGACCCATCGCCACCCGCTGCCGCTGCCCGCCGGAGAGCTGACCCGGCTTGCGGGCCAGCACATCACCGATGCCCAGCGCGCTCGCCACGTCACTGACCCGCTCGCCCCTCGGCTCGGGCTCGATCCCGGCCAGCCGCAGCGGAAACGCGATGTTGTCGCCAACTGTCATGTGCGGGTAGAGGGCGAAATCCTGGAAGACCATGGCGATCTTGCGGTCGCGTGGGGGGAGATCGTTCGCCAACTCGCCGTCGAGCATCACCGCACCGGTGGTGGGATCCTCCAACCCGGCGATCATGCGCAGCACTGTTGACTTGCCGCACCCGGACGGCCCAAGCAGCACCATGAACTCGCCGTCGTTGACATCGAGATTGATGCTGTCGACGGCAAGCGTGCCATCCCGGAAAACCTTGGTCACATCCTTGAGCGTGACGGTGCTCACCGTCTTCCCCCCCAGCGCGTCGGCCGAACCCCCCAAGACTGTGACCAGCATCATGGATTTAGGACATCGGGTAAACGTCTTATGTTCGATCGATGTCGTCGCTATTACACGACAAAAACCCGATCAGCAGTGCGCGGACCGCTCGCCCGGCTCCCCGAGGAACACCTGACGCACCACCCGCTCCGCCGCCCGCCCGTCGTCCATCGTGCAGAAACGGGCCCGGAAATGCGCACGTGCCTTGGCCGCCGCGTCCGAGCGCACCGCGTCGGTACGGAACAAATCGAGCAGATCGGCGAACGTGGCGGCCACCGCGCCCGGCGGTTCGGCCGTGACGTCGAAGTAGACGCCCCGCGCCAGCCGGTACGCCTCCCAGTCCGGGGTGTAGAGCACTATCGGTCGGTCCAGCACCGCGTAATCGAACATGGCCGACGAATAGTCGGTGAGCAGCACGTCCGCAACCAGATAGAGATCCTCCACCCGCTGATGGCCGCTGACGTCGCGAACCCGCTCCCAGTCCTTCGGCTGGCCGGGACGTCGATCCCGGTCGTGGAAGTAGTGGCTGCGCATCAACAACCGACCCGAACCACCCAGCGCCTGGACGAACCGGTCCGGGTCGAACGGCGGCCGGTAGCCGGGCAGGTGCTCGCGGTGCGTCGGGGCGTACAGGACGACCTGCTCGTCGGGGTCGAGGCCGAACTCCGCGCGGAGTCGGCGCACCTCGTCGGGGCCGGCCGTGACCAGGCGGTCGTTACGCGGGTACCCCACCTCCAGAGTCGTGTACGTGGCCGGGTACGCCCGGTCCCACATCTGGGTGGAGAAGCTGTTGGCGCTGATGCTGTAGTCCCAGCGGTCCACCCGGCGCAGCAACCCGGCGAAGTCCATCCGGCCCGCGCCGATCGGGTAACGCTGCTGATCCAGCCCCATCACCTTGACCGGCGTGCCGTGGTGGGTCTGCACGTGCACCTGCTCCGGTCGCTTGCGGACGAAGTCCGGAAAGTTGACGTTGTTGACCAGCCACCGGGCGCGGGCGAGCACCCGGTAGTACGCAGGCGTGCCGGCCACCACGTACTCCACCCCGGCCGGCACGGCGCCCACCCGGTCCCGGCGCACGACCCACACCCCGCGCACCCCCGGCGCCAACCGGCGGGCGACCTCGTAGATGGCCGCCGGGTTGCAGGAGTAACCCCGATACCAGTACGCCGCGTACACCGCGAGCGTCGAATCGATCGGCCGCCGCAACTCGGCCCGGTAGTACTCGCGCAGCAACCTGTCGCGGGTCAGCCGGGCACCCCGCCGGGCGACCGGGCCGACCTTGCGCCGAGCCGTGCGGGCCCGCCGGCGGGCAGCGTCGCGGGCCCGGCTGGCCGCCCGCAACGCGCTGAAGGTGCGCCACCGGCCGGAGGCGACCAGCTTGTGTTTGATCCCCTCGACCCCGTCCGGCACCGGATAGCCGCCGGGCGGCAGCCAGCGCTCGTAGTCGGCGGTGATCTGCGCGAAGAACGCCTCCCGCAGCTCCGGCGCGATCCGCTGACCGTTGCCCAGCACCGTCAGGTAGTGCCAGATCATCCGTTCGAAGACCGCCGGCCGCAGGGCCTCCGTCGCCGGCCCCCACTCATCCATCAGGTGGAAGACCCGGTGCCACTGCGGAAACACCTCGAAGTGCCGGTCACCCCGGGTCTTGGTGATCGCGCCGGCGCGGCGTTGGCGGTAGTTGACGCAGACCCGATCCAGTACGCCGATCCGCCGAGCCGCCATCAGCACCGGATAGCTGAACGAGACGTCCTCGTACCAGCCGGGCGCGAAACGCAGCCCCAGGTCGACGAGGAACTCCCGACGGACCAACCGGTTCCACGCGGTGTGCAACAGGTGCATCGCCTGCGGCCGGTCCCGCAACCGGAACGTGCCCGAGCCCGGCGACTCCGGAAACACCTCCGCCATCGCGCTACGGGTGGCGGTGTTGTTCCAGTGGGTGCGCACGTGATCGACCAGCAGGACGTCCGGGCGGGTCACCCGCAACCGTTCGGCGACCTCGGTCAGACACTCCGGAGCCAACCAGTCGTCGCCGTCGAGGAACCACACGTACTCGCCGACGGCCCGGTCCAGCCCGATGTTCCGGGCCGGACCGAGGCCGACGTTCTCCGGCAACCGGACCGAGCGGACCCGCTGGTCGCGGGCCGCGTACTCGTCGATGATGTCGCCGCTGGCGTCCGGCGAGCAGTCGTCGACGGCGATCACCTCGATGTCGGTCACCGGCTGACCGAGGATGGAGTCCAGGCATTCCCGCAGGTATCCCTGCACCCGGAAGGCCGGCACCACGAAGCTGATCAGGGTCATCCGGCCGCCCTCCGTCAGCGCGGCGCGGCACCTCCAGCGCCCGCCGGCGCGACGGACGCCCGCGCGCTACGGGCCGGTCGCACGAACCAGGCCAGGACGACGCTCACCACGAAAACCACGAGAAGGTACGCACCGAGTGTAGCCAGTCCGACACCCGCAATACCGGCGATCGCCGCGAGGGCCAACAGCACCGAACGCCCCTCCCAACCCAGCGTCGCCGCGTGCAGCGGCGGTGCCGCCTGCCGCTTCTCCAGCCGAGCGGTCAGGTCGTAGTGGTGCACGGTGAGCACGAAGACGTACCCGAAGATCAGCCAACCGGGCGCCCCGCCGACCACCCCGACCGCGATGGCGAACAGGTACTCGGCGGCCCGCAACGCCGCCGGCACCAGCCAGTCCAACGGACCGTTGTGCGCCGCCCCGGCACCCAGACCGCCGACCAGCAGCACCAGCAAGGCCACCGGCACCGCCCAGCGCAGCCCCTCGGGCGCGTCACCCAGCAACGCCCCGACCAGCAGCACCGCCGGGCCGAGCGCGGCGATCACCGCCAGGGTCAACGGCCCCATCGGGCGGACCACCGGCAACCAGCGGGCCAACGGCCCGTCGTCGCGGTGCAGGGTGGCGTCGACCGTGTCCAGCACCGGCACCCACATCCAGCGGGCCCGCAGCGTCCGCAGCGCCCCGGTGTACGCGAACGCCAGCACACCCCAGACCAGCACGGCGATCAGGCTGACCAGTGGGTTGAACAGCGCCACGGTCAACGCGATAAGCGCCCACCGCTCACCGATCGGGAAGACCACTGTCCGCTTCAACCAGTACGACACCGAACCGGTGTCGGCCTGCACCCGGGTCGACGCCGCGTTGAGCCGGTCACCGATCCCACCGCTGGCGTTCGTCGCCGTACGCGGTCGACGGGCCGCCTCGTCGTGCAGCACCCCGTACCAGGTGTCCGTCATGTGCCGGACGGTCTGCAACGTCATCGCGGCGATCGCGAGCGCCCACCCGTTGCCCAGCCCGGCGTGGCTCACCCCGAAGCCCAGCCCGGCGTAGACCAGGTACTCCTTGGCCCGGTCCGCCATCGTGTCCAGCCAGCCACCCCAGGCACTGAAGTGCCGGGTGTAGCGGGCCAGTTGGCCGTCCACGCAGTCCAGCACGAAGCCGAGGTAGAGCAGCACCGCGCCACCGACCAGCGCGGGTCGCCCACCGACCCCGAACAGAACCGCCGCTCCCAGCGCGAACAGCACCGAGATCACCGTCACCCCGGTCGGGGTGAGCCGGAGCCGAGCCGACAGCCGGACCAGGTACGGCGACCAGGTGCTGACGAAATAGGTGGAGAAGAAGTCGTCCTTCTCCTTCACCGACAACCGCAGCTCGGCACGGTCCTCGTCGACAGCGGTCACCGCAGCCTCGGCAGCGGTCAGCCCGGCCGCGTCCTCGACCCGGTGGGCGACGAGCAGGCGTACCCGCTGGGCGAAGATCAGGGTGCCGAGCGCCGCGAGGCCCGCGAAGAGCCGGTCCACGGCGGACCCGGGGCCACCGGCCGCGACCGACCCCCCGGAGCGGGCCCCGGCGGTTGCCGGCAGCGGTGCCACGTCGCCAGCCGGGCCGATCGGGGCGGCGACGGGGAGCATCCCGGACGCGGCGGCCCGGGCGGCTGCCGCGAGGGTCGGCAGGTCGTCCACGCCAACCCGCAACGCACCGCCGAACACACCGGTGGCGTCCCCGTCGAGAGCCTCCAACGCGCCGGCGTCGACCACCTGGCCGCGCTCCTCCCGAACGGCGGCCCGACCGGGCACCGGCGGGTCGCCGAGCACCAACGCCACAGTGGGCCCCACCGGGCTGGTGGCCAGGTGCCGCAGTACCGCGGTGTGCGCCACCAGGTCCGTGCCGGTGATCAGCACGGGGGCGGTCGCGGTGGCGACCAGGCCGGCCAGCTCGTCGAGGTTCGCCGCGAAGCGCACCTCAGCCGCCCCGGCCGCCCGCAACTGGGCGGCCAGTCGATCGGCCAGCGGCTCACCGGTCGACGTGGTCAGGCCCGCCGCGGGCGCCCCGGCGGCGAGCACGATCGCCAGCGTCACCGCGGGACCGCGGCGTGGTAGGCGTCGAGCGCCTCGGCGATGGTGCCGTCGAGCGTCAACCGGCCCGCGTCGAGGTACAACCCCCGACGGCAGAACCGGGTCAGGTCCTTTTCGTTGTGTGACACCAGCACCAAGGTGCGCCCCTCCCCGAGCAGACGATCAATCGTCGCGTAACACTTCTTACGGAACTCCGCGTCACCGACCGCGGTCACCTCGTCCATCAGCAGGATCGGATGCGGCAGGTGCGAGATGATCGCGAAACCCAGCCGCACCTTCATTCCCGACGAGTAGTGCCGCACCGACGTGTCGATGGCCCGTTCCACCTGTTCACCGGCGAACTCGACGATCTCGTCGAAGTGCCGCTTCAGGTAGTTCGTCGACAGTCCGTGCAGCCCACCGACCAGGTGCAGGTTCTCCCGCCCGGTCAGGTCGTTGGAGAAACCGGCCGACAACTCCAGCAACGGCGCCACCGCGCCGTGCACCCGGATGTCGCCCTCATCCGGAATGAGTACCCCGGCGATCAGCCGCAGCAGGGTGCTCTTGCCGGTGCCGTTGCGCCCGATCACCCCGACGGTCTCGCCCGGCTCGACGGTGAACGACACGTCCCGCAGCGGCCAGAACTGGCCGGGCAGCGCACCACGGGCACCCCGGTGGATGAACAACTCACGCAGCCGCAGTTGACGGCGACGGTTGCGGACGAACCGGATGCCCAGGCCGTCCGCCTCGATGATCGGCGCGGCCACGTCAGAGCTCCTTGAGCACGGCGGGCTCCAACCGGCGGAACGACCACCAACCGGCGGCCAGCACCAGCAGGCTGCCGACGATCGTGGTGACGAGTAGCCGGGCGTCCGGGAACTCGTCCGGGTACCAGATCGCGTGGTGCAGCTGGAAGATCCCGACCAGCGGGTTCAGCTCGTACACCACCTTCAACCAGCCCGGCAGCCCCGATTCCCGGACCAGGCTCAGCGGATAGATGATCGGCGTGGCGTAGAAGAGCACCCGGATGATCAGCCGCATCAACCGTTCCACGTCGCGCATCAGCACGTTCCACGCGGACAGCAGCAAGGCGAGCCCGGTCAGCAGGACGGCCTGCACGGCCACCGCCAGCGGCAGGGACAGCAGCGACCAGCCGGGGTGGATCCGCCCGTGCGCCGCGTAGACCACCGCGATGGCGATCAGGATGGGCAGGCCGGCCGCGTACTCGGCGAACCGGCCGGTGACCCGGCCGATCGGAAAGACCTGACGCGGCACGTTCATCGTGGTGATCAGCCGGGACTGGCCGGTCAACGCGTTCGTCGCCTCGCTCAGCGCCGAACTGGTCCACATCCAGGCGAAGATGCCGGTGATCAGGAAGAGCGGGTACGACCCGGCCGCCTCACCGAGGTGCCGGCCGGTGTCCCGGGAGTAGAGCACCCCGAACACGAACCAGTAGATGGCGCCCATGCCGAGCGGCTCGATCAACGACCAGAAGTAGCCGAGCACCGACTGCTGGTACTTGACCGCCAGATCCCGTCTGACCAGGATGCGCAGCGAGTTGCGGTGCGACCACAACGCCGCGACGCCAGAGGTCACCGCAGCCTCCCGCCTCCTGAAACGGACGACAGGTTAGCAGTCGGTGAACGATTGCCCCGAATCGACCGGACTCAGCACTCGATCACGTTGACGGCCAGACCGCCACGCGCCGTCTCCTTGTATTTGACCTTCATGTCGGCGCCCGTCTCCCGCATGGTCTTGATGACCTTGTCCAGCGACACCTTGTGCACACCGTCGCCGCGCAACGCCAGCCGGGCGGCCGTGATCGCCTTGATGCTAGCCACCGCGTTCCGCTCGATGCAGGGGATCTGCACCAGGCCACCCACCGGGTCACAGGTCAACCCGAGGTTGTGCTCCATCCCGATCTCGGCGGCGTTCTCCACCTGCTCCGGGGTGCCACCGAGCGCCTCGGCCAGCCCCGCCGCCGCCATCGAACACGCCGAACCGACCTCACCCTGGCAGCCCACCTCGGCGCCCGAGATCGAGGCGTTCTCCTTGAACAGCACACCGATCGCCCCCGCCGTCAGCAGGAACCGCAGCACACCCTCGTCATCAGCCCCCGGCACGAACCGGGTGTAGTAGTGCAGCACCGCCGGAATGATCCCGGCCGCCCCGTTGGTCGGCGCGGTGACCACCCGGCCGCCCGCCGCGTTCTCCTCGTTGACCGCCAGCGCGAACAGCGTCACCCAGTCCATCGCGTGCAGCGGGTCCGCCGACCCGGCCTCCGCCTCCAGGCCGCGCCGCAGCTCCGCCGCGCGCCGCCGAACCTTCAACCCCCCAGGGAGTACGCCGTCCCGCTCGCAGCCGCGCTGCACGCACTCCTGCATCACCCGCCAGATCTCCAGCAGACCGGCCCGGATGTCCGCCTCGCTGCGCCACGAACGCTCGTTGGCCAACATCACCTCGCTGATCGACAGACCGGTACGGCTGGTCACGTCGAGGAGCTGCGCCCCGGTCAGGAAGGGATACCGCACCACCGTGCTGTCCGGCTTGATCCGGTCCGCGCCAGCCGCCGCCTCGTCGACCACGAAACCGCCACCGACGGAGTAGTACGTGCGGCTGCGCAGCTCCGCACCGGCCCCGTCGTACGCCACGAAGGTCATCCCGTTCGGGTGGTACGGCAGCGACCGGCGGCGGTGCAGCGTCAGGTCCCGATCCGGGTCGAAGTCGATCTCGTGGGCGTCCAGGATGTTGATCCGCCGCTCGGCCCGGATCCGCTCCACCCGAGGCCCGACCGTGTCCGTGTCGACCGTTTCCGGCGACTCGCCGGCCAACCCGAGCAGCACCGCCCGGTCACTGCCGTGACCATGCCCGGTGGCACCCAGCGAACCGAACAACTCGGCCTGCACCCGCACCGTGTCAGCGAGCAACCCGTCGGCCTTCAGCCCGCCAACGAACGTACGCGCGGCCCGCATCGGCCCCACCGTGTGCGAACTGGACGGCCCGATACCGACACTGAAGAGGTCGAAAACACTGATCATGGCTGCGCTTCCTCGCCGTCGTCCCGGCGTACGGGACCCGGCCGGGTCGTGACCACCGATCTGGCGGCCCCGCTCGTGACCGTCCGGGGTATGGGTGCCGGCCCTCCGGGGTGTGGAAGGCCGATCAGCCAGCCTACCTGCCCAGCTCACCGCCCACCCGGTCCGGGACGTGAACGCCCGACCACCATCTCGCCCGCGCGCACGTTCCGGCGCAGGCGGCAGGCGCGGACGGTTCGGGAG
>NZ_QGSZ01000144.1 GCF_003857055.1 Micromonospora inaquosa | reverse complement strand
TCCCTGGCTGCTGGTCGTCGGCGGCGGCCGGTGAGGCGGACGGACGAGGGGGCGCCTCGGCCACGGCCCGCAATTCGGTCGGCTTCTCCTGGTTGGAATCGACCTTCCAACTGACCGAACGGCCGTTGACGGTGCCATTGCTGTCGATCACCCGGCCGGGAAATGTCACCGAGATCTCGAACGACATGAGCTTGAGGAACGCCTGTTGGTTTTGCGGATTCTGCTCGGCAACCTTTCCGCCATATTTCTTGGGATCGATCGGCAGCGTGAAGCGGTACAGGTCGCCGTCCCTGACCAGTTTCACGCTCTCGGTGTCGAAACCGGCCAGCGGCGCCTTGCGGTAACTGATCTGGGAACCGTAGAAAGTGTCGTCCTGGTAAAGGGTCTCCTCGCCGGCCGGTAGGGCGGGGATGTTCTGCCGCAGCTCCGCGAAGGCGACCGGGAGGTTCTTGTTACGGTTGCTCAGCACGGACTTCTGGGCCGTCAGCAGGAGCTGCCCGTCGACCGTGTCGTCGGCGTTGATCGTCAAGCCCATGTTGAGTTGCATGCAGCCGCTCAGCGCGGCGAGAAGGAGGAGGCACACCGCGACGCGGAGTGCCCTACCGCGGTTGACTCTCCTGTTCATGCGCTCAGTGTGTGTGATCGCTTTCATCATCAGCAGTCAGCGATCGGTCACAACGAAGTCGCCGATTGTACCGGCGCACTGTCGCATTTGATTAGTTCGGACGACGGCCCGAATGACTATTCTGGAGTTTTGGGGCGTCGTCGGTTCGTCGTCGGCCGTAGTCTGATCGGATGAGAATCGTCGCGTGCGTCATGCTGGTGGATCCTGACGGGCAGTTGTTGTTGCAACTGCGCGACAGCGACGCGACGCACCATCCGAACGTGTGGGGGTTGCCCGGCGGCCACGGCGAGCCGGGGGAGACGCCGGAGCAGACCGCCGAGCGGGAGCTGTGGGAGGAGACCGGCCTGCGGGCCGACGGGCCACTGCGCCCGGTCGCCGTGCAACAGCTGCCCGAGCTGGGTCGGGTGAAGCACTACTTTCTCGGCAGCACCCGGGCCCGGCAGGAGGACGTGGTGCTCGGTGAGGGCGCGGCGATGCTCTTCGTCCCCGGTGCCGAGGTGCTGGACGGTCGTCCCTGGACGCCGGGCACCGTTGAGGTGTTGACCGAGTTCCTCGCCTCACCGGAGTACGCGGCCCTGGCCACCGGCCGGGTCGCCGGGCCGGTTCAGCCCGCCGGCGGCCGCCAGTCCGCATAGCGGGCCATGCCGCCCAGGGCCAGCGTGACCGCTGGTTGAGCATCGGACGCAGCCGGAGCCTCGCCCGCTACGCCTGCCCGTCGGAGGCGGTGTGCCGGCGTGAGCTGGTAGCGGGTGTGGTGAGCTGGCGCCGTGATGTCGGGCCGGGGCACGACGGACCGGCCGGCGTGGGTGGTGGGAGAGGTTGGGCGATGGTGCGGATCAGTGGCCTGCGGACGGCCGTCGGGCGGCTGCGGCGCGGCTGGCGGCCGGTGCTGGAGGCGACCGTCGCGGCGACCGTGGCCTGGTTGCTGGCCACCCGGCTGCTCGGGCACCCGCAGCCCTTCTTCGCGCCGGCCGCCGCGCTGATCGTCCTCGGCCAGGCCCGGGGGCAGCGAATCCGCCGGGCCGTCGAGGTCGTCCTCGGGGTCGCCGCCGGGGTGCTCGTCGCGGACCTGGTGGTGCAGGCGCTCGGCCCGGGCAGCACCTGGACGGTCTTCACCGTCATCCTGCTCACTGTCCTCCTCGCGGTGGCCTTCGGCGCCACCGGCGTGACACTGGTGCAGGCGGCGGTCTCCGCGCTCTACCTGGTGGTGGTCGCGCCGCCGGACGGGTCGCTGGTGCCGTTCCGCTTCGTCGACGCCCTGGTCGGCGGCGCGGTCGCGCTCGCGGCCAGCCTGCTGGTCGACGCCCGGCGTCCGCTGGCCCCGCTGGTCGCCGAGGTACGGCGGACCTTCGACGAGCTGGCCGGGCTGCTGGGCGGGATCGCGGACGCGCTGGACGACCGCGACGAGGCGGCGGCGCTCGCCGCGCTGCGGCAGGCGCGGGGGATGGACGCCCGGGTGGACGGGCTGCGTGACGGAGTGCTGGCCGCCGGTGAGGCGCTGCGGCTCAACGTCCGTCGACGTCAGCACCTCGGTCGGCTGCGCTCGGTGGACGAGTCGATCCGGCAGATCGACTACGCGGTCCGCAACGTCCGGGTGCTGGCCCGCGCGGGGGTGACCCTCAGTCGGCTGCACACGTCTGCCCCGGCCGAGCTGGGCGCCGCCCTGCGGTCGCTGGCCGAGGCGGTCAGTCAGGCCGGCGCCGCCCTCGCGGCCGACCTGAACGGGCAGGAGGAGACCGCCGACCGGCACGCCACCCGGGCCGACGAGTCGGCGTTGGCCGCGGTGCGCGCCGCCGGGCAGCTCTTCGGCTCCACCCAGACCCTTCCCCTGGCGATGATCATCGGTCAGGTCCGGGCCACGGCCATCGACCTGTTGCGCGGCGTCAACCCGCAGGACGACGCCGCCGTCCTCGCCCGCGTCGACGACGCCCTCGGCCTTCCTCCGGTCTGACGCCCGCCGATCAGGGATGGGCCCCGACCTGTGAGGGATGGCCGGTCAGCCAGGTGGTGGCCGCATCGCGGATCCGCACCGGGATGTCGTGGCCGCCGGGGAACTCCTCGTAGGTCACGTCGTAGCCGAGGTCGTGCAGGTGCGGGACGAGGCGCCGGCTGCACACGTCGATGGGCAGCACCCGGTCGTCGACGCCGTGCGAGATGAAGACCCGTGGCCGGCCGTGAGTGACCGGCGGCGCGGCGAAACCGGGGGAGAAGGCCACCACCGCGTCGATCAGATCCCCGTTCGCCAGGCCCAGCGACAACGCGTACGACGCGCCGTCGGAGAAGCCGCCGAGTGTCACGTCGGAGACCGGGTAGCCGTCGAAGACCGTCGCCAACAGCGCGTCGATGCGCCTCACGTCCGCCCCGAAGCCGCCGGCGATCAGGTCCCAACTGGCCGCCGACGAGTCCGGGGCGACCAGCAGCAGGTGCTGCGCGTCCGCGACCGGCAGCAGCAGGTCCAGCCCCTGTCGCGCCGAGCCGCCCGCACCGTGCAGGAGCAGCACCAACCGGTACGCCGAGCCGTTCGCCGGCTCCGGGGCGTACGCCAGGGCCAGCGGGTCGCCGTCGGGGCCGGTGATCGGCACGAGCCCGGTGCGTCCCGGCGCCACCGGCGGGTGCTGGCGGGTGGTCAACCGGCCATCCCGAGGGCTCGGCGCCGGGTCCCAGTGCGACGGCGCGGAGTCGGACACGGGTCGGCGCTCCTCGCGGTGGACGAAAGGTCCGACCCGCTTACCCGGCCGGTGCGGGGTTAACCGTCGACATGTTGAGCTGAGCGCCGACTCAGGCGCTGGCCCGCGCCACCAGGGCCGACGGGAAGAGGGTCACCGGCGCCGCCGGACGTCCGTCCAGCAGAGCGGTGGCCGCGGCGACGGCGATCCGTCCCACCGGATGACTCGCTGTGGTCAGCGCCGGGGCGGTCATCCCGGCCAACGGAATGTCGTCGAAACCGGCCACCGCGACGTCGCCGGGCACCTGCACCCCGGCGTCCCGCAGGCCCGCGATCACCCCGAGCGCGGTGTCGTCGCTGATCGCGTAGATCGCGTCGATGTCCGGCCAGCGGCGCAGCGCCTCGCCGGCCGCCGCCCGACCGCGCACCGCCCCGAAGTCCCCGGGCAGTATCCGCTCCGGTAGGCCGGCCTCGGCCATCAGCCGGCGGTACGTCTGCACGGGGCGTTGCGCGCAGGGCAGCCAGCGTGGGCCGGTCACCATGGCGATCCGGCGGCGACCCGCGGCGTACAGGTGGCGCAGCACCGCTTCGGAGCCGGCGGCGTTGTCGACGTCGAACGACGGCACGGTCGCCGAGCCGACGCCGATCGAGACCACCCGACCGCGTAGCGACGACGGCACCGCCGCCAGCAACTCCTCGGTGGTGTTGACCAGGATCACCCCGCAGACGCTGCGATCCCCGCCGAGTTGGTCGAGGCTGCGGGGGTCGCCGAACGGCAGCCAGTACAGCGCCACCCCGACACCGGCGGGCGTGCACACCCGGGCGGCCGAGCCGACCACCTGGTGCACGTACGGGTCGTCCAGCACTGCGGCGCTGGTGCCCAGGACGGCCACGACCAGGCGTACGCCGCCGCCGCGGACCAGCGCCCGGGCGGCCGGGTTGGGCACGTAGCCGAGGCGGTCGACGGCCGCGCTGACCTGTTCCCGGGCGGCCGGTGAGGCGAACCCCGTGCCGGCGATCACCCGCGACGCTGTGGACCGGGACACCCCGGCGACCCGGGCCACGTCCTCAAGGGTGGCCGGTCGGTGTGCCGCTGTCGTCATCGTCGCCTCCCGCGGCGGCCCGTCCGGTCGGACCAGCGCCTGCGCACATCATGCCCCGGCCGGACCAGCAGCGGTAAGGGGCGGTATTGGGTTGCGGTGGTAGCGCTCTCAGGTGTGCGATCGTGCCAGCAGATCATTCCGAGAAAGAGGAACACCCTCGTGAGCGCCCCCACCAGTCGACCCCTCGCACCAGACACCGCATCGCCGAGCCCGCTGACGGTCCGGCTCGCCCGCAACGCCGTCGCTGTCACCTTCACCCTCAACGGGCTGGCCGTCGGCAGCTGGTTCTCCCGCGTCCCGGCGGTCCGTGAGGCGTTGGACCTCTCCGCCGGCCGACTCGGGCTGCTGCTGCTGGCGATGAGCGTCGGTGCGCTGCTCGCCATGCCCACCTCCGGCCTGCTCGCCCAGCGGTTCGGTGCGGCCCGCACCGTCACGATGGCCACCGTGCTGGTCGCGGTGGGCCTGACCGTGGCGGGGTTGGGCGCCACGATGATCGGGTCGTTCGCCCTCGTCGCCCTGGGGTTGGTCGCCCTCGGCTACGGCTCCGGCGCCTGCGACGTGGCGATGAACGTCGAGGGCGCGGCGGTGGAGCGGCGGCTCGGCCGGACGATCATGCCGCGGTTCCACGCGGGGTGGAGCCTCGGTTCGGTGGCCGGGGCGGCGCTCGGCGCCGGTGCGGCCCGGTTCGACGTGTCGGTCGGCGCGCATCTCGTAGCGGTGGCGGTGGTCGTGTTGGCCGGCACCGCACTCGCCGCCCGGGCGTTCCTGCCGGTGGGCAGCGATCACACCGGCGACCCGGCGGACGCCACCCCGGCTGCCCGTCGCCGGGCGCAACTCGCCGCCTGGCGGGAGCCGCGCACCCTGCTGATCGGGCTGTTCGTGCTGGTGGCAGCGTTCACCGAGGGCGCCGCCAACGACTGGTTGGCAGTTGCGTTCATCGACGGCAGGGACCTGAGCGAGGCCGCCGGCGCGGGGGTCTTCGCCGTCTTCGTGGTGGGCATGACCGTCGGGCGCACCGCCGGCACCATCGCGCTGGACCGGTGGGGTCGGGTGCCGGTGCTCAGCGGCACCATCGGCCTCGCCGTGGTCGGCGCGGGCCTGGCCGTGCTGGCGGGTTCCGGGCCGGTGGCCATCGTCGGCGTCGCGTTGTGGGGACTCGGTGCGTCGCTGGGCTTCCCGGTCGGGATGAGCGCCGCGGCCGACGACGAGGCGCACGCGGCGGTGCGGGTGAGCGTGGTCGCGGTGATCGGCTACACGGCGTTCCTCGGCGGCCCGCCGTTGCTGGGGCTGGTCGGCGACCACGTCGGCACCCTGCGCGCGCTGCTGGCGGTGCCGCTGCTGCTGCTGCCGACCCTGCTGCTGGTGCCGGTGCTGCGCCCGCCGCACCCCGCCGAAACTGCTCCGTCGGTAGTTAAAAACTAACCCATTTCGCCGCCGGGCGGTATCGGGTGCGTGGCCGACTGCGCCGCGCACCCGTGCTGGTTACGGTCGCCCGATGCCAACCGACGAGATCACCGCCGCTGCGGCGGGCACCTGGACGCTGGGCGATCGCACCGTGCACCGGATGGGCTTCGGCTCCATGCGGATCACCGCGAACCCCGACCGGGACCGGGCCGTCGCCCTGCTGCGCCAGGCCGTGGAGCTGGGCGTCAACCACATCGACACGGCCGCGTTCTACGTCTCACCCGGCGGCGCCCTGCGCGTCGGCACCGGTCCGGCCCGCTACGCCACCGAGCTGATCCGCGCGGCGCTCGCCCCGTACCCGGACGAGCTGGTGATCGCCACCAAGGTCGGCTTCGGGTACGACCCGGAGGCCGGTTTCACCGAGGCGCTCACCGCGGCGCAGTTACGGGCCCAGGTCCAGGAGAACCTTCACCGGCTCGGCCGCGACCAGCTCGACGTGGTGAACCTGCGCCTCGGCCGGGGGTCGGGCCCGGTGCCGCTGGCCGACCGGTTCGGCGCGCTCGCCGAGATGCGGGCCGAAGGGCTGATCCGGCACCTCGGCCTCTCCAACGTCCGCCCCGAGCAGTTGGACGAGGTGGCCGGCATCGCACCGGTGGTCTGCGTACAGAACAACTACGGGGTGGACGCCTACCGGGAGCAGGACGCGATCGTGCGGCTCTGCGGCGAGCGGGGCATCGCCTACGTGCCGTTCTTCGCGTTGGCCGGCACCGGGCGGGAGGCGGGCGCGGGCGCCGCGCAGGGCGAGGCCGTCGAGGCGGTCGCCCGCGCGCACGGCGTCACCCCGCAGCAGGTACGCCTCGCCTGGACCCTGCACCAGGGCCCCCACGTCCTCGCCATCCCCGGCACCGCGGACCCGGACCACCTGGCGCAGAACGTGGCGGCCGGAGCCCTGCGCCTGACCCCGGAGGACCTGACCCAGCTCGGGTGACCGCCCACCCGGCCACCGCTCAGGCCCGCACCACGTGTACGACGATCTCGTGGCCGTCACCCACGGCGCCGGAGAAACCCTCCGACAACGCGTCCACCACGGTCAGCGTGAGCGCGAGGGTCTCGTGCGCGATGAGCTTCTGATGCGCGGAGATCGCTGCCGCCACCTCTGCCGGCGCGGCGATCGACACCGTGATCCGGTCGGACACCTCGAAGTCGGCGTCGCGGCGGGCCTGCTGGACGGCGCGTACGACATCGCGTGCGACGCCCTCGGCTGCCAGTTCGGGGGTGATCTCGGTGTCCAACGCGATCGTCGCGCCGCGCTGGGACTCCACCACCCAACCGGTGCGCGGCACCTCCGTGATCAGGATGTCGTCCAGGCCCACCTCGACCTGCGCACCGTCGACCGACAGCGGGTACGACCCGTTCGCCCGGGCACCGTCGACCAACTCCCGGGGGGCCACCGCGGCGATGGCCTTCGCGACGTGCTGGGTGCGGTTGCCGAACCGGCGGCCCAAGGTCCGGAAGTTCGCTTTGACCTGCACGTCGATGACCCCGCTCTGCGGGTCGAGCGGCTCCAGGACCTTGACGTTCAACTCGTCGCCGATGTCGTCCAGCAACGCCGGCGGGAGGACGGTGCCGGCCGGCAACCCCACCAGCGCCCGGCTCAACGGCTGACGGATGCGCAGACTGCTCGCCTTACGCGCGGACCGGCCCGCCTCGGCCAACGCCCGCGCCGTGGCCACCTGGGCCGACAACTCCGGGCTGATCACCGTGGTGTCGGGGGTGGGCCAGGTCGCCAGGTGCACCGATTCCGGGGCCGACGCGTCCCCGCGCCGGACGACCTGCTGCCACACCTCCTCCGTGACGAAGGGAATGAACGGCGCGAGGAGCCGGGTGAGGATGTCGAGGCACTCGTACAGGGTGGTGAGCGCGTCCGGGTCGCCCGCCCAGAAACGCTGCCGCGACCGCCGCACATACCAGTTCGACAGGTCGTCGATGAAGTCGGCGAGCAGTCGGCCGGCGCGCGCCGTGTCGTAGTTCTGCAGTCGGTCGTCCACGGCGGCCGCGAGGGCGTGGACCTCGCCGACGATCCACCGGTCCAACACCGGTCGCTGGGCCACCGGCTGCGCCAGCTGCGGCGCCCACGTCGAGTTCGCCGCGTAGAGGGAGAAGAACGCCGCGGTGTTCCAGTAGGTCATCAACACCTTGCGGACGATCTCGTCGAGCGGGCCGGGCCCGATCCGGCGCGGCGACCACGGTGAGCCGGAGCAGGCCATGAACCAGCGCACCGCGTCCGCGCCGTGGGTGTCCATCAACGGGATCGGCAGCAGGATGTTGCCCAGGTGTTTGCTCATCTTGCGGCCGTCCTCGGCCAGGATGTGCCCGAGGCAGACGACGTTCTCGTACGGGGACCGGTCGAAGACCAGCGTGCCCACCGCCATCAGCGTGTAGAACCACCCCCGGGTCTGATCGATCGCCTCGCAGATGTACTGGGCCGGGTAGCTGCGCTCGAAGATCTCCTTGCTACCCGGCACGTGGGGGTAGCCCACCGACGCGAACGGCATCGCCCCGGAGTCGTACCAGGCGTCGATCACCTCGGGGACCCGGGTGGCGGTGCGGCCGCAGTCCGGGCAGGCGAAGGTGATCTCGTCGACGTACGGGCGGTGCGGGTCCAGCTCGGACAGATCAGCGCCGGCCAACGCTCCGAGCTCCGTACGGGAACCGACAGCCGTCACGTGGTTGTCCGGGCATCGCCACAACGGCAGCGGGGTACCCCAGTACCGGGAGCGGGACACCGCCCAGTCGATGTTGTTCTTCAGCCAGTCGCCGTACCGGCCGTGTTTGATGTGCTCCGGGAACCAGTTGGTCTTCTCGTTCTCCCGCGTCAGCTCGTCGCGTACCTCGGTGGTCCGGATGTACCAGGATGGCTGCGCGTAGTAGATCAGCGGGGTGTGGCACCGCCAGCAGTGCGGGTAGGGGTGCTCGAACGGTTCATGCCGGAACAGCCGACCCGACGTCCTGAGCCGGTCGATGAGCAACGCGTCGGCGTCCTTGAAGAACACCCCACCGACCAGGTCGATGCCGTCGTTGAACCGCCCGTTCGGGGCGACCGGGTTCACCAGCGGCAGCCCGTACGCGCGGCAGACGGCGAGGTCGTCCGCGCCGAACGCCGGCGCCTGGTGCACCAGGCCGGTGCCGTCCTCGGTCGTGACGTATTCCGCGAGGACCACCCGGTGGGCGTCCGGGATGTCCACCAGGTCGAACGGCCGCTCGTAGCGCAAGCCCTCCAGGGCCGACCCGGGTATGGTCGCCAGGATCTCCGCGTCGTCGCCGAGGACCCGCCCGGTCAGCGGTTCGGCGACGACGAACGTGCCCCGCTCGGTGCGGGCGAGGGTGTACGTGACGTTGGGATGGACGGCGACCGCGGTGTTGGACACCAGGGTCCACGGGGTGGTGGTCCAGATCAGCAGGTCGACGCCGCTGTGTCCGGCCACGTCGCCGCGCACCGGGAACCGCACGTACACGGAGGGGGCGACGACTGTCTCGTACCCCTGCGCCACCTCGTGGTCGGACAGGGTGGTGCCGTCGCGGGTGCAGTACGGCGCGACCCGGAAATCCTCCACCAGGCGCCCGCCGTCGTGGATCTGCTTCAGTGACCACCAGACGCTGTCCACGTACTCCGGGGACATCGTCTCGTACGGATGCTCCAGGTCGATCCAGTAACCCATCCGCTCGCTGAGCTGGACGAACTCGTCGACGTGCCGAAGCACGGAGGTGCGGCAGTGGGCGTTGAACTCAGCGATGCCCATGCGCTCGATGTCGGGCTTTCCGCCGAGCCCCAGTTCCTTCTCGACCGCGAGCTCGACCGGCAGGCCGTGACAGTCCCAGCCGGCGCGGCGTGGCACCGAGAAGCCCCGCATCGTCCGGTACCGGGGAAAGAGGTCCTTGAAGACCCTCGCCTCGATGTGGTGGGTGCCCGGCGTGCCGTTGGCGGTCGGCGGACCCTCGTAGAACACCCACGGTGTGCCGTCGGCCGTCTGTTCCAGGCTCCGGCTGAACACGTTGTTGGCCTGCCACCATCCGATGACCGAACGGTCCAGCACCGCAAAGTCGATCTTGGTGGGCAGTGGCACGAATGGCGACTTCGACGGACCGTCCGGCACCGACGCTCTCCCTACACTCCACATCCGCTCACGCGGGCATCAGCTCACTGCCCACGCGGGGACGAAGCGCCGGGCATCTGGCCAGGACTCCGCGGTACCACCCCGCTTGCGCCCCGATGGTGCGGGCGCCGCTCAATTTTCGCGACGTGACGTGCCGCTACGTCCGGTTCTACTGAGGCCGCTGAGCTGCCCGTTCTTCCGGAGGCTCCCCGGTGATGGCCGGATCGGTGCCGATGCCGACCAGCATAGCTGTCCGTGCGCAGAGCCAGTGGCCGGAGCGCTAGCCGTGCGACCAGATGCGCAGCGGACCGGTGGTGGCGAAGCCAGCGGAGAGCGCCGGCGTCAGGTCCGCTGTGGTTTCGTAGCCGACCAGCGGCGCACCGGGAACGGTGGCGCACACCGCGCGCCAGATGTCCCGGGCGTCGCCACTGCGGGTGAACAGGTTGGAGACACCGTACGGACCGTCACCGCTGAGCACCGCCCCGCCGCTGATCACACCCCGGTCGTCGTGGCGGGCGAGCACCCGTACCC
This sequence comes from Micromonospora inaquosa, assembly GCF_003857055.1. Lineage (GTDB taxonomy): Bacteria > Actinomycetota > Actinomycetes > Mycobacteriales > Micromonosporaceae > Micromonospora > Micromonospora inaquosa. Next base: position 20,589 of record NZ_QGSZ01000144.1, on the reverse strand, counting down.
GTGGGTCGGCCAGGAGCGCGGGCCGGAACAGGCCCCCACCGCCCTGTGCCGCCGCCCAGGACGCCAGGCCGTCAGTGGTGGTGACCGGGCCGAGGGGTGCGTCGCGCGGCAGGTCCGCCGGTCGCCGGTGGATCCACTGCGCGTCGAAGAGCACACGGAATCCGTACCCGGACAGGTCGAGGTCGGCGAAGCTGTCCTTCACCGACGCGCCGGGCCCCGCGTCGATCCGGGCCAGCAGAGCCTCGGCGTCGACGCCTGGTCGCAGCGTGACCGCGTCCGGATACCACGGTGGCGAGCGGCGGGGGACCGACCAGGCGTCGGCGTCGGTACGGCCGGCCAGCCCGTGGCTGCCGCAGACGATGTCGCACCACTCGGCGTTGTTGCCGGCCGCCGTCCGCGCGTCCTCCAGCACGTCAGGGAGCTTAGCCGGGGTCAGCGAAGCCGGGTGAGCAGGATCCGGCCGCCCTCATAGACGCCGCCGTCGATGGCGATGACCCTGTCGTCGGCGTACCGCAGCGCAGCTGTGACATCCTGCGGCGCCACGCCGAAGTGCTTGGTGAGGGTGCTGTGGCCGTGGACGAGCACGTTGCCCCCGAGAATGCGCAGCATCATCGACACCCGATCGTCCGGGTTCGCCGGCACGGCGTCCCGAAAGGCACCCCGATCGCTCATCCGGCCACAAAGACTCAGCCAGGTCGCGGGATCGCTGGAGTCGAGAGCCGTGCTGACTGCCGCGTTCACGGTGGCCACACTGGAGCCGAGCTCCAGGTAGCGCGCGGTGTCGGAGTGCACCAGCAGGAATCCGTCGACGACCGTGACCGCGGGCAGCCGCGTCATCCACTCGACATGCGGTGGCGTCAGCTGATGCAGGTCCCTCTCACGTCCGCCGAACCGGGCCCAGCCACCCCGGAACCCGCCGGGCTCGTCCCAGCCGGCAACGGGCATGGTGCCGAACCGGTGCGCGGCGAGCAACTGCACCTCGTGGTTACCCAACAGGGCCCCGACGTGGCCACCCGCCGCACGTGCGGAGACGGCGAGCCGCTGGACGTCGTTGATGACGCCGATCCCGTCCGGGCCGCGATCGACGTAGTCACCGAGCAGCCACAACCGCGCGCCGCCCCCGGACCACTGGCCGGCGGTGTCGACGAGCCCGGCCTCGCGAAGTGCCTCCCAGAACTCGGACCGGTGACCGTGGATGTCCGCCGCCACGTACAGCGGTGTCATGCCGCTGCCGCCAGCTCACCCAGGTGAATCGCCGCATGCCAGTACGGCTCATGACCCGGGACGGTCATGACGTGCCGCGCCAGCTCGCCCATCGACCGTGACCTCCCGTCCGGTAGATCGACCGGCGCCGACCACCGCTCCTCGTCGTATCGGCTCAGGTCGCACCCGATACCCTGCGGACAGTTCCTCCTCGGTGCGATCCGCGGTCCGGTCCATCAGCACGTCCCGGTCGGCGGCCAACCGCCGCACCGTCTCGTCGAGCGTCACCATGGCCGCCACGGTAGGGGGCACCACTGGCCGGCAACCAATCCCTGCCAATCTTCGGCAGGGAATCAGCGACGCAGCACGTCGAGCAGGTCGGCTCCAATCGTCTGGATGGCGGACGCCTCCAGGGAGTACCGGACGAACCGCCCAGCCCGCTCCGCGCGAACCAGTCCAGCGACGCGCAGGGCGGAGAGGTGCTTGGTCACCGCGGTCTCGTCGAGGCGCCAGAGCCGGGCGATCTCCCGCGCTGACCTGGGTTCGACCGCTATCGCGCGGCACACCTCCAGGCGCGCTGGATGAGCGAGCACGTCGAGCCGCCGCAGGGTCAGTCGCCGATCGGCCGCACGCTCCGGCGGCGGGAACGGGTAGTGCACCACCACCGGTCGGCCCGCCTCGTCGGCGACGTACACATGGGGGGCGCCGAACACGGTGGGGACCAGCACCAGCCCGCGTTCGGACACCGCCACCGACTTGCTCTGCACCTTGTCGATGGTGACGCGGCCGTCCTCACCGATGGCCACCGCCGGAGACAGACCGGACAACACGGCGCGGAGGTCGCCACCTGCACCCAGGCGCGATCGTGCCCGCACCTCACCATCCAGCGCGGGCTCGATCTGGCACCACTCAGCCGCGAAGAAGGCCGACCAGCAGCCGTCCAGAATGTCGATCACGGCGGCCTGCGCCGCGGCGGGCCTCTCCAGGAGCAGGCGCACCGCCCGTGTCGCCCCAGCTCCCCGCGCCCGCGACAGCGCCATCAACTCGGCACCCACGCGATGGTCGGCCACGTCGGCGGATCGACCGCCCACCCGCAGCAGCGGCCGAAGCATCGCGGCGGCGAACTGCCCGGAAGGCATTCTCCGGAGTGCCGCCACCGCCTGAACCCAGTCGAGGGTCGGCGACAGCGTCGGATCCGCGAACACCGTCGCGCGGACGGCTCGCACCGCGAACGACCATGCGTTCACCTCTGCGGCCAGGTCGTCCGGCAACTCACCGAGGACTCGCTGCGCCCACTCCGCACGCTCGGGGTGATGCTCGGTGCCGACCAGCACATGCCATGCCCAGGCCAACTCCAGCAACGGCGAGACCGCGAACGTCACCGCTGTGGATCGATTCGCAGGGAGCTGAAAGGTGATCGGCACGACCACACCCTAAGCGGCGGTGACGGCGAGGACGGGCCAGGACCTCGCCGATCCCGCATGCTCAAGGGCCGTCGCTGAGACCGGGTCGGCTCAGGGGGCGTAGACCAGGTCCATGGTGTCGGTGTGCCCGGACCAGCTCAGGTCGAGGCGCCAGCAACCGGCCTGCGGCAGGTCGATGATCGACGGACCGGGACCGCCGGCGACCTCCCGGATCACCCGCGTGTCGGTGCCGTCCAACCTCGCGGTGATCACCAGGGTTGCCGGTGCGACCGGGTCGGGCGAGGTCGTGGCGGCGCGCGCCACCCAGAGGATCTTGTTGTTCGACCCGTCGTCGCGGACCTGCCGCAGCGGATGGGCGAACAGCACCGCCACGATGTCACCCTTCGCGCCGAAGACGTGCGGAACCCGCGCGTCGCCGCTGAAACCGGCGTCCGCCCAGTCGGGAAGGGACCCCGTCTCGACCCGGGCCGCGCAGGCGGTCGCGGTGCCCGCCGAGGTGGCCGCACCCGCCGTCGGCGCCGCGCCGCTGGTCGTTGTCGTGCACCCCGCCAGCACGACCACCGAGGATGCCAGCATCAACCTGCCCCAGAAACCCATCTCGCCCCTTCCGGTACCCGTCGACCACTCGTCGCGTCCTCATGACACCGGCCGAGCCCGGCAGGTTCCCTAGCGCAGCGAACGGGCGATCTCGATCGCTTCGGCCTTGGTGAGGTCGCCCTCCAGCCGGTAGCTCACCTCGTGGTCCTGCCAGATCAGGGTCGAGGCGGCCAGTCGGGCGGTTTCCCTGCGGATCCCTCCCGCCCGGTCCACGTAGGACAACACGTGTGGGCCGTCGACCCAGACGGCGAAGTCGTCGTTGACCCGGACCCAGTCCGCCCCCGGAGGGCTGACCTCCTTGTGGAAGGCCAGGTCGAGGTGACCGTCGAACGCGTCGACGCGCAGCGCGCCGTCGTCGTAGAGCAGCGTCGCCACCCGGTACCGGCCCGTGGCGTCCGGGTCGGCGACCAGCACCTGCCCGGGCGGGCCCAGCGTCGCCGGCAGGCGGATCGGAAACCGCACCGCCCGTTGCGCCTCGTCCAGGGCGACGACCCGCTGCCCGGGCAACGGCGACGCGCCGCCGCCGGGCGGCGGCGGTGCGGGCCCGGTGGCGATGCTGACCCCGGCGAAACGCAGCAGCCCGGTGACGACGTCGGCGATGGCGGCCCGCGTCGGTGGCAGCACCGCCACCAGCAGGGCGACGAGCACCGCCGCGGCGAGCGACCGCCACCGCCGCCGCCGGGACGCGGGCGTGCTGAGTCGTACCCGGACGCGGGCGGTCACGTCCGGCGGATCGGGGGTGTCCAGCCAGGCGGACAGGTCACGCAGTTCCCGTTCGAGGTCACCCATGCCGGACCTCCTCCCGGTCGAGCAGGCCGCGAAGCTTCGCCAGCGCCCGGGACGTACGCGACTTCACAGTGCCCCGGGGCCAGCCCAGCGCCGCCACCGTCTCCTCCTCGCTGAGGTCGAGGAAGAACCGGCAGACGATCACCTCGCGGTCCCGTACCGGCAGTTGCCGCAGCGCCTGCACCAGCGACGTCCGGCGCTCCCCGGCGAGGACCGCTCCGACCGCGTCGTCCTCGACGATCTGGGAGGTCGGGTCCGCTGCCGCGGCCCGCAGGACGAGCCCGTCGCGCCGGCCCCGGGAGCGGTGCAGGTTGCGGGTCTCGTTGGCGACGATCGCGAGCAGCCATGACCGGAAGGACGCGTCGCCCCGGTAACGGGACAGCTTTCGGTACGCCTTCACAAACGCCTCCTGGATGACATCCTCGGAGTCGGAGCCCGCGCCGAGCAGCACCGCCGTCCGGTGCGCGGACGCGGTGTGTCGGGCGACCAGGAGGTCGTATGCCTCCAGGTCACCGGCCCGAGCGCGGGTGACGAGCGCCTCGTCGTCCAGGGGAGCCTCCGTTCGCATCACCCACATGACACCGCCCACGCCTGGCGGGTTCCAGTCCTCGTCGGATCAGCTGTCTCCCACCCGGCATGCAGCGTATTGCCAGGAATCGGTGCTGCACTGGAGGAGCGTCGAGGAGAGGGGTGGGGCATGAGCTGGTTCAATCGGCGGTCACGGGGTGCCGAGGCGACCCCGACGAAGCTGGACCGGGAGGCGACCCGCGACGACCTCGCGGCGCTGGAGGCGTTCGTGGCCACCCGGCGCGGGGTGGAGTTCTACCTGGAGCCGGAGACGACCGCGACGGACACCACGGTGATGGCGATCGCCCACGACGGTGAGTGGATCCGTCGCCGTACCGGAACGCCCCGCGCGGCCGGGGCCATCGCCCGCAAGCACGCCGTGCCGTTGTACGAGGCGGCGCGCACCGGCTACCCGGAGCGGATGCGGACCTGGAGCCGGGCCCACCCGGAACGCCACGCCCGCTGACCTCTGCCTGTCCGCCGTCTTCGTCGTCGGCCCGGTGGTCGCGCTGCCGACCACCGGGCCCACGGTCGGACAGTCACTCGCTGCGGGCGGTCTCCGGACCGGTGATGCGTTCCAGCAGCGGCAGGGTGGACGCGATGACGCCGAGGCAGGTCGCCAACCCGACGACGATGATCACGAAGAAGCGCGGCTCCGGCGCGACGAGCGTGTAGCCCATCTGCGCCCGCAGGAACAGATGCGCGGCGAGCAGCCCCATGCCGATGGCGACCACGGCGACGGCGAGCATCGGTACGGCGCTCTCCAACGCGACCACCCGACGAAGGACCCGCACCGGTGCGCCGCTGAGGCGCAGCAGGCTGAACGGGCGTCTGCGCTCGGTGAGACCGCCGATCACGCTGACCGCGAGGCTGCACCCGCCCAGCGCGAGGCTGCCGATGATGACGACGTTGGCCAGTTGTTTCCAGCCGCGCAGGACGTTGGCGAACTCCGACTCGAAGTCACCGGGCACGTTCGGCGCCGCCTGGAAGGCCGGCAGGGCGGTCTCGAGCATGGTGCGCGCGCGCTCGATGGCGGCGGCGGAGCCGTCCGTGTCGACGATGATCGACATCACCGGCAACTGTTGGAGATCGCCGAGTGGCACGGACGCGGCCGGCCAGACCCGGGCCGAGGACGCCGACTCCCGGAAGGGGATGAGACCCGTGGCTACCTCGGCAACTGTGGCGCCGTCGGCGCACCGGCCGTACGCGCTCGGGATCTCGGCGCACGCGATCACGCCGGGCTCGCCGACGCTCGTCCGGTCCGGGTTCTCGCGCACCGCGGCGGCGGACCGCACGCCGGTTGTCGAGCGCAGCTCGGCGAAGAGCGAGTCGGGCGCCGCCGGTGCGTCCTCGGGAAGGTAGAACGACACCTGCCCCGCCTCGGTGGAGCCGACCGGTGCCGGGCCACGGTTCGCGACGATCGTGGTGATCACGCCGACGGCCACGCTCGTCACGAAGAGCGCGAGCATGATGCCGCTGATCGCCCGGAAGCCGGCCTTCGGGTTGTCGGCGAGGCGTCGCGCGGCGATGAGCGTGGCGGGGCGGCTGGCGTACCGGGCCATGACCCGGGCGCCGACCATCGTCAGCCACGGGCCGGCGAGGATGAGGCCGGCCATGATGAGCAGCAGGCCGGGCAGGAACACCGCGGCCTGGCCGTCGGACGTGGGAGGCCGGAAGCTGATGGCGAAGAACAGCACGGCGACGCCGAGCAGGATCGGGATCAGCCGGTACGCGCGCGGTGCGCGGGGGGTGACCCGGCGGGTGACGCCCAGCGGCGAGATCCGTACGCGGCGCAGCGAGACCTGGGCCGCGACCGCCGCGCCGGCCGGAACGCCGAGCGCCACCAGCAGGGCGTCCAGCACGCCGAGCGACATGTCGCTGGGGAAGAACGGCATGCCGGTGAACGGGATGCCCGCCATCGGGCCGCGGCAGGCGTAGAACAGGCCGAAGCCGACGACGGTGCCGGCGACGGCCGCGGCGGTCGCCTCCACCGCGGCGACCATCGAGATCTGCCGGGGTGTCGCGCCGACCAGGCGCAACGCGGCGAAGCGCTGCTCCCGGCGGGCCGCGTTGAGCCGGGTGGCGGTGCCAATGAAGATCAACACGGGGAACAGCAACCCGCCGGCGATCACGCCCAGGATGAGGTTCACCGTGGCCTCGGGGAGGGCAGGGGTGTCGCCCACCCTGGTGACCTGCTGCGCGTTGGGCAGCTTCGCGACCTGCTCCGGGGTGCCGCCCGCGATGACCAGCAGGGTGTCCGGTGAGGTCAGCGCGGCCGGACCAACGGTGCCGAGGTCACGCCCCGGGTAGCGGTCGCCCAACTGGTCGGCCGGGTGGGCGGCCAGCAGTTCACGAAACGCGGGCGAGGCGTAGTACTCGCCGGGACCCGGGGTGGTCGGAATGCCGACCGGGGTGGGCGCGGTCGAGCCGGTCGGGGCAACGTCGATCCGAATGATCTGCTGACCGTGGAAGTAGTCCTGTCGGTTCGACCACCACAGCGGGTCGGCGTCGGCGGCCGAGGCGGTGGGATACATCGACGCGTACCGGGTGAGCTGGGCGTTGACCGCGTTGACCCCGGCGAGGGTGGTCAGCAGCAGCCCACTGCCGACCGCGACGGCAGCGGCGATGACGATCAGGCGGGTGAGCGCCTCACGGCCGCCCGCCACGGCGAGGCGGAGCCCGAAGCGGATCATGAGGCGACCCGGTCCGGCGCGTTCACGCGCCCGTCACGGACCATGACCTCGCGGTCGGCGTACGCCGCGATCCTCGGCTCGTGGGTGACCAGGATGACAGTGGTGCCCTGCTCGCGGGCAGCGCCGACCAGCAGGTCCATGACCTGCTCGCCGGTGAGCGAGTCGAGCGCGCCGGTCGGCTCGTCGGCGAAGAGCACCTGTGGCTCGGCGACCAGGCCGCGGGCCAGGGCGACGCGTTGCGCCTGCCCGCCGGAGAGCTCACCCGAACGCCGCCGCTCCAGGCCGTCCAGCCCGAGGCGCGCGAACCAGTCGTACGCCCGGGGGAGTGCCTGCCTGCGGCGTACGCCGCTGAGCAGCAGCGGCAGGGCGACGTTCTCCACAGCGGTGAGCTCGGGGACGAGTTGACCGAACTGGAACACGAAACCGAACCGGTCCCGGCGCAGGCCGCTGCGCTCGGTCTCGGCCATGGCGTCGATGCGCGCCCCGTCGAAGAGGATCTCGCCGGAGTCGGGCACCAGGATGCCGGCCAGGCAGTGCAACAGGGTGGACTTGCCGGAGCCGCTGGGTCCCATCACGGCGAGGATCTCGCCCGCCTCCACGGCGACGCTGGCGCCGCGCAGGGCGGGGGTCTGACCGAAGGAGAACTCGACGTCGCGTGCTTCGAGCATGACGCTCACGGCCGTACCTCTTTCCGTAGGGCGTCCAGTCGGGCGCCGGTCATCTCGATCCATCGGAGGTCCGCCTCCAGGTGGTAGAGGCCGTGGTCGGCGAGGAGCGCGTCGACCAGGCCGCCGGCGCGCTTGATCTCGGTCAGCTCACGCATCCGGCGCAGGTGCGCGCTGCGCTGGGTGTCGAGGTATTCGGCGGCCGGCCGGTCCAGCATCAGCGCGAGCACGACCTTGGCGAAGAGCACCGTCTGCAGGTGCGGTTCCGGGTCGACCGGCTGGGTCAGCCACTGTTCGACCTCGGTCGCGCCGACGTCGGTGATGATGTAGCGCTTGCGGTCGGGGCCGGCGCCGGGTGCGACGTCGCTGATCACCACCTTGCCGTCGCGGGCCAGTCGGCTGAGGGTGGAGTAGACCTGGCCGAACGGCAGTGGCTTGCCCCGGCCGAAGAAGGCGTCATAGTCGCGCTTCAGGTCGTAACCGTGGCTGGGCTCGCGTTCGAGGAGGCCGAGAAGGGTCAGTGGCACGCTCATGCCCGCACACTACACCGAGGGTATACCTCGCGTATATACCCTCGGTGTGTTGCGGGTCAGCGCCTGGTCCAGGCGTTGGTGTCGATGACGTGCGGCGCGGTTGGCGCGCGGTCAGCCGGTCAGGGCGCGGGCCAGCGCGTAGCCGACGGTGGCGGCGGCCAGCCCGGCGGCGACGCTGCCCAGCACGTTGGCCAGCGCGAGGAGCCGATGGCCGCCCCTGGTCAGCCGCAGCGTTTCGTAGCTGAAGGTGGAGTAGGTGGTCAGCGCGCCGCAGAAGCCGGTACTGAGCAACGCGCTGACCGCCGGGCCGATCGGCCACCCGGCCAGGGCGCCGAGCAGCAGCGACCCGGACACGTTGACCAGCAGGGTGCCCCAGGGGAACGCCGAGTGGTGCCGGGACTGCACGGCCCGGTCGGTCAGGTAGCGCAGCGGCGCGCCGACGGCCGCGCCCAGGGCGATGAGCAGGACGGTCACCGGGCCGCCCGGCGCAGCAGCCCGGCGGTGGCGGCGTCGCCCAACCCGACAGCGACGAGCGCCCCGAGCACCGTCGCGGCGAGATACGCCAGTGCGGTGCCCGGTGCGCCCGCGACGATCGCCTGCTGGATGTCGACCGCGTAGGTGGAGAAGGTGGTGAACCCGCCGAGCACCCCGACCCCGAGGAACGGGCGAGCCAACGGGTGCCCGCCGTCGAGGTGCCCGAGCACCGCCATCAGCACACCGATCAGCAGGCAGCCGGACGTGTTGACAATGAACGTGGCCCAACCGAAGCCGGTCGGCGCGTGCGGAACGGCGTGTTGCAGACCGGCGCGGGCCAGCGCGCCCAGCGCCCCACCGGCCGCGATCGTGGCGAGGATCGTCGCGGGGCGCGCGGTCAGCTCGCGGCGGTCGGCGGGGACGCGCAGGTCGACGTCGGGGTCGGTACGCGGCTCGAACGGCTCTGGCACGACTCCTCAGCGTAGTACCGGCTCCAGCGGTGCCGGCTCCAGCGCCGTCACCGCACCGCCGGTGTCAGCGAACTGCCGCGACGGCGGCGTCCGGGCCGCCTCGCCAGACCGTGCCGACCTCGGTGAAGCCGGCCGCGGTGAGCGCGGCCAGGTGCCAGGAGACCGGAGGGATCCACTCGGGGCTGTGTCCGGTCGGGTAGATCGTGTGTCGCTGGGCGACGAGCGGGGCGAGCGCCGGGTCGGCGCCGGCCTGCTCCCACCAGTCCGACCAGGACAGCATCGAGCCGGTGGTGTACCGGGCGTTGCGCCGGTCCCGGGCCCGGTCCATCAGCCGCTTGGTCAGCTCCGGCAGGGTGTCGTCCGGCATGTGGTCGGCGTTGACGAAGACGCCGCCCGGTCGCAGCACGTCGCGCAGCTCGGCGTAGAGCTGCCCGAGACGGTCGGCCGGCAGCCAGTGCAGGGCGGTGGCGGTGAGAACGGCGTCGTACTCCCGGTGCGGGAGCGTGGAGTGCCATTCGGGGGTGCCGAGGTCGGCCGTGATGATGGTGGCTCGGTCGGCCAGCGAGGCGTTGGCGATGGCGAGCAGCGCGGGGTCGAGGTCGACCAGGGTCGTCTGCGCGGCGGGGAAGCGCGCGAGGGTCCGCAGCGAGATGGTGCCGGTGCCGCCGGCCAGGTCGAGCACCCGCGGCGGTCGACCGTCGAGGACCGCGTCGACGGTGTCGAGCATGGCGGTGAACCGGTGTTCCCGGTCGGGGAGGTAGGACTCCTGCTGGCGGTCCCAGCTCTCCTGCCACGCCCACGGATCCGCGATGTAAGGACTCATAGCGATCAGGCTAGTTACGGCCCGAGTGGGTTGTCCAGACCTTGTTGCACATAATTTGCAACTGCGGAAAGATGGCAGGGGCGATGATCAGAGCGACGCCGGCCGGGCGGATGCCCGGCCGGCGTTCTCTTCCCTGCGGGGTCAGACCGTGGCGTCCACCAGGCTCGCCTCGGCCCGGGCCGGCTCGTCGCGCCGGGCCAGCCGCAGCGCCCAGAGGAGTACGCCCAGCCCGATGAGGGTGAGGGCGGCGCCGGCCCAGATCGGCGAGGTGTAGCCGAGCCCGGCGGCGATGGTCACGCCGCCGATCCAGGCGCCCAACGCGTTGCCGAGGTTGAACGCGGCGATGTTCGCCCCGGACGCCAGGGTCGGCGCCTGGTGGGCGTACCGCATGATCCGCATCTGCAGCGGCGGCACGGTGGCGAAGCCGAACCCGCCCATCAGCACCAGCGCGACGATGGTCAGCGCCGGGCTCGTGGCGGTCAGTGCGAAGCCGACGAGCACCACGGTGAGCACCGCCAGGACGGTGACCAGGGTGCGCGACAGTGACCTGTCCGCCGCCCGGCCGCCGAGCAGGTTGCCCGCGAAGAGCCCCACTCCGAAGAGGACGAGCAGCCACGGCACGGTGCTGGTGGCGAAGCCGCTGACCTCGGTGAGCGTGTAGGCGATGTAGGTGAACGCGCCGAACATTCCACCGAAGCCCAGCACGGTGATCACCAGGGAGAGCCAGACCTGCGGGTGGGTGAAGGCTCGCAACTCGCCGCGCAGCCCGCCGGCCGGGCGGTCGGCGTTGGCGGTGTCGCCCGCCGGGACGAGCAGGGCCAGCCCGATCAGGGCGACCACACCGATGGCGGTGATCGCCCAGAACGTCGATCGCCAGCCGAAGTGCTGCCCGAGGAAGGTGCCGAACGGCACGCCGAGCACGTTCGCGATGGTCAGGCCGGCGAACATCATGGCGATGGCGCCCGCCCGGCGGGCCGGTGCGACCAGACCGGCGGCGACCACGGCGCCGATGCCGAAGAACGCGCCGTGGCAGAGCGCGGCGACGATCCGGCCGGCCATCATCACGGCGTAGTCACCGGCGACGGCGGAGAGCAGGTTGCCGATGATGAAGAGCACCATCAGGCCGAGCAGCACCGGTTTGCGCGGCAGTCGGGTGACCGCCGCGGTGAGGGCGACCCCGCCGGCGGCCACGCTGAGCGCGTAGCCGGAGATCAGCCAGCCGGCCACCGGTTCGGTGACCGCGAAGTCGGCGGCCACCTCGGGCAACAACCCCATGATGACGAACTCGGTGAGCCCGATGCCGAAGGCGCCGATGGCCAGCGCGATCAGGCCGGGCGGCAGGGACTTTTGGCGTACGGACATGGTCTTCCCAATCGGAAGGAGGCAGATATGCAGCGTGTGCAACTACACGCGCCAGCAACGAAATACTTGCACGCGCTTTATATCCGCGCAAGCGTGGTAGCTTGGGATGCGTTCAGATCACACCGAGGAGGGCCGCCATGGGCATCGCCGACGACGCGGTCGAGATCCGCGCCCAGGGCTGGCGCACCCTCGCCGCCCTGCACGGGCTGATCGAGACCTCCCTGGAGCGCGCCCTGCACAGCGGCCACGACCTCTCCGTCGTCGAATACACGGTGCTCGACGCGCTCTCCCGGCAGGACGGCTGGCACATGCGGATGAGTCAGCTCGCCCGCGCCGCAGCGCTCTCCGGCAGCGCCACCACCCGGCTGGTCACCCGCCTGGAGCAGCGAGGGCTGCTCACCCGGATCCTCTGCGCCGACGACCGGCGCGGCATCTACACCGAGCTGACGCCGGCCGGCTCCGAGCTGCTCGCCCAGACGCGACCGACCCACGACCGGGTGCTCGCCGACGCGCTCGCCCGGGCGGAGGCCACCCCCGAGCTGGCGCCGCTGGTCGACGCCCTGCACCGGCTGCCCGCCGCCCGCTGACCCGGGCGACAGCCGGCGTACGGTACCCGCAGCCCCACCGGGACCGCCGCGCCAAGGAGGCAGCCGATGCAGGACCGCACCCCTCGTCCGGAGGAGCTGGAGCCGATCGAGCGCGCCGGCATCGACGAGCTGCGCGCCCTGCAACGCGACCGACTACGCTGGTCGTTGCGGCACGCGTACGACAAGGTGCCGCACTACCGGCGGGCGTTCGACGCGGCCGGGGTGCACCCTGACGACTGCCGGGACCTCGACGACCTGGCCCGCTTCCCGTTCACCGGCAAGGCCGAGCTGCGGGAGAACTACCCGTTCGGCATGTTCGCCGTACCCCGGGAGCGGGTGGCCCGCCTGCACGCCTCCTCCGGCACCACCGGCCGTCCGACGGTGGTCGGCTACACCCGCGACGACCTGCGTACCTGGGCGCGCCTGATGGCCCGCTCGATCCGCGCCTCCGGCGGCCGGCCCGGCGACCGGGTGCACGTCGCGTACGGCTACGGGCTCTTCACCGGCGGTCTGGGTGCGCACTACGGGGCCGAGGAGCTGGGCTGCACTGTCATCCCGGTCTCCGGTGGCATGACCGAGCGTCAGGTCATGCTGATCCGCGACTTCGAACCCGAGGTCATCATGGTCACTCCCAGCTACCTGCTGGCCATCGTCGACGAGATGCGCCGCCAGGGCATCGACCCCCGGGCCACCTCGCTGCGAGTGGGCATCTTCGGGGCCGAACCGTGGACCGAGGACATGCGCCGGGAGATCGAGCAGCAGCTGGACATCCACGCCGTCGACATCTACGGGCTCTCCGAGGTGATGGGTCCCGGCGTGGCGACCGAGTGCGTCGAGACCAAGGACGGGCTGCACCTGTGGGAGGACCACTTCTACCCGGAGATCATCGACCTGGTCACCGGGGCGGTGCTGCCCGACGGTGAGCGCGGTGAGCTGGTGTTGACCTCCCTGACCAAGGAGGCGATGCCGGTCGTGCGTTACCGCACCCGCGACCTGACCCGGCTGCTGCCCGGCACCGCCCGGCCGATGCGCCGGATCGAGAAGATCACCGGCCGGACCGACGACATGATGATCCTGCGTGGCGTGAACATCTTCCCCACCCAGATCGAGGAGCTGATCCTGCGGATCCCGCAGTTGTCACCGCACTTCCAGTGCGTCCTCGATCGGCACGGCCGGTTGGACACCCTCACGGTGCGCGTGGAGCGGCGGGCCGGCGTCGCCGTGGACGCCGCCGAGCGGGCCGGTGGCACGCTGGTGCAGCTGGTGAAGAACACCATCGGTGTGAGCGTGGCGGTCGACGTCCTCGCCCCGGACACCGTGGAACGGTCGATGGGCAAGATGCGCCGCATCGTCGACCAGCGGCCGGACGCCTGACGGCACTGGTCTGACTCCCACTGGGCGTGGCCACACCGGACGGCCGGTTGGCTGCGGCAGGATGACCGGATGCGACACGTCGTGCTGTTCCACTCCGTGTACGGGCTGCGGCCCGCCGTGCGCGCCGCCGCCGACCGGTTGCGCACCGCCGGGCACCAGGTCAGCACCCCCGACCTGTACGGCGTCCCGGCCACCGACACGGTCGAGGACGGCTTCGCGTTGCTCGACAAGATCGGCCACGACGTGGTGCTGGACCGGGCCCGGGCCGCGCTGCGTGACCTGCCACCGCAGACGGTGCTCGCCGGCTTCTCGATGGGCGCCGGTGTGGCCGGGGCGCTGCTGGCCGAACGCCCCGACGCCGCGGGTCTGCTCCTGCTGCACGGCACCGGTGGCGCCCCGGACGCCGTTCGCCCCGGCCTACCGGTGCAGTTGCACCTCGCCGACCCCGATCCGTACGACGCGCCGGACGAGGTCGACGAGTGGCAGCAGGCCATGGCCGACGCCGGCGCCGACCTGACGGTCTTCCGCTACCCCGGCGTGGGGCATCTGTTCACCGACCCGGAACTGCCCGAGCATTCCCCGGACGCCACCACTGTGGCGTGGCCGCGAGTGCTGGCCTTCCTGGCCGCCCGCTGAGCACCCGGCCGGCCGAAGTCTGGGTCAGCGCGTCGACCCACCCGGCTCCGCCCGCGACCGCCGGCGGAGCGTCAGGCGGACGCGGCCAGACCCTCCGGCCAGCGGACCAATGGCGTACCGGGCGTGATGCGTAACGAGGGCGTCTCACCGACGCCGACGAGCGCCCCACGCCGGGCGGACCCCGGCACGGCAGACTTCGCGTTGACCGCTGCCCGGGAACGGGCGACCTCCGACGGCCAGTGCCCGGCCGTGTTCCTCCGAGACGCGGCCACCGACACGGCCTGGGCCCTCGGCACGGCACCGGCAGACGCGACGACTCGGAGCCGGCCGGAACCCGGCGAACGGTCGGTCTGCCGATTCGGCGCGGCCGGCGCGGTGGCCATCGTCGGGGTGCGGGCGGGTCGGTGCTGCACCGGGCCGGTGACGCCCGGTCGCGACACCGGAGCCGGTGCCGCCATGACGTCGTCGAGGTCGGCGCGGGAGCGAACCCGGTCGAGACGCACGACCTCAGCGGAGCGCGCGGCCGCGCCGTCGACGACGACAGCGTCGGCACCGGCGCGGACCGCCTCGGCACGGTCGGCGGGTTCACCGCCGTGCGAATGGACGGTGTGGAGGTGCGGCGCGGCGGCGGCGCGGCTGGCGAAGACGGCCCGCAGGGCGCGGGGCAACCGCTCGGCGGCGACCTGGCGCAGCGCGGGCGCCGCGAACGCGTACCCGTCGACGCGGTGGGGAAGCAGCAGCCCGGCGGCGACCAGGCCGCGCAGTGCGGACGCGGACCGGCCGGGCGTCCAGCCGAGTGCCCGGTCCACGGTCGCACCGGAGATCAGGCCACCGAGGGTGCCGGCGGCCATCAGCACCGCCCGCCGCTCACCGTCGAGGTGGTCCAGTTCCGCGCCGACGGCCCGGCGTACCGCCTCGGGCAGCGGGAGCACCGACGGATCGGCGCCGTCCACCAGCGACGTGACGTACGCCGTCGCGTGGCCGGGGCGGCCTCCCACCAGCGGCAGCAGCCGGTCGACCAGGGCCACCGGCTGCCCGGCCCGGCTGAGCAGGTGGCGCAGCAGCCGCCCGGACTGCACCGCCGCCAGCGGGCCGATCGTCAGCCGTCGGGCCGGACCGGGCCGGGTGTCGGCCCACTGCGGCTGGTGCACGGTGAGCAGGGCCAGCGGCAGTCGGCGCTCCGTCGCCGCGCTGAACAGCGCGTGCAGGAACCGGCTCACCGCCGGCGCGGCCCGGTCCAGGTCGTCGACGGCCACGATCAGCGGCCGGTGGGCGGCCAGGCGCAGCAGGACCTCCCGGCAGATCTCCGCGCCGGCGAGGGCGGTGGCCGAGCCGTCCGGGGTGGTCAGCATCCGCTGGAGCGCCGGGACGGCGGTGGCCACCCTGGTCGGCGGGAACAGCGGCGTCAGGGCGGCGACGAGCCGGTCGTGCACCGCCGCCGGGCCGTCGCTGTGTCGGATCCCGGCGAGGCCGCGAAGCAGATGCGCGACCGGCGCCAACACCTGATCGGGGTACGGCTGGCAGGTCGCCACGCACCAGCGGACCGACATTCCGTCCACCGTGGTCAGGCCACTGGTCAGCTCGTGCAGCAGCCGGCTGCGGCCACTGCCGGTGGGGCCGACCAGCGAGATCCAGCGTGGTGTTCGTTCCCGGATGGCCGAGCCCAACTGGTCGCGGATGGTGGCCAGCTCGCGGCGTCGACCGATCAACGGGCCGTCGTGCCGGTCGGCGCCGGGGCGTACCGGACCGACGGCGTGCCAGAGCGGCACCGGCGGCACCCGGCCGGCGACCGACACCGGCGTCAGTTGACGCTGGGTGATCAGGCCGGCGGTGGCGCGGGCGGTGGCCGCGCAGAGCGCGACGCCGCCGGGTGCGGCGTACTCCTGCAGGCGGGCGGCGGTGGTGATCACCGCGCCGCTGGCCAGGCCGTGCCCGCCGGTGACGACGTCGCCCAGGTCGACCACGACCTCGCCGGTGGCGACCCCGACGCGGACGCGCAGCCTGATGTCGTCGAGCACGGGCCGACGGTCCAGCGCGGCCTGGATCTCAAGCCCGGCGCGCACCGCCCGGTATGCGTCGAAGCCGTCGGAGTGCCGAGCGCCGAAGAGGGCCATCACGGCGTCGCCGATGTACTTCTCCACCACCCCCTGCCAGCGGTGCAGCACACCGGCGACGGTGTCGAAGTAGGCCTGCTGCATCGCTCGGACGTCCTCCGGGTCGAGCCGGTCCACCAGGGCCGTGGAGCCGACGATGTCCGCGAAGAGAACGGTGACGACGCGTCTCTCCTGCGGTACCGGCCAGAGCGGGGTGACGGTCCGTTGCGTGTCGACGATGATGCTGGTGGTCATGGGTTTCGCACCGGCCTTTCTCCCCGCGGTTGCCTGATCACCTCCGGAGATTGGCATTCCTGGGCCGACGGGGGATCTGCCGAACGACGTATGTCGGCCACCTGCAACCTTTAGTCGCAAAGTCGACGCGAGGAGTACCACAAGCGGCAGACAGCCGTAGAACGGTGTGGGGCCCTGTGATTAGGCTGCGTGGCATGGCCAGCGATGTGGACACCGCACCGCTCGTGGGCCGGGCCGAGCTGGTGCAGACGGTTCGGTCCGCGTTGCTCGGTGACGCCGCGCACGGGCAGACCGCGGCGGTCTTCCTGACCGGTGAGAGCGGTGTGGGAAAGACCCGGCTGTTGGGTGAGATCGGCGACCACCTGCGGGAGCGGGGTGCCGTGGTGCTCACCGGCAGTTGCCTGGACATCGGCGACGCCTCACCGCTGCACCCGCTGTTGCAGGCGCTGCGCCGGTTCGACACCGAGGTGTCCACCTTGCACGCCCGCACCTCCTCGGCGGTGCGGGGGTTGTTGCAGATGTTCGCCGACGAGACCGCCGGCCCGGACGGCGCGGGCGCGCTGCTGGAGCGGGTCTCCCGCGGCCTGCACCTGATCGCCGAGGGGCGCCCGCTGGTGCTGATCCTGGACGACCTCCAGTGGGTCGACCGCAGCACCCGGCAACTCCTGCTCTACCTGCTCGCCGGCCTGGGTGATCTTCAGCTGTCGGTGCTGGCCGCGGTGCGTGCCGAGTCGTTGCAGGGCGCGCACCCACTGCGCCGGGTGCTCACCGAACTGCGTCGGCTCCGCACGGTGCGGGTGCTCGACCTGGCGCCGCTGGGCCGGGCCGAGACCGAGACGCTCGCCGCGGCGGTGGTCGGCCGGCCGTTGAGCGCCGAGGCCGCCGAGCAGGTGTGGCAGCGCAGCGGCGGCAACCCGTTCGTCATCGAGGAGCTGGCCCGCGACCTGCGCGATGGCCGCGACGGCCTGTCCGAGACGCTGCGGGAGATCTTCCTCGACCGGGTCGACGCGCTGCCCCAGCACGCGCACGCCGTGGTGCACGCGGTGGCCGCCGGTGTCGAGCCGGTGCAGCACTGGCTGCTGGCCGAGGTGCTGCGGATGCCGGAGGACGAGCTGATCGCCGCGGCTCGGGCCGCGGTGGCGCACCGGCTGCTGGTCGGCGCCGACGACGGCTACCGACTGCGGCACCGCCTCGTCGCCGAGGTGTTGGCGCACGAGCTGCTGCCGGCCGAGCGCTCCGGGCTGCACCGCCGCTACGCCGAGGCGCTGACCACGGCCCCCGGCGAGCTGCACCAGGCCCGGCTGGCGCACCACTGGCGGCTGGCCGGCGAACCGGCGCGCGCCCTGCCGGCGGCGGTGGCCGCCGCTCAGGAGGCCGAGCGGCTGCACGGTTACGCCGAGGCGCACCGGCACTGGTCGGCGGCGTTGCAGTTGGCCGCCGGGCCGGGCCCGCTGACCGTGGACCGGGTCGAGTTGCTCGAGAACGCCGCCGAGGCGGCCCACCACTGTGGGGAGCACGCCCGCGCGTTGGCACTGCTGGAGGAGCTGGCCGCGCTGCGGGGTGGCGAGGCGAGCTGCGCGCTGCACATCCGTCGCGCCCGTTACCTGGCCGCCGCCGGTCGCTCCGCGTTGGCCGAGGAGGAGTACCAGCGGGCGCTGAAGGCCGAAGACTGCTCCCCGCGGGACCGGGCCAGCGCCGCCGCCCGCCTGGCTGAGCTGCTGCTGCACCTGGGTCGGTACGCCGACGCCGGCGAGCGGGCCCGCGAGGCGCTGGCGTTGGCCGAGAACGTGGAGGGCTCGGCCACCGAGGTGGTGCTGGCCAGTTCGGCGCTGGGCTTCAGCGACGCCTTTCTGGAGGACCCGGACGCCGGTCTGGCGGTCATGCGCAACGCCCTCGACACCGCGGAGCGGGCCGGTCAGCCGGAGGACGTGGCCTGCGCGTACCTGCACCTGGCGGAGCTGCTGACCGGGCCGCTGAACATCCTCGAAGAGGGCGTGGTGGTGGCCCGTCGGGGTGCCGAGCGGGTCGCCGAGCTGGGGCTGGGCCGCACCTGGGGCACCCGGCTGCTGGCCATCGCCATCAACGGGCTGTTCCGGGTGGGCCAGTGGGCCGAGGCGGAGAAGGTGGTCGCCGCGGCGCTGCGGCACCGACCGTCTGGTGCGGACGCCGTGGAGCTGCTGCTGGCCCGGTGCCGACTCTCGGTGGGCTACGGCGACATCGAGGCCGCCGGTCGGGACCTCGACGCGGTGGCGACCCTGCTCGCCGGCGGTGGGGCGCGACACGTCATTCCGCTGCTCACCCTGCGCTCCGGGCTGGCCATGTGGGAGGGCCGGCACGACGTGGCGCGGCAGGCGGTGCAGCGTGGCCTCACCGAGAGCCGCTCCGACGACGTGATGATCCTCTCCGCGTTGGTCTGGCACGGCCTGCGGGCGGAGGCGGAGGCGCACGCCAGCCGCAGCGTGGAGGTGGACCCGACGGCGGTACGCCGGCTGCGCGACGTGGCCGAGCGGATGGCCCGCAAGAGTGCCGGCGCCGCCCGGCCGGTGCGCTCGGTGGTGGAGGGGTTCCTGGCGCTGTGCGCCGCCGAGGTGAGCCGCCTCGACGGCAGCGACCCGGAGCTGTGGGCCGTGTCGGCCGCCGAGTGGGATCGACGCAATCATCCCTATCCGGCGGCCTACTCGCGGCTGCGGCAGGCCGAGGCGCTGCTGGCCCGCCGCAGCCGGGTGGCCACCGCCGGCAAGCTCCTGCGGGAGGCGTACCGGGTCGCGCAGGGGTTGGGCGCGGTGCCGTTGACCTCGGAGATCCGCGAGCTGGCCGGGCGGGCCCGGGTGTCGCTGGACGAGCGCGACACCACCACCGGTACGCGCACCGCAGCGACCGAGGCGTCCGACGACGAGTTGACGGCGCTCACCGCACGGGAACGGGAAGTGCTCGCCCTGGTCGCGGAGGGGTTGACCAACAAGGAGATCGGGCAGCGCCTGTTCATCAGCGAGCGGACCATCGGTGTGCACGTGTCGCACATCTTCGACAAGCTCCAGGTCCGGACCCGCGTGCAGGCCAGCGCGATCCAGTTGCGCAACCAACGGGGCTGACCGACCACTCCTACGTATCCCGGCGCGTGTGCGCGCCGGGATACGTCGTTCTACTGATCCGGCGGGCCGGTGTCGGCTGAGAGGCTGGGCCGCGTCGACGACGGCACGGGGGATGCCGCCGACCACGATGGAGGAGAAATGATCGAACCGGTCTGGGGGCCCGTGCACCGGGACATCGTCGACCTGCTGGCCGACCATCCCGCGGACGTGCCGGCCGTGGTCGATCACCTGACCAAACTCCAGGACCTGCTGGTCCGGCTGCCACCGTTGGGGGCCAGTTGCCCGCTGGCTGACTTCAACAAGCTCTACCTGACGATCACCAGCAGTGTGCTGGACGGGCTGTACGACGACCGCTTCATCGACCCGGCCTTCCTTTCCCGGCTCGACGTCGAGTTCGCCGCCCGGTATTTCGACGCGATGCGGTTGTGGACCGACTCCAGCCCCGGCACCCCGAAGGCGTGGTCGTGCCTCTTCGAACGGATGCGGGGGCCGGACGCCCGCCCGTTGCCCTCGGCGGCGGCCGGGGTGAACGCGCACATCAACTTCGACCTGCCGTTCGCCCTGGTGACCACGTTCGACCACCTGGAGTCGGAGCCGGTCGACGGCAGCGACCAGCACCACGACTACCTCGAGATCAACAACATCTTCGCGGACAAGATCCCCGGCCTGCGCCGCGGCTACCTGGAGCGGTGGCAGCTGCTCATCGACATGCTCAACGGCGACATCGACGACTGGTACCAGGGGGAACTGGTCGAGTACACGCGCGATGTCGCCTGGCGTAACGCGCAGAAGATCTGGCGGTGCCGGCACGATCCGGACGCCCGCGAGTGTGAGCGCACACGGCTGGACGACAACGCCGCGGCGCTCGGCCGGTTGCTGCTCTCGCCCCTCGGGGCGTTCCTGCAGTAGCCGGGACGGGGGGCCCCCGCGCTCGGCCGCCCCCCACGGGGCGGAG
>NZ_QGSZ01000150.1 GCF_003857055.1 Micromonospora inaquosa | reverse complement strand
TGCTCGGCCTCACCCGCCTGCGCCTGCAAAACGCAACCCACCGTGACGAACAAGGCGCCCACCACGACACCTGACCTCTGCAAGATCAGCCGTACTCACCTCTGCACTCCAACGAGTACCCCGACAACAGGAAACACTTGGTCATCACGCCGGCCAGGCGGACCCAGACATCACCGAAATCGACCTCGGCCTCTGCCCCTGGAAGATGTGTCTGCAACACGAACGCGGTCTCCAATCCACGACCTGCTTCGGCTGCGATCTGAGGCCGCCGCAGGGCCACGTAGTCACGAACCGTCGAGTAGGACAGGTCGACAACGCCGTGTTCGTCGACCAGCCGGGCCAGGACCCGCCGGGCCGTATGACGCTGCTTGCGAGGAGCGTCGAGGTCGGCTTGCAGCATCGCGTCGATCAACCTCTTCAACGGATCGAGCCGCGCCGAGCGTCGCACCGGCGTCTTGCGGGGCAACGGATCCGCGTTGTCCAAGGCCTGGCGAACGGTGCGTCGATGCACTCCATGCCGTTCGGCTAACGCCCTGATCGACAAGCTGTCGACCCGCCGGTCACGGCGAATCGCCTCGAACAACTCCACCTTGGACGACCCCAACGGGCCTCCTCGGCAGGTGTCGCGACGATCTTCCCATCCCCAACAAAAGGTGGGGCCACATCAAGCCGTCACAACCATCCGCCCGAACACCAGGTGGGGCCAGATCAAGCCGTCAGGGTGGGGCCGAACGAACCTGTCACAGCCAACCTCGCCCAGCTCATGGAGGGCTAGGCAGATCCGATGTTGGGGCCATGTAGTTGAGAGGCTGGGGTGCCTTCCCGTTCGACCACCACCAGCACTCGGTACCCCTGGGTTCAAGCAGGAGCCATATCCCGTACTTATACGGGCTCATGCCCAGGGGAAGGCTGACGTCGGCCGTCCTTGCCTGCCCCTCTGGAGCACGGTCGCCATGTAGGCGCAGGTACTTGCCGTAGGCGATTGCCGTGGTGACATGACCGGTGAGGACCGAGAGCTTGGCGAAGTCGTGGAGTCGTCCATCCGCTCGCCTGTCGGTCTTGACTTCGATCGCAAGCACGTTGCCCGTCGGTCCCAGGTCTCGTCGACGATGAAAGATCAGGTCCGGGACGATCTTCTTGTCCGGCATTCCGCGGGCAGTCAGTCGCTTCGTCGCTTGGCCGGCCCGCTCGTAGTCTTGGTCGATCACTAGGCCACTACTCGACAGGGCAGCAAGGTGCCTGTCGAGGTAGACCATCAGACGGCCGACCACCGCGCGTTCAGTCGTCCCAAGCAGATCCATGTCGCGGGCATATAGCTCATCCAGCGAAGCCTGAACGGCATCCCAGAGTTGGCCGAACGATGGGAGTGTGTGGGCGACATCATCGGTCAGTACGTCGGCAATCGGGCTGTCTTTCTGGACGAGCCCGCGGAGTGTCCGTTCTGCACGCGCCATACCTACATCTTGGCGCTAGACGTCACCCTCCGAGACCAGCAGCTGGGAGAAGGCATCCAGGGAGGTGAGCACGAGACGGCCTGCGGCGGCTGCTGGTCGGGCGCAATGGGGGTAGTTTACCCTCGCGGCGGCCCCACCGACACGAACCCCATTGCCCGCGCGTAGGTTCGTCGCGACGGGCCGGCGCACGCTGCCTTCTGATGACGAAACGTCCCGACGGTGGGGGAGCAGGGCGACGCTGGGTCCCCGCGTTGTCCTGTCGTCCTATCCCGTTCCCCCGACCCTCCCCGCCTGCCGTTGACGACCAGTGACAAGCAGCGACTACTGCTTGATTTGTGTCCGTGCAGATCGGTTTCAATTTCCGGTTATCAATGACATGGTCGGGATGGTTGCGGACGGTAACATGAGTTTTTGACAAGCAATGACAAGCCCTGAACGAGACTCGAAACGAGGTTCTTCTGGGTTCAAGTCTCCTCG
The DNA here is from genome assembly GCF_003857055.1 of Micromonospora inaquosa. Classification (GTDB taxonomy): domain Bacteria; phylum Actinomycetota; class Actinomycetes; order Mycobacteriales; family Micromonosporaceae; genus Micromonospora; species Micromonospora inaquosa. The sequence continues at coordinate 29,263 of NZ_QGSZ01000150.1, read as the reverse complement.
TTCCCACGCAGACCGCCCGGGCAACTTCTGGAAACCTTACTGAGCGCTTCCTCAAGATCCGCGTAGCGTCGTCGTCAAGCTTTCGACGAGATGTTGTTCAGCGACCGGGGTCATGTTGTTCAATGCGCTCGTTGAGAGTTCGATCCGGTTGCCGTCCGGCGCTGTAATTACCACCCGTGCGCGGCGTGGGCGGGCTCGGATCCACGACACGAGCGCCCGGGCGAACGGGGAAACCGACGCGGAAGCAAACGCGACCGCGATCGTGTCAGAGAGCGAGCCCATGGCGCCCGGGTCGAGTGCCGGCTCGGTGAGGCGCAGTGTGCCACGCAGCGCCGGCTCCTCCTCAATCCACTTTGCAAGTGACCGAACCTCGCCAGAATCTCCGCCAAGCACCGTTAGCGCGACCTCCGTCTCCACGGGCGAAGTGCCGTACTGGGCCGGGTCGCCCGGTGGCCACAACGCAGCTAGCTCAGCGAGAATGCTCCGGCTTCGTGGATGGTCGGCGCCGAGGACAAGTTCGGAGACCTCCAGCGCCTGCTGGTATAGCTCCCGCGCCCCGGCCACATCGCCGAGCTCACGTCGCACTCCGGCTAGGTTGGTCATTGACACCAGGGTGCTCGGATGCTTTCGCCCGAGAAGACGCCGCGACTCCGCCACCACCTGTTCGTACATGCGCCGGGCCACGGTGAGGTCGCCAGTGCTCCGGAAGATACCCGCGAGGTTGTGCATCGACGCCAACGTGTTTGGATGATCCGGCCCGTATAGCCGGGTGCGGACCGCGAGCGTCTGCTCGTAAAGACGCTGTGCGCCGTCGAGGTTGCCGAGGTCCTGCAGCACGCCGGCGAGGTTGTTCATTGAAGAAAGCGTCGTGGGATGTTCCGGGCCGAGCACCCGGCCTGCACGTTCGTAGGTTTCTCGGTGCAGGCGCTCGGCGGCCTCGAGATCGCCCTGGTTCTGCAGTACGACCGCGAGGTTATTCATCGAGGCGAGAGTCTGTCTGTGATCATCACCGAGGAGCCGCCGACGTCGGTTCAGCACCTCGCGGTAAATGTGCACCGCCTCTACGCTCAGCGAGCGCAGCTGCCCGTCGTCCTCGTCGATGAGCCGTCGAGGCGTTCGCTCGTACTTTGCCCGTAGTGCGTCGCCGAGGTTGGACAAGGCCGTCAGATATTCCGGCTGATCAGGTCGGAGACGGCCCACTGCGGTCCGCAGCACCGCCATTGCCCGATCGACGTCCTCTTCGTGATCCGACTCGTTAAAGCGGAGTAGCAGTGCGGTGCCGAGGTTCGTCAATGCTGCGATGTCATGGTTGGTCTCCGTCAGCTGCTCGACGGCAGCGCCGAGCACCTGGATCGCCTGCTTCAGATCGTGGGCGTGGCCAGCAAGCTCGTAACGGCGAAGGTGGACGGCGCCCAGATTCGTCAACGCTGGCACCCGCCGCCGGTCGCCCTCCGGTAGTCCGTCGACTGCGGCCCTCAAAGCCCGAGCTGCCTCCTCGACGTCATCGGCGTGCCCGGCAAGCTCGTAACGCCGCAGCAGCGCGGCGCCCAGATTCGTGAAGGCGGCGTTCCACTCAGGCGCTCCGGGTGGTAGGTGCACCAACGTGTTACGGAGCATGGTAATGATCTTGTCGAGGTCCTCGCCGCGCCCTGTGCGGCTGAAGTCATCCCACGCTTTCTGGGCCTCGCGGAAAGGCACTCGCCGCGGGTAGTTTTCTTCGCTACTCATCCGGCTGCTCCTCGCGCAGTTCCCTGATCCATGACAGCGCGACGTCCGGTGTGGTGATGAAGTCGACCGTACGAGAGTCGGGGTTCCATCGCACCACCACGTTCTCCCCGTTCACCGGCTCGGTGGAATCGGGGGACGGCGGGGCCACCGCGCCATCGCCGGTGACGGTGATGGCGGGACGTTGGCCGAAGGTCTCGACGAGGTGCCGTTTCAGGGTGGGAAACGTCAGGTTGTCGGCCTGCGCTGCGTGCAGGATTGAGGAATGGTCTCCCGGTAGGGTTTCGGCCTCCGGGAAGACGCTCTGCGCGGAGGCGCGGGTGACGATCCGGTCGCTGCGCCCGGCGTAGACCCGGAAGGGAATGCGGCACTCCCGGGCGGACACCGTGTCGGTGTAGACGACCTGCCGCAGCACCGTGCGGCGCGCGTCGGTCACGTCCGAGCTGAGGACCTGCAGGTCGCGGGCCTGAGCGTGGCGGCCGAAGCCGGCCATCTTCCGAATGGACCGGCTGAACTCCGAGCCCTCGTTGGGGCAGGCGAGCATCAGGACGAGCTTGACCGACGCGAGTTCCTGCCCATATCCCTCATTCAGCATCCAGGCGAGGAACCGCTGCAGGATGAGGCCGCCCTGGCTGTGCGTGACGATTGCGGTGTCGCGTCCGGACACAGTCGCAGCGAGGTAGCTCCGCAAGGACTGCGCCACGTCGTTGTAGTCAGGAATCCGGGTGGCAGCGAATGGCATCGGCAGCTTCGGCGACTCGTACCGGAACCGATGGACGCGCAGGCCCCGCAGATCCAGGTCGGCCTGCACCCGCTCGGCCACCTGGTCCCAGGTGGCGGGCGACGACCAGAAACCGTGGATGAGCACCAGGTCCGCGTCGATCAATGACGTCTCCGTAGCACGCAGTTGGATGCCCGTTCACGCAACGTGCCGGAATACTACCGGCTCGGGAAGTTGGCAGGGTGAGGGGCAGGTCGCGAGCCGGGGACCTACGCGGCCATTGAGGGCTCCGCCTCGGGACCGGCCGATGAGTCCGCCATATTGCACACCAGGAAACCGGCCAGACTGCGGATCTGCGAGCCGGTCCCCCTGCTCCGGACCGGACCCCGGCGGCTGGCGGTCGCCGTATCGTGTTCCCCGAGGATCGTGGTCGATGTCCGCCGGTGGGCGGCGTCTTTCATCGCGATGGCGCCGTCGCCGAGTGCGGGCCCGTTCTTGACCGGCGGGACGGTTCCGTAGCCTTCGAGGCGGGGAAGGTGGACCAGGAGCGTGTATCGGCTGGTGCGCTCAACGACGGTGCCGATGGCGGAGCGGTCAGTCCGATCATGAGGTCGCCATCCCAGTGGACGGGGACTGCTCAGTCCTCGACCTCGGCGGGTCGCTCGCTCAACAAGACATCGCCCGTGATGCCCTTGCGCCTGTTCCGCGAACGTTCACGGGGCTTGCGCAGCCCCGGCCGGTGCGCCGGCATGCCAGCAGCTTCACGCTCGATCGCGCCGCGTCCTTGGATGTAGAGCGCCTGGTAGATCGCTCGTGGCTGATGCGCATGTCCTCATCCTCGGGAAAGCCGACGACTAGCCGTCGACTAATCTGCCCCGGGCCCCAGGCCGTCGCCCAGTGGTGGTCTGCGCGGTGCGGCTTGTTCTGCCCTTTCCAGGGTCTCGCCAGCTCGTGCACATCTCTGACGGATTTGCGCGGCCTCACTGTTCTGGCCTAGACAATCCAATATGTCGGCGGAGGTCAGGCATGCCGCGATAAGATGGGCGGCAAAAATCCGTGGCAGCTGCGCAGCTAGGTCCTGATAGATGGTTATGGACTGGGTCACGGCAGCTAGGGCCGCCGGAAGTTTCGTCTTCATTTCGTTGCAAATCCGGGCGTATTCCATCAACGACGAGGCTAGGCCAGGCAGGTGGGCAGCTGAGCTTGTCTCTGATAGCTGTCGATAAACGGCTACCGCCTCTGCGGCCGTAGCCATTGCCTCCTCCCAACGATCTACCGCCGCCAGGCGGCTTGAGAGGTTAGTTAGCGCCCCGGCGAGGTCGGGCAAATAGGCCGTCGGGTTCGCTGTGGCTAGCTGTCGGTCGATTGTGACGGCTTCTTGGGTTGATGCTAGTGCCTCTTCCCGGAGACCTAGCTCTGCCAGAACGGTGCCGATGTTGTTCAGCGCAACGGCGAGTTTGGGCTGGTAAATGGCCGGGTCCACCATCGCCAACTCTCGGCGGATCGTTACGGCCTCTTGAGTCGGGGTCAGTGCCTCTTCCCGGAGACCTAGCTCTATCAGGCGACCACCAAGGTTGTTTAATGCCATGGCGAGTTCAGGTATGTAGTTCGGGTTCGCGGCGGCTAGTTGTCGGTGGATCTTCACGGATTCTTCGGCCGTGGCTAGCGCCTCTTCCCGGCGGCCCACCTCCGCCAGGCCGACGCCGAGGTTGTTCAACGCTACGGCGAGGTCGGGTAGGTAGGCCCGGTTCGTCATAGCTGGCCGTCGGTGGATAGCGACTGCTTGTCTGGCCATGGCGAGTGCCTCTTCCCGGCGGCCCAGCCCTGACAGGGAGTTGCCGAGATTGCTCAACGCCATGGCGAAGTCCCGTAGGTGGGTGGAATTGGCGTTGGTGGGTTTCCGGTAAATTTCTACGGCTTCTTCGGCTTTAGCCAGTGCTTCTTCCCAGCGGCCTGATTCCGCGAGACTGGCGGCGTGGTTGTTCAGTGCCATGGCGAGGTTGGTTAGGTAGGCCTCGGTCGAATCGGCTAGTTGTCGGTAAATTGTTGCGGATTCCTGGGCTGCGGACAGTGCCTCCTCTTGGCGGCCCACGTCCGCCAGACGGTTGCCAAGGTTGTCTAACGCCATGGCGAGTTCGGGTATGTAATCCGAGTTGGCATCGGTTAGTTGTCGGTAAATTGCTACGGTGTTTTCGGCCGGTTTCAGTGCTTCCTTCCAGCGTCCAGCCCTTGCCAGCGCTGACGAAAGAATGCTTTGGGTGAGTGCCCGATGTTCGGGTGGGGCCGCTGTGGGGGTGAGGCTCACGACATGCTCGGCGAGTGCGGCAGCAGCCGGGTAAAGGTCAACCCGGTCGTCGGGCAATTGACGGCCGATGTCCGCTGCCAGACCTAGATCCAGGTAAGGCGTGATGGCCACCAGCGCGGCACCGTCAGCGTTCATCGCCAGGGCAGGGTCGGCCTGAAGCAGGATGCGTAGCCGTTCAGCGGTGTGGTCAGAGTGAGCTGCGGATGCCGCGAGGAAGATCAACGCCCGGCTTATTTGCTCGGGTGGCCTCGGAGGCTCTCGGGTAAACAGTTGTCCGGGCTGATGGCGTATCTGGCCACCGTCGTTCCGAGCGCTGGTGATCAGGTTCGCAGCCCAGAGGTCGGCGTGGCCTGTCGGTTGCGGGCCGGGCAGGGTCAGGGCGATGAAGTCCTCAGCGAGTCGGTCGGGATACAGCGGTTCCAGGACGATGCCGCCAGTGCTCGGTGGGTAGCAGCGGGCGTGCGCGTCGAGTAGCTTTTGCGCGCTGGTGTCGGCTGCCTGCGGCAAGCCGGTGTGTTCTAGTAGCGCCACGCCGTCAGCCACCGTCTGCGGCCCGGCGAGCGCAGCGATGAACACGGTGCGCGCGGCCGTTGTGACGCCCTGCTCGCCGTGCAGCTTGCTCCAGTAGCGGCGTTCTCGGTCCAGCAGGTAGCGCGACAGATCCGCCGAGTTCCGCGGCGGATCCTCGCCGCTGGCGTACGAATGCACCGCAGCCAGGGCCGCCATATGCAGGGACAACGTCAGCGCGTAGATCGGGTCGCTGAACTGCCCGGCGGGCGTCAGCACCGGCAGATCACTCACCTGGTAGATCTCGGCGAAGCGGCGGCAGGCTGCGTCGAACAGTGTCCGGCGGTCAATCTGATCCTCGGCTAGCGGCTGTAGGAGGCGCGGCGGCCAACGCTCATGGTCGACGCTGATGTCGAGGTTGTCGCACTCGACAGCGGTGGCTGGCCACCAGCCGATCGAACGGCCGAGCAGCAGGACCCGCAACTGGCCGGCGTGGATCGCGTGATAGCGCAGCAGCGCGTGCAGGTCGGACTGCGGCCAGCGCTCCGCGTAGTCCACGATCAGCAATAGCGGCTGGTCGCCGGCTGACACGGGATCACCACCGACGGGCGAGTCATCGTGATGGCGGGCGTACCCGACCGTCCACCCCTGCGCGGCGGCTTCCTCCCCGGCGCGCGCGGCCAGCCGGGTCTTACCCTGACCGCCAGGCGCATGGATAACCCAAGCCCTGCGCTGCTGCGGCCCGTCGCACCAGGTCTGGATGTTGGCCAGCTCCGCCGACCTGCCGGTGAACGGAATCGCCTGCCGTCGGGCGATGAGCAGCGTGCTCGGCTGCTCCCGCAGGGCGATGAGATCATCCAGCGGCATCGGCCGTTGAGCAGGTCCGGTCTCGACGATAAACGCCGAACCGTTCACCCCATAGAAGTGTTGATCCCGGCCAGCGACGTAGGCGTCGCGCTCCGCGAAGACCCCTGGACGGCTTCGCCGAGGAGCCGAGGTCACTGTGACTCACGTCCGCCGCCGAAGTGCTGGTCCCTGCCTGCGACGTACGCATCTCGGCCGGCCTGCACCTGCTGACGCATTCCGTCGCCGGTACCCTGGCGGCTAGCGTCTGAACCTTTGCCCGCCGGACCGGCTTCGGTCGTGTCGCGCCGAGCCAGCAGGGTCATGTACACCGTCATCGGCAACCCAAGCAGGGCGACGACCGCTCCAACCACGCCGCCCCACTTGTCAGCGTCATCGAGCCGAGTCACGCCGAAGAACACTCCGGCTCCGACCAACGCGATCGCCGTTAACAGCCCCACCCACACCAGGACCCTCTTACCACCAGTCACCGCACCATCATGGACTCTGATCGCGCCGTCAGCTTCAATCGAGTGGCTCAGCAACTCGGCCTTGTAGGTCAAGACCCTGTAGCTTCGACCTCAGCTGGCGATCGCGTAGAACAATCCGGCGAGGCGGGGGCTGTCTCGCTAAAGGTGTTTCCGGCGATCTTGGTTAGTAGGTTTCAGCGGCTGGGAAGCGGTCGCTGAAGGTGATGGCGAAGGCGTTCAGGGCGGGTTTCCAGCGCATCGTCCATCGGGTTCTGCCTGCTCCAGTGGGGTCCAGGGATCGGGTCACCAGGTACAGACACTTCAACGCGGCCTGCTCGTTGGGGAAGTGGCCGCGGGCTTTCACGGCCCGCCGGTAGCGGGCGTTCAACGACTCGATCGCGTTGGTCGAGCAGATCACCTTGCGGATCTCCACGTCGTAGTCGAGGAACGGGATGAACTCCGCCCAGGCGTTGTCCCACAGGCGGATCACCGCCGGATACCGCCCGCCCCACTTCTCCGCCAAGTCGTCGAACGCCGCCCTGGCCGCCTGGGCGTTCACCGCGGTGTAGATCGGCTTGATGTCGTGCTTGATCTCGTCCCAGTACCGCCGTGAGGTGAGCCGGAACGTGTTGCGGATCAGGTGGATGATGCAGGTCTGCACCACCGTGCGGGGCCACACGTTCGTGACGACCTCGGGGAGGCCTTTGAGGCCGTCGCAGACGAGGAAGAACACGTCTTTCACGCCGCGGTTACGCAGGTCGGTCAGCACGCTCATCCAGAACTTCGCGCCTTCACCACCCGTGCCGGCCCACAGGCCGAGGATGTCCTTGTCCCCGTCGAGGGTGACTCCGATCGCGGCGTAGAACGGCCGGTTCGCGACCTGCCCATCGCGGACCTTGACCACGATCGCGTCGATGAACACCGCCGCGTAGATCTCATCCAGGGGCCGGTGCGACCAGTCGGTCATCTCCTCGATCACCTTGTCGGTGATCCGGGAAATGGTCTCCTTGCTGACCGAGGCGCCATAGATCTCGGCGAAGTGCGCGCTGATCTCCCCGGTCGTCAAACCCTTGGCATACAACGACAACACGACCTCGTCGACCCCCGACAACCGGCGCTGCCGCTTCTTGACGATCTGCGGCTCGAACGTGCCCGCCCGGTCCCGCGGCACATCGATCTGCACCGGCCCGGTGCTATCGGTCAGCACCGTCTTCGCCCTGGTGCCGTTGCGGATATTGCCCGAGCCGGCGCCGTCGGGTTCGTGTTTGGCATAGCCGAGGTGATCGGTCATCTCCTCGTTCAACGCGGTCTCTAGGACCGTCTTGGTCAACTGCCTGAGCAGCCCCTCCGGCCCCGTCAGCGACAAGCCCTGTTCCTTGGCCGCCCGGACCAGCTCGACGGCGGCCTTCGCCTCAGCCGACGGCTCGGCCCGCTTCTTACGTCCAGCCTGATCGTTCTGTGTCGCGGTCATCACGGCACCCTCCTCACCAGGCACAACGCCCGGCGGGTCAGGCCGGAAACACCCTTAGATCCACAGTCCCGATCCGGAGTGCAGATCAGGCGGGGGCATCGTGCCGTCGAGACAGTTCGCCAGCTGATTGAGCGCCCGGAAGTAATCGGCGCATGCAGCCAGCTCCCAGCCGGGCCGACGTCGAGGCGAGGCTCGAGCATCGTTGATCAAATCCAGTGCGACGAGCAAACCGTCACGCAGCGACGGGCTCTGCCACCAATGGTCTCCGCCCACGGCACCGAGTATCCCGACGCCGACACTTCCGTCAACCCGCAACCAACCCCGGATTCACCCAACCTCTGACCACGTGCCCAGTTCGGGCCGCTACGCACCTTCGTGATCGCCGGTTCGAACTACCCGAACCACACTGCGCTGAGCCGCAAACCGCAGGCCTACCGACCTGCCTCCACCGTTCCGAGCCCGGACTGACCCCACTGACCGTGCCCGAGGTCAAACGGCTCCTCGCCGAGGCCCTCCACCATCCAACTACAAGGCGAACTGCCTCCCGTCGGGTTCGGAACGGCCGCCGGTGGTTGCGGTCGACCTCGGGCGAGCCAAATGAAGGTGAGCATGTTCGCCGCGGCGGAGCCGGCCATCGCGAAGCCGAAATGGGGTGCGGGTTTGGCCGCGCGCACCACGAACCGGATCACGCTGTCCAGGTGTCTGACGTTGAGCCATTCTGTGACGTAACGCCGTAGCTGGTCGGTAGCCGCCGGATCCATACGCCTGCACCTGCAGCAGAGATCGGCCGGACCGTAGCATTACGGACCGGCCGGCCGCCGTGTCGATCCCGCCGACGCGGAGGAACGCGTGTCGATGCCGCGTCCTGTGTGTAGGCGGAATTATGTGGATGCTCCAGTGTGCGATGCTTCTATCGTGATCAAGAAAGCGCCGCATGAGTTCTTCTACAGCGAGTTCACGTCGTTCGTGCGCCGCTTTAACCAGGAGGCCATGCTCGTCGCGGTCACTCAGCGGGCCCTGAGCCTCCCGAGGAACTTCGGCATCGACAACCGGGGTGACAGTGCGCTCCGCGCGACGCCGCCGTGGGCGCTGGCTGCCGTGGCGAAGGCGGCCATCGTGCATGGCAACGCCCATCGGCGGGCCGTCCCCCGCGAGCGTGACCTGGTCACGGCCCGCCACATGCATAACACTCTCGTCGCCCCCGAACTCGATGTGCCGGCGCTCAACTCGGCGTTCGCCATCCTGGCGCGGCTTGCCTTCGAGCAGTTCCCGTACTACGAGCGCGGCCTGCCGGAGCTTGCCCGGCCGGTCGCGTTCTTCGACGACCACTCCGGCCGCAAGTCCCTTGAGGTCATCTCAAAGGAGTCGATGCGCGAACTGGTGGGCGCGGACATGGTCACCGCCGCCGGCATCGTGTTGATGCTCGCCACCGGCGCGGAGATCAACGACGGGTACTTTAATCCGGGGTGGCTGGATCAGATCAACTTCGCTGAGTTGCTTGCCGAGTTGCCGCGCGAGGAGATCCTGGCTGTCGTCAACTCCCTATTCGCCTGGGACATGGACCAGTTCCGGCGCGAGGACGCCGAAGCGTCGGTCAGGACGCCTCTGCCGCACCTGGACCGCTATGCATTTAACCCGCTCACCTCCCGCCCGTTCGTGCGGCTGTCGGACGGACGGCTAATCGCGCCCATACCGCAGCTCATCCCGCGGCGGCTCACGCCGCTAGAGCTGTACTACGCCGGGATCAAGCGGTGGGGGACGGCGTTCACCAGAGACCTCGGCGAGCTGCTTGAGGACTATGTCGGCCGGCAGTTCCAGACCCTGCCCGACGCCACCGTCCACTCGGAGGTCGTGTACATGCAAAAGAGGCAGGAGCTCAAGAGCATCGACTGGTTCGTCGTGTTCGACGATCTCGTCGTGCTCATCGAGGCGAAGGCGACCCGCTCGCCGCTCGCCGCCCGCGCAGCCGACGTCAGCGCCCGCAAGGCATACACCCAGACGTTGGGCGACGCGTTCAAGCAGCTCGGCCGCACCCTCGGCATACTTAACAAAAACGCGCCGGAGTTCGCGCACATTCCGAAGGACCGGCCCGTCATCGGCATCGTGGCCACCCTCGATCCGTGGTACATCGCCAACAGCCTCGCCCGGGATTTCCTGCCTACCGCCAGCCTGCCGACCCTCGTCGCCTCTGTCGGTGACCTCGAGAAGCTTGTCGCCATCGGGCAACGCAGGTCCGTGTCCGAGATCCTCACACACATCACCCAGGCCGGGGACGAGCGCCAGACCTGGGACCTCGGCGCGGCCATTCACGAGTTCGGTGAGCCGACCGACCGCAACCCCCTGCTTCAGCAGGCGTTCGCTCGCCTCCCGTTCGGCCACACCCAACCGGATCAAGCGGCCTGACTTGATCTTTAACCTCTGAGGTTCCTGTGGGGACCCCGACTCAGTCGGGTGAGCCGTGGTCCACAGGTCGCGGTCAGCGTGTCGTCGACGCTCACGAGCTGGTCGACCGGCGCGGGAGCGCAATGGACAGCAACGGACCGAGGGGTGGAGAGGATCCGCCGAGCGCGACGAGACTCGACAGCTTGATCCGCAGTGGGCCTGATTCGTCAGGTTCGGTCGGGGCCGTGGACCTGCACCTGGTCGTTGTGCGTCTCAGCGAGAGCGTCGGCAGCGCTCACTGGATCCTCTGCTCTGCCCTGGAGTCTGTTGAGCTCGCGGCGTGTGGCCACCGTCTCGAAGTGGTGCGGGCCGAGAATGCGCAGCATGTCCTGGAGCAGCTGCCCGAGATCACGAACGGCCTTAGCCGTGTCTCCGGATAGCCCTTGCCAACAGGCAAGTTCACGGCGAGTGACCAGGGTGTCGGGATGTCCGGGTCCGAGGATACGGATCTGGTGGCGAAGGAGCTCGGCGAGAGCGACGGCGGCGCCCGCATGATCCCCGGCCGTACCTCGGCAGCAGGCGATGTTGAGCCGGCTGGCGAGGGTGTGCGGGTGGTCCGGTCCGAGAATCCGCGTCCGGTCGCTGAGTACCTCGGCGAGGGCGCTCGCCGCGCCAGCTGGATCTCCGGCCCGGCCTTGGAAGTAGGCAAGGTGGTCACGGGTGGCCAACGTGTCGGGATGGTCTGGGCCGAGAACGCGCCGCACATCTGGTAACAGCTCGGTGAAACCGTCGATGGCGCCGTCAGCGTCCCCGCCTAGACCTCGGAATCGGGCATGGTTACTGCGGGCGATCAATGTCTGGGGATGGTCAGGGCCGAGGACCCGCACGAAGTCGGTGAGCAGCTCGGCGAAGGCTCGAGTGGCGCCGACGGTGTCTCCGGCCTGACCGCGCTGGTAGGCGAGGTTGTTGCGGGTGGTCAGAGTCTGCGAGTGGTCGGCCCCGAGAAGCCGCACGTGGTCGGCGAGCAGCTCACCGAAGGCGGCTGCTGCCCCGATCGCGTCTCCGGCGGCGCCCCGCCAAACAGCGAGGTTGTTGCGGGTTACAAGGGTGAGCGGATCGTCAGGCCCGAGCAATCGGAGCTGGTCGGATAGCAGTGCGGCGTATGCCGTGGCAGCGCCGGCTGCGTCCCCTGCCCGGCCAGACCAGCGGGCAACCTCGTGACGAGTTGCCAGGGTGTCGGTGTGATCGGCGCCGAGACGATCGCGGGCGATCTGGTGCAGGCAGCGAAAGTAGTCCGCGGCGGCAGCGACAAGCCCCGTGCCGCCGAGACTGACGCCGGCCCTGATGAGCACAGGATGGATGCGGGAGGTGTGAAGTGTACTGCCCGTGTGGTGCTGAAGAGCCGTGGCATTGGCGCGCAGCAGGGCGGTTGCGTCGCTCTCGCGTTCCGAATCGGGCCAGATCTGAAGCAGCGCGTCTGCTGCGGCGATGCCGGCCAAGCGGGTGCGGTCTGCGTCGAGGTGGTCGCGGCCGGCGCGTTGCACTAGTGCGTGCATCCGGATCACGCCGGTATCGACGTCAAGCGCAATGAGATGGTAGCGGTGCAGGCGCTGTAGCGACCGTCTGACCTGGTTTGGCGTCACGGTCTCGGTGCAAGCAGCGGCCCAGGTCAGGTGGGAAAGGGCTGCGGTGCTGGTGAACAAACCTACGGGGATGGCGTGGGGATCGAGGAGCGCGGCTAGGTGCAGGATCGGTGTGGCAAGTCCGGCCGGCTCCAAACGGTCGACGGCATCGATGGACAACGACCATGTCGCATCGAGCTGCAAGGCCTGCTCGTCTGGAAGCACTGTGGGGTCAGGCAAAAGCGCACGTAGCCGGATGTGTCGGTCGGCGAACTGGTGCCGGTAGCTGTCGCAGCTGACTCGCCGTTCCCGGATGTAGGCGGCGGCCTGCGCCAGCGCGATTGGCACGTAGCCGAGGTCAGCCGCCAGTTCGGCGGCACCCTCGCGGCAAGCAGGATCAACGACAGCGCTGTGCAGATACGCGACCGCCTCGGCCGGCTCGAACAGCCCGACCGGGATGACCTTTCGGGTGTCACTGCCCCAAGCGTCCTTATGGACCCGGCTGGTAACCAACGTATCGCCGGTCGCGGACATCGGCGGCCACCAACCGATCGCGTCGGCTGGGTTGTCAAGGTTGTCCAGCACGATCATCCAACGTCGATCGGTGTGCGCCAACCACGCTAACAACCGAGTGGCCCCATCGGTCGGGGCGACACCAACGTCGGCGAGGCCGAGGACGCTTGCGGCTTCGGCGTATTGGGCCACGATTGCATCTTCACTCGCCGCCGTTACCCACACCAGCAGATGCAACCGCCGGCGCTCAATCAGATGGCGAACGAGTTGGGCGGCCAGCTGCGTCTTACCCACTCCGCCCATGCCGGCCAGGATCTGCGCACCCATCACAGCAGAGTTCGGTTTCGCCATCGCCCGCAGGTCGAAGCGCAGGCTGCGATCCTGCAGCCAGGACGCCGCCGGGGGCACCCGTCCCACCTGTACTAGCTTCTCGAAGGTTGGTTGCGGCCGGGCAGCCGGTCGACCCGCACGCAACGCCAAGACGGCGGCTGCCGTGCTGACCACGCCCAGCACCGCGCTGATGATCCCGGCCACCCATCCGGCCTGTTCCACCGCCACCCAGCCGGGCCGATACCCCGGCCAGCCCACAGCGAGCCACCACACGACCAGGGTCAGCAGTACTACGACGGCCGGTAGCGCACACCAGCCCCGCCGCCTCTGACGCGCCCGTCGAAGATCGAAACCACGAGCCACTTCACCATCATGCCTGTTGATGCGATGGATTCGGGCCAACGCCTGACCACCGCCATGCTGGCTGACCGGTGCCTCCTCACCGAGGCCATGACCTTGCGTCGACGGGCTTGCCGCATATTCGTGGCGGCGCCGCCTGAAGACTGACCCCGTGGTTCCGGTTGAATCTTGAACCCTTCCGGAAGTATCGGGAGGTGCTGAGCGTGGAGGACTGGGCGGAGATCCGCCGATTGCGGCGTGTGCGGCGGTGGACCCGCGCCCGTACCGCGCGAATGCTTGATCAGGAAGTTATCCATAAGGGTCGCCTTCTTTGCATGTCGAACATGGGCCTTGGGCCACCGGCGACCTCGACGGCCAGACTGGGCAGGCCGGCGAGGTCGCCGTCCGGACTGCTGGCGACGGCTGTGTTCAGGTGGCGCCGGCTCGGTCCGCAGGCCACCGACCCGCTCACGCCATATCGAGCTCGACGTTGGCGCGGAGGAGAGGGGTCTGTCAGGCGTCGCCGTACCCGACGAGCCCGGTCTCGTTGTCGCGGACGGGCAACCGATACCTGCAGGGCTTCGTGCTTGTGCCGGTAAGGCGCGCATGCCTGCTCGCCGTCCCATGACCCTTCGGCGGACCACGCCGGCGTCGGGGTGGCCGCGGTCTCGGCAGGCATCACGACCTCGCCGGGACCAGGTCGTAGCACCTCACCGACCAGCCTGAGCAGGTGCGGCGCAGGGTGCACTAGACCGTGGTGTGCTCGGTCGCTCCCCGGTTCCCCGTTCCCGCTGATGCCGGCGGGTTGACGGGTGCCCGCTGTGCGCTGGTACGTTCCGACGCTGCTGTCCAGCGGGTTGGTGGATATCGACGTGCGCCGACTGCTCGACCGTCAGTTGGGCGCGATGGCTGGCGACGCCCTGTTGGCCCCCGTTTACCCCCCGAAAACCCCGCCTGTGGTTGACAACCAGTGACAAGTAGCGATCATCGCCTGATCGTGTCCGTGCAGCTCAGCGCTTATTTCTGACAGTTAATGACAAGGTTGAGATGGTTACGGATGGTAACAAGGGGTCGTCGGTTCGAATCCGGCCGTCCCGACTGGTATTCACCAGCGGATATAGAAGATCATGTGTGATCTTGCGGTAACGCTGGCGGTAACGGAGATCGCTTAACGTGGGTTGCATCCCTCGATCCCGTTACTGCGGAGGTGCAGCCTCATGGCTGTCTACAACTACCGCCTCGCCAACGGCCAGACCCGCTGGTTCTTCATCATCGACCTCCCGCCCGACGCGAACGGGCGGCGCCGCCAGCACAAGCGGCAGGGGTTCCCCAACCAGGCCGCTGCCCTCAAGGCGGAGCAGGACGCACGCGCCGCCTACGGCGGAGCAGACCTCGGAGCCGACGGCACCGTCGCCGCCGAGCTGGAGAGCTGGCTCAACGAACGCGAACTGGATGTCCAGGAGACGACGCTCAGCAACTACCGGGACATCATGCGCTGTTACGTGGTTCCGCACATCGGCGCGCGGCAGCTCTACGCCCTCGACAAGCGAGTGATTCACGAGCTGTACAAGAAGCTGCTGAAGAGCGGTGGCAAGAACGGCGGCCCGCTGTCGGCGACCACCGTCCGGATCGTGCACCGGGTCATGATGAAGGCGTTGAGCGACCTCGGGGTCAACATCGACGGTGTGCGGCAACCTCGGCAGGTCGAGCGGGAGACGATGGGGCGCAAGGGCGTCTGGACGCCCGCGCAGTCAGCGAAATTCCTCAAGTACCACGCCGATCACCGACTACGTGCCGCCTGGGTGCTGGCGATCGTCGTCGGCACTAGGCGAGGGGAGCTTGCCGGTCTTAAGTGGCCGCGCGTGGATCTCGATCGCGGTGTCTTGCTGCTGCACTGGCAGCGCACCACGACCAGCAACGGCGTGGTCGAGAAGTCACCCAAGGGCAAGAGCAAGCGGGCGGTAGCGCTCGGGCCAGCCCTGGTAGCGGAGCTGGACGCTCACCGAACGCGCCAGGACGCCGAGAAGGTCGATGCCGGAGTCCTGTACCACGACGGCGGCTACCTGTTCTGCCGGGAAGACGGGGAGCCGTACTACCCGAAGTACTTCACCGACCAATGGGCGAAGGCCTGTGCCGACGCTGGCGTTCCGGTGATCTCTCTCCACGATGCGCGGCACACCTCCGCTACCACCGGCGCTGACGCTGGCGTTCCCGAGCACGTGATGCAGCGGCGGCTTGGTCACGCCGACAGCCGCACGACGCGAGAGGTCTACACCCACGTGTTGCCGGAGAGCGAACGGAAGGCCGCGGAGCTGATGGAAGCGGTGCTCGGAGACGCCGCAAGTTGGTCACCCAGGGCGTAGCCGTGCTGGAAACGCCTGCTCACACCTAGCTTCGTCTCCAGCTGTACAGCCTGTTGTCCTCCGACTTCGAGTCGGCCGGTGTCCCGGCCTCGAGCAGGGGTCTGACCACGTGGTTGCTATTGCTGATGTCGTTGCTTGTTGGGCTGCTAACGATGGGAACGCCTCAGACAACCGGTTGCCCGCATCGTGAGGACTGACGCCGACTCCGGCGTGCTCACGACCTTAGGGGGCGCGAACGATGGCAACCACCACAAGCGACGGACGCCAGTCGAGTCGGTTGCGAGATCAGGTGTGGACGATCGATGCGGTGCGTGACCTGGGCGTCACCACCGATATTGAGACCGCTGGAGCGATCTTGGGAATCGGGCGCACGAAGGCTTATGACTTGGCCAAAACCAACGAGTTCCCGGTGCGCCTTCTACGTGTGGGCCGGCGGTACGTGGTGCCCGTTCGTGCGATCCTCAAGCTGCTTGGCGTTGAGTAGTCGGCTGAGCAGGTTCTGATAAATCGCACTTACGGCTGGGCCGTCCCCCGGTTACCTACCGGTCCCTCGACCGCCGACGTCACCCCCGCGTACGCGGGGAGCGAAACAACTTCCACCGCTCGGCGACGTCTGGCACGGGCTCACCCCCGCGTGCGCGGGGAGCAGGTAACCGGGCAGGACACGGTCCCGGGCGAAACCCGGATTACCCCCGCGTGTGCGGGGAGCAGCAGGACGGGTCGGTGTTCAACACCTACCAGGGCGGATCACCCCGCGTGCGCGGGGAGCAGCCGATGTTAGCAACTCGGGTCACGATGCCTTCAGGCTCACCCCCGCGTGCGCGGGGAGCAGTTGTCCCTGGCGCCGAACATGCGGACGATCTCCGGATTACCCCCACGTGCGCGGGGAGCAGGCGACGATAGCGGCGGCAGCCGCAGTGACCTTCGGATCACCCCCGCGTGCGCGGGGAGCAGCTCCGGGCCGGGGCGGTGAACACGCGAGCCGCGGGATCACCCCCGCGTGCGCGGGGAGCAGGGTGACGTAGCAGTGCCACAGCCCGTCCGCGCCGGATCACCCCCGCGTGCGCGGGGAGCAGACGTACTCGCCCTCCGCGGGGCCGGAGAGCAGGGGATTACCCCCGCGTGCGCGGGGAGCAGCTCGCAAAGACCGCCGAGCGGGCCCGCGTCAGCGGATCACCCCCGCGTGCGCGGGGAGCAGCTGTTGGGCATCGGCCGCTTCGCCGGGATGGTGGGATCACCCCCGCGTGCGCGGGGAACAGAGCTCGGCTGACCACGGCACCAGCTGGCCGTCGGGATCACCCCCGCGTGCGCGGGGAGCAGTGCGGTGGCCCGGTTCGTGGTGCGCGCGGTGGGGGATCACCCCCGCGTGCGCGGGGAGCAGGCAATGGCGTCCGGCAGAATGCCGTGGAAACCGGGATCACCCCCGCGTGCGCGGGGAGCAGTCGAACGCCGCCAGGGCGTCGAGGTCCCAGTCCGGATCACCCCGCGTGCGCGGGGAGCAGGCGTGCAGGGTGCCTACGCGGGTAGTTGCGTCCGGATCACCCCCGCGTGCGCGGGGAGCAGGTCGCGTTCCTGAACGAGTGCCACGCGCGCCGGGGATCACCCCCGCGTGCGCGGGGAGCGGTTTCCTTGTCGAGGGAATCCTTCCCCCCCGCGGGATCACCCCCGCGTGCGCGGGGAGCAGGGGCCGGGCGCGCCTCCCCGACGCGCCCGGCCCGGATCACCCCCGCGTGCGCGGGGAGCAGGCAGTGGTCGAGAACCTGTTGGAGGCGTTGTCGGGATCACCCCCGCGTGCGCGGGGAGCAGACGCCCCGGCTGGACAGGGCCACTCGCTGAGGGGGATCACCCCCGCGTGCGCGGGGAGCAGGACGACCCGCCCCTACGGGTCAGCTTCCACCGGGGATCACCCCCGCGTGCGCGGGGAGCAGCTGGACGGTGTCGGTGATGCCGCCGGGGATATGGGATCACCCCCGCGTGCGCGGGGAGCAGGATCGCTGATCCGCCGCAAATCCGCTACCGGGGGATCACCCCCGCGTGCGCGGGGGGCAGACACCGACGAACGCGAGCGCGCGGGCGGTGGCCGGATCACCCCCGCGTGCGCGGGGAGCAGAGTTCGTCCCGTACCTGACTGCCATCCTCGACACGGATCACCCCCGCGTGCGCGGGGAGCAGACGACCTACGCGAGTCTCCTGGACGCGGTGCGAGGATCACCCCCGCGTGCGCGGGGAGCAGTCTGACCAGTCTTTGCGCAGCGTCTCCGTCTTGGGATCACCCCCGCGTGCGGGGGGAGCAGGCCGTGACCTGAGTCGAGCGGTGCGGCTTGAACGGATCACCCCCGCGTGCGCGGGGAGCAGGACGTGATCCGATTCGACGCGCCGAACCCGCCGGGATCACCCCCGCGTGCGCGGGGAGCAGTACATCAGGGCCAAGGCCATCGCCTGTCGCAGCGGGATCATCCCCGCGTGCGCGGGGAGCAGCTCGTCGACCGGATCTCGGACATGCTGGCCGCGGGATCACCCCCGCGTGCGCGGGGAGCAGAACCTGAACTTCCGGCCGAACTTGATACCGATCGGATCACCCCCGCGTGCGCGGGGAGCAGACGATCGAGCGGACCTTGGCGAGTATCTGCTTGGGATCACCCCCGCGTGCGCGGGGAGCAGAAGTCGGCGCCAGCGCGGCACCGGCGGCGCATGGGATCACCCCCGCGTGCGCGGGGAGCAGTAGGTAGATCGTCATAACCACGCCGGGTGCAACGGATCACCCCCGCGTGCGCGGGGAGCAGGCTGAGTGCGACAGCGAGGGACTGGCCACCGCCGGATCACCCCCGCGTGCGCGGGGAGCAGGGACCAGGAGGTGAACGACTGATGGGCGCCGCGGGATCACCCCCGCGTGCGCGGGGAGCAGACGCCCGCGCCGAGTAGGTTGCGGTTGCATATGGGATCACCCCCGCGTGCGCGGGGAGCAGGTCACCGGCCGGCACCGCCCCCACGAGGTGATGGGATCACCCCCGCGTGCGCGGGGAGCAGACCGAAGGCTTGGCCGGTGAACGGGCCCAGCGTGGATCACCCCCGCGTGCGCGGGGAGCAGCTGTGCGACATCGAGCTGATCGGACCTAGCCACGGATCACCCCCGCGTGCGCGGGGAGCAGCTTGACAAGCTACGCTCCATGTGCATCGGTTACGGATCACCCCCGCGTGCGCGGGGAGCAGGCTTCTTGACCTGGGGCGTTAGAGATCGACTTCGCAGTTTTCATTCACTAGGTCTCGCAAGGCCGTCTCACCTTGTTCGTGTTCGCGTAGTAGGTAGATAGAGGACGAGCGGACTCCGCTACAGGATAGTTGATGAGGCTTAAGTGGAGCGCTCGGCGAATAGGCATCGCCGCATGGGGTGGGCCGAGGTCGAACACCCGCTGATGAAGATCAAGCCGTGGGCGTTGTGCGCGGCTATCGACGCAGCTTCGGGCATCGCCCACCTTCGAAACATCGCCATCGCCGGCGGACGGGATCACACCTCCGGCGCCCGGATGCTGCCCTGCCGACCTCGGGAACCCTGGTCGGTCGGGTTTGGTAGGGCCGTGTCTCGTCCGGTCGAACCCTGCGGTTCGACGCATGTCCGACCTGGGGCTCCGCAGATAGGTCCGGACGGATGGCGACCAGATCGTCCGGACTTACTTTGCGGAGTTTAGGGCCTCAGGGGCTGTTCAGCCGTTGGGCTGGGGGCAGGCGCGTTGCTGGCGACGCTGTGAACAGATCCGCCGGCGCAGCATGGCCAAGCCCGCGGCGCTTCGCCGCCGGTCAGGCGGTGAGGCGGTCCTTGCTGATGAGGCGCCGGCTGGAGGCGACACTGGCTGCGAGGGTGGCGATGTAGAACGCTGCGGTGATCACCAATAGCCATGTCCAGGGGATGGACAGGGTGAAGCCTCGGAGTTTGATCGCGGCGACGATGACTGGTGGCACGGCGATGAGGGCGGCGAGCACGGTGCTGGTCAGGATGATGAGGCCGTTCTGGATGAGTAGGACGTGTCGCGCCCATCGCGGGGACAGACCGATGGCGATGAGCCGGCCGAGGTAGCTGCGTAGGGTGATTACCTGGCTTCTGGCGACGGCCATGGTGGTGGCCAGGACGATCGCGGCGAGTCCGAGGACGGCGGTGTAGTAGGCCGGCGGGACCGTGATGGGTTCCGGCGGCTGGTAGATCCCGACTTGCAGCGGGTCGAGGCCGTTGTCGATAGCGGCTTGCTCCGCGGAAGTTGCTTGATCGTCGGTGACGTTGGTGAACACGATCGCCGCCGGGCTGATGGCGAGATTGAGGCGTTGGGCGGTCGTTGCGAGCAGTAGTCCACTGACTCCGGAGGTCCAGGTTGGTTCGAAGGCGGCGCGGGCGGCTGGCAGGGGCGGGCTGGTGGCGACCACCCGGTCGCTGGTCAGGTCATGGCTGAGCAACTGCCGCTGATCGGGTCCCTCATTCCACACGAGCAGGCCGCCGCGTTGCAGCGTCTGGAGTTGCGCGTCGCTGAGGGGACCGTTGTTGAGGCGGCTGGCCTGCTCGGGCGTTTCCACCACAAGGACCGCGCCGATGCCAGCGTCCTTGACTGTGACGTGCACCGTTTCGGTTGTCAGGTAACCGGTCTTGACCGGCGGCGCGGCGTCGGCGAGTCGGGCCGACACGGCGGTGACGACATCGCGGGAGGGCGGCTGCATGGCCCCTCCGGGTCCTGATAGCACCACTTGGTGCGGGGCGACGGTGGCGACGACGTCTTCCTGCGCGGTCGTGATGAGTGTTGCCAGCAGCGTCGTCAGTCCCAAGGGAGCACCGAGCGTCGTGGTGAGGACCGCGACGGCGGCCACCGCGCGGGCCCGGTCGTTGTGCAGCTGCTTGCGGCCCAGGTGGCTACGGGGGTCGGTGGTGGGCAGTAGACGGATCGCTATGCCGACGACTTCGGGCGTGAACAGCAGAACCGTCGCCGCAACAGTCGCGGTCAGCACCATCGCTTCCTCGACGGAATCGAGCACGCCGATCTGCACGATTATCGCGACCCCTAGGACGGTGGCGGCGATTCGCCGCACGGCCGCGCCGGTGACGCGCGTGCGTTTCTTCCCCGCCCGGGCTGACGGTGCCCGGGAAGGCGCCGCAGCTCCGGTGGACCGGGGGTGGGCCAGGTGCAACAACAGCGCCGCCGCCGTGCACGCCGCGACGGTGACGCCTAGCAGCCGCGCGGCAGGCGCCACCAGACCCGGCCAGGGTGAAATCGGACCGGCGAGAAAATGGTCCGCCACTGGCCGGCTGGCAGCGCCGAGGCCGATCCCGGCGAGAATGCCGGCGAGCGTGGCGGCGAGGGTCCACACCGTTGTCGCAGCGGCCACGCCCGCCGTGGCGGTAGCTCTGCTCATCCCCACCGATGTCAGGATCGCCAGGCTCTTGCGGAATCGACGCGCGTTGAGGCCGAACACGGTGAGCACCGCCAGCAGCGGCAGCGCTAGTGAGGGCAGATCGTAGGCCAGCGGGATTCGGTCGGTCCAGGGGCGGCGCAGCTTGGTCAGCTCGTCTGCTCGGGTGCGCGTCTCAGCGGCGAGCTGCGCCTCGACGGTTGCAGGCGAGGCCTCTGGCACGTTGCTGGCGACGACTGCGGCCACCGCCGTGAGCACGTGCTGCTGGACGCCGCCGTTCCACAGAAGCGTCGCGGTCGCCAGGACAGTGGAGAAGTTGCGGCTGGTCGCCTCGCTGAGCGACGCCCAGGTGCCTTGTGCGGCGAGGATGCGCGGTGTGTCCCCGAACAGATCCTCGGCAACGCCCACGACGCGCAAGCGGTCGTTGCCGGAGAAGACGGTGAACGACTCGATCGGCCCGAGGACGCGCCGCAGCGCATCGGTCACCGCCACCTCGCCGGGTTGGCTCGGCCACCGTCCTTGCCGCAGTTGGTAGCGGTCAGGGAACGGCTCGGCCGGCCACAGGGCCTCGGTGTAGAGCGTGAACGGCGGTTGGGTCATGTCCGGGCGCACGTCGAACGAGACCAGGGCCGCGACTGTCTCCGACGCCCCGCTGGCGCGGGCCGCCGCAGCGATCTCGCCAGCCACGTCGGCGCTGCCGGGCCGGATCGTGGTCACGTTACTCAAATCGACTTGCGAGTCGAAACGCCCAAGGTCGCGGTCGGTGACCTGCCGTGGGGACAGGGTAAAGGCGTTGAGGGTGACGAACACTGCCACCAGCAGCGCGGCGGTCGCGGCGACGAGGAAGGTCGACCGGGCCAGCGACCTGCTGCGCATGAATCTGCGCGCCACGGAGGCGACCAGCCGGATCGACACCTCAGGTCGCCCTCTCCGCTGTCAGTTCCCGGCGGAGCACGCGCCCGTCGACCATCTCGTACACACTGTCGGCGTACTCGCGACACATCGTGTCGTGGGTGCAAACGACCGCAAGGGTTCCCTGGTCACACAACTGCCGCAGCAAACCGAACAGAGCGCGTGAGTTGGTGGAGTCCAACGCCCCAGTCGGCTCGTCAGCCAGCAACACCCGCCGGTCGCCGGCCAACGCCCGCGCGATCCCAACCCGCTGCCGCTGCCCGCCGGACAATTGGCTCGGCAGCCGGCCGCCCAAGCCCTCCAGCCCGACCCTCGCGAGTTGCTGATCGGCTTGCTCTAACGCCTGCACGGAGGGCACACCGATAACCTCCAGAGGCAACACCACGTTCTCCCGCGCCGTGAACTCCTCAATGAGGTTGTGGTCCTGAAAGACCACCCCGACGTTGCTCAAGCGCAGTCGTGCCCGCTGGTCCTCGTTGAGCCGGCCAACGTCGGTCGACTCAACGAGGATCCGGCCGGCGTCCGCCTGGTCCAGTCCCGCGATGAGGTTCAGCAGGGTCGACTTGCCGGACCCGCTGGCACCGAAGACACAGACGAACTCGCCTGCGCTCGCCCGCAGGTCGGCATCCCGCACGGCCCACACCGTCTCCGAACGGGTTACGAAGCGGCGGCTAACACCCTCGACGGCGAGCAGGATTTCAGCGGCGCCGGCCGGCGAGGTCAGCACCCGCGGTCAGTCCGCCACGACGACAGCTCATCGCTGTTCAACACATTCACGTTGTCGTCCTCGGTCAGCTTGGCCATCGTTCGGCAATGCCCTCCACCGTCGTGGTCGTAGTACCAGGCGGCATTCGTGTTCGTACGGTTCTCCCACGAGTCCATGTGATCGTTCGCAGAGGCACTCACATTGGCGAGACCCCCACCCGGACCACGCGAACCCAAGAACCCAACCCAGCTGTTCCCATCGTAGATGCACACCAGGTCAGATCCGCAGAGTGACGGGTTTCCAGCCGACGCGGCGGCCGGAAACGCCAGCCCTCCGGCCGCGATCACCGCCCCCGCCAGCAACAGTTTCTTCACGCCGACGCGCTCTCCCTCCTCGCGTCCAGCGGCCCTGACACGACCACCAGACAACCGACTTGCATGCGCAGAACCGTAAGTTGCTGATCTCAAGCGGTCAATGAATTTGAGTGCGTCTCGCCTTGCGGAACGTGAACCTACCGACATGACTCGTATTCATCCCGGAGAAGCGTGGGAATTCCAACAGAAGCATTCGCGTGGAAGGGATTGGCGAGACGTGCGGTCGGGAGTGCGCGTGGGTGATGCCCGGCCAACGCGGACGCGACCGACTTCTGCGCCATTCCTTCCCGCGCCAACCATGACTCGCCCGCCGAGTAGATGCGGACGCCGCAAAATCAACGCAAGGTTCATCCGGATAGGACAATCGGTCGGTTGTCCGGACCTACTTTGCGGTATCGGTGGTTGGGGTCACCGCGGGATCGACATTCCGTAGCCGGTGCGTTCCTTGCCTAGCGCGAGTCGGCCGGCGCTGATCTTGGGGCCGGTGCGGGTCGCCCAAGGGGCCGGTGTGACTGCGGTGTCGAGGTAATCCGACGGGGCCGCTTGGGGCCGCAGATACTCGGCCGTTGCGAGTTCGATGAGGGTTGCGACGGACATGTTCTGGACTGCTTCGTCGCGGAAGTTCTGGGTGTTCGCGGTGGCGTGGACGGTGGCCGAGAACGTCGTCATGGGGATGGACCAGTCACGGACCAGTACCGCGGTGAGGTGGCGGTGATAGAGCATGGCTCGGCCGGCGCGGCGGGTGCGGGCGAACCAGGTGGCGCTGCGGCCGTTGCTGTCGCGGGCGCGGTCGGTGACCTTGGGGCCGGTGCGGCCGCCGAAGGTGCGAGCCGCGCGGTAGGTGCTGCGGGGCAGGCTGGGCGGCTGCCAGCAGTCCTGGTCGATCCAGCGGGCGATCGGGTCGTTCGTAACTTGGGGCCGGTAGTACGGGTCGCCGAGCCGCCGCCTGATCTCGGTGGTGAACCGGAGCTGGCCGTCAGGGCCGCCGGCGGCGAGGCGCCGCCAGTGCAGAGACCCGACGAGCGCGGCGAGCTTGACGGCTTCGGGATAGGTCACGGCGAACAGTCGGGTGGTGCTGAAGGTGGTCTTCTCGGTGCCGTGGGGGATGAGGACGTCGGCGCGGTCGCGCCAGTCGAGGCGTGCGTCGAGGTCGTTGTCGTCGGCGGGGTTCTGGCTCCAGCGGTGGGCGCAGATCAGGAATCCGGTGAGGACGGCGTCGAATGTGGCGGCCGGGCCGAGGCGGTGCAGCAGCCGCAGGTGGGCGCGTTGCGCTGCAACTATTTCGGGTAGGTCGTGCAGTGGTAGGCAGGGCTGGTCGACCAGGTCGGGCGGGCCGATCCAGATGTGGTGGCGGGTGCAGACGTAGCGGTGGTGCGGGAGTAGCTGAAGGACGGTTCCGCCGGGGTGCCGGGCGGTGCAGCGTGGGCAGCCGCGCTGCGCTTCGTGGCGGTAGGCCAACCAGTCCGGTTCGGGCCGGCGCAGCTCGATCACGGCGCGGACGAGCAGCGCTTGCGGCAGGCCGGTGACGGCGGCGAGCAGGTCCGCGGCGATGTATCGGGATTGGCTGGTGGCGACGCGGGGTCGGCTGACCTGGTGCCAGAGTTCGTCGAACGACATTCCGTGCAGGGCTGCGAGGCGGGTGATGTAGGAGGCGGCGGTCTCGTGGTGCGCGGGTGCGACCGCGATCGGCAGGCGCGAGCGCATCACGCGGGGACCTGCTTGCGGGTCGCGGTCGCGGGCCGGGCCTTCGTCGCAGCGTTGGCGCGTTCGGCGGCGTAGTCGACCGGGATGAAGTCGAGCAGCTCGCGGGTGATCTGCTCGGTGTCGTCCTCGATGGCCAGGATCGCGGCGCCGCGAATGAGCTGCGACAGGCTGCCGATCATTCCGCCGGTTCGCTGGTAGAGGTATTCGTCGAGCGAGACCAGCGTGCCGGGGCGATGCTCGCGCAGGCGCAGCATGCCTTCCAGTGTCGAGACCAGGGACCGCCAGGCGGCGCGCTGCTCGGCGGTGCCGTAGGCGAACGGCGTGGAGGCGATCAGGGTGAACCGGCCGGCGATCTGCCGGCCGCGGACCCCGGCGAACAGTCCCTGGGCCTCGACCTCGATCCCGGCGTAGACGAACGTGGCAGGGAGGCGTTCGGCGAAGTATTTGAGCTGGTCGGAGACCTCGGCGCCGGAGCGGGTGGCGAGGTTGAGGTTGTGGATCTCGTCGACCAGGACCAGCTCGACGCCGGTGTGCGCGGCGGTGGCGCAAACGGCGTTGACGATGTCGGGCAGGTTGGTGCGGGGCGAGAACTCCAGGCCGAAGAACCGGGCGAACTCGACGGCGAGCATCCGGGCGGTGGCCGCAGGTGGGACGGTGCAGTAGAGGACCGGCAGGTGGTGTTTGCGCCCTGGGTGGCGCTTGCGGACGGCGCGTTCGTGGGTGCGGCCCAACTGGGTGAGCGCGGTAGTCTTGCCGGTGCCGGAGGCACCGGACAGGATCAGCCCGCGCCGGGCGGATATCTGATGCCGGTTGAGCTGGACCAGTAGCCGCCCGGTGGTGAGGACCTGCCGGATCGTCGGGGTGTTCACCAGCGGCAGCATGGCGTGGTAGTCGCGGCGGGCCTCGTCCTGCGCGGCCCGCTGCCCGGGTGTCAGCGACAGCCGGGCAGCGGCGCCGGCCGGCGCGGCCGGCTCGGGCTGGTAGTCCACGAACCGGCGCCAGCCCTCTTTGGTGGTGAGCGGGTCATCCGGGGTCAAGGGGTCGGGGGCGGCGCTCATATCCACCTTTCGGCTTCGGCGTCGGCGTCGAAGACACCGAACGGGATGACCTCGGCGTCCGAACGCTCGTCAACGACCGGCGTGGGCGTGGGGCGCTGATCGGGTGCTGGCCGGCCGTGTGCGCTGCCGACCGCGCGGGTGCGGGCGACGGCCTTGGCGCTGGTCCGGTCCGGTCCGTGCTCGGCGCGGGTGAGCAGCTCGTCGAGCACCCGGGCGACCTCGGACTCGTTGCCGGCGTCGCGGCCACGCTCGACGGTGAGGCGGCGGGCGTGACGCCAGGTGAAATCGGCGAACGGCGCGGTGATCATCGGCAGGTGGGTCCACGGGACGGTGATCCAGCCGTCGGGGGTGCGCAGGAACACCTGGGAGACGTCGTAGGGGTCGTAGTGGACTTCCCAGAGGCCGCGGCGGGCGATCACGCCGGAGTGCTGCCGCCGCCAGGGGCCCAGCGCCGCGCAGTCGTAGGTGCGGTTGTCGATCCGGATGCCGTAGTCGTTGATCTGGCGCCACTGGACGGGCAGCAGTTCGAGGTAGTCGTCGCTTGCCAGGGGCAGCGGCAGGTAACCGGCCGCGGCGACGAGCGCGGCGTATTTCTCGTTCGGCGTGAGCATCCGGCGGGGCTGGTGCGGGTCGCGCAGCGCGTCGTGCGGGCGGTGCTGCCAGCCCACGATCAGCCACTCATCGAGCAGGTCTTGCAGCTCACCGATCGTCCAGGCGGCGGCGACGTCACGGCCGCGCAGGGTCGGGTTGCCGCCGGTGTAGCCGGCGACATGCTGCGCGAACAGCGTTTTGATCGACTTGTGGGTGGCCTCGACGATGCCCTTGTCGGTCGGGGTGTCCTTGCGGGCGGGCTGGACAGAGATGCCGAGCCGGTTGCAGGCGCGGTCGAAGGTCTCGGAGACGAAGACGCGGCCGTGGTCGATGACGACGGTGTCGGGGACGATGACCGGCCGGGCGGCGGCCTCGCGCATCCGGGCGTCGATGTCGAGCAGCCGGGCGTGCGGCAGCCTGGACGCGGACAGGCGCAGCGCGTTGGCCCAGCCCGGTCGCATCGGCTCGGGGACCAGCATCTTGGCCAGCAGCAGCGCGGCGTCGACGGCCTTGGTGCCGACCGGGCGCAGCACCGCGGCGCAGACGGTGCGGGTGGCGACGTCGATGGCGATGGTCATGTCCGCGCGGACCGGCAGCCCGTCGTCGAGCAGCACCATCACGTCGATCGGAGTGGAGTCGATCTGGACCTGCTCACCCGGGCGACCGGCGAACGTCGGAGTGAACGCGCCAGCCGGCCGGTTCGCCGTCTGCCGGCGGGTGATCGCCGAGCCGAACGTGTGCCTGCCGGCCGTGAGCCGCTCCACCAGGGCGTAGAACGTGCTGCGTCCCGGCAGGGGCACCACCCCGGCCCCGTGAAGCTCCTCGACGCGTTTGACGGCGCGGCGGATCAGCCTCGACCGGGTGCCGGTCGAGACGTTCGTCTGCTCGGCGATCACTTCCCGCAGCGCGTCGACCAGCCGCGCGTCAACGCGACCGGTCGCTTCCCACTCGCGCACCGCCCGCTGATCAACCAACCCCCAAAGTCCCTGCGCGAGGTAGCGAGCGCGGCGACCCTCGATCGTGCGGAGACTGACGCCCAGCTCAGCGGCCTTGGCGCGCTGCCGCTGAGCCAGGCTGCGCGTCGCCGGGTCGTACTCGGGTCGCGCTGTCGCGCCCGGCGCGGCGGCGGGTGGTAGTCCGGTCTCGACCTCAACGAGGTGCTGCTCCCACCGCCTCGCCGCCGCGAGCGTTTCCTCGGGCAGCGCGTCGAGCAGCCCGAACGGCTCGACCGTCGGTGCCGTACCGGCGTCGACCACGGCGAAGCCGGGCGTGGCCATGAGGTGCCCGGCGAGGACCACCTGCTCGGCGCCGGCGCCCGAGCGCAGCCGGACCGTGGCACCGGCCAACCCGACGACCTGGTGCTCGCCGCCGTCGAAGTGGACCCAGTCGCCGGGACGCAGCACCGGCCTGGCCGGGGCCATCAGGACACCACCGCGCTGACCACGGTGCCCGGGTGCAGCGGCGTCGACAGGTCCGCGTTGAGGTCATGGCACCAGAGCAGGTGGAACAGCACCGGCAGCACCGCTATCGGGTCGCCGACGGCTTCCGCCCCGGCCATGAGCGGCGCCGGTGCGGCGAATGCCCGGCGCAGCGCTGCCGCGACCGGCTCGACCTGGTGGCGTGGATGACGATAGCCGGCCAGCCAGCGGACGTTCGCGCTGCGGATCGCGTCGGTGGCGCCGACCAGCTGGTAGTTCCAGCCGACCAGGTCGCAGGCGGCGCGGGTGGCGTCGAACGCCGCTGCGTCCTTCGGTTTGATCCGATCGGTGGGGCGGCAGTCGACCACCACGGCGCTGCCGTCGCCGCGGCGGGCGAAGTAGTCCGGGGCGTGGGAACGGGTCTTGCCCTGCGGCGTGGTCCAGAACAACCAGAACGGCTGCGACGAGACCGCAACGACCCTCGGGTCGAAGTCGAGCAGCATCAGGTGGTCGCGTTCCAGCCACGACTCGAACCCGACGTGCCCGCCCGCCGTGGCCGACCACCACCGGCCCGAGTGGTGCTTCTGGCCCTTGTAGGACGGGAACCGGCGCACCGGCCGGCACTGCTCGAACGGCACCGCCCAGGCCTCGGTAAGCAGCGCCCGCCGCTCGACGCCGTCGTCGGTGATGAAGCCGACCTCGAACCCGTCACCGACCGGGCCGGCAGCGCCTCCCGGTAGCGCCCGCAGCGCCGTCATGCCGCGTTCCGCGCGCTGGTAGCGCCGAGCTGGAACAGTCCGAGACGCCGCTCCAGGTCCCGAGCCAGCCGCTGGCAGCGGTGGTAGTCGTTGCGGGTCCAGACGGTGGCCCCGTCCTGCCCTACCAGCGTGGCCACGATGTGGATGTGGTCGAGGCCGTGGCGCACCGCCACCCACCGGGCGCCGGCGTCATCGGCCGGTGACGCCAGCCCGACCGCGGCGGTGAACTCGGCGGCGATCGCGCCCCACTGCTGGTCAGACAGGGTCGGATCCGCCGGGTGGTTGTGCACCGAGCAGTGCCAGACCGGCCGGCGAGGCGGGCTGATCGCAGCGGCCACAGGCTGGTCGAGCAGACGGGACAGCCGGACCACCGAGAAGCCTTGCGCCGACCTGGCCAGTTCGTGGACGCCGCCGACGGCGGCCCTCGCCCAGGCGCCGACGAGCCGTGGGTTGTCGTGCTCGCCCCGCTCACCCGGTCCGAACAGGTAGCGCAGCAGGTCCAGCGGGCGCGCGCTGCGGCGGCGGATCCGGCAGATCACGACGACCTGAGCAGCGCGTGCACGCGGTCCACCAACTCGTCCAGGCGCTGCACCGCGGCGGCGCACCGGCCGGCGTCGAGCGCCGTCGTGGCGCCGACTAGTACGACAGCCGCCGTTTGAGATGTAGCTGTTGGGGCTGGTGGACGAGGTGCGGCCACCGCATGATCGTCTGTCTGTTGTGGACATAACGTTAGATCTGGCGGTGGCCGCGTGCCACAGCGTAA
>NZ_QGSZ01000253.1 GCF_003857055.1 Micromonospora inaquosa | reverse complement strand
TCTACGCGGTCATCCGCGAGCTGCAACGACTCCTCGCGACCTGGACCGGCGCCTGCCTCACCTGCCACCAACCCGTGAAGCCGTTACACCGCAACAAACGCCACAGAACCTAACAAAGCACTACTAGGGCCTGTTTCATAAGGGCGGTCGAGCCGAGGCGGAGTCCGGGCGGCGATCCGGCAAGGCGCGGTTCCGTTCGGATACCGGTGTCGTATCCGGACGAAACCGCAACGCCGCCGGTCGTCGTCCCGGGCCCGTCGCAGGCCGGCCAGTCCTTATGAAACAGGCCCTCGGGGTCTGCCCGGCGTCAGGCCGGACAGACCCCGAGGACGGGTCAGCGTTTGAGCGTGAAGCTGAAGTCGCCGGAGAGCTTGCCGCTCAACCGGGCCGCCGAAACGACTTTCCCCTCCGTGATGAGTCGGCCGACCTCGGCCCGCGACAGACCGCAACCGTCGGCGATCAGTCGGGTCGGCCGGACCGGGATCCGCGCCGCGTTGCGGACCGCGACGTCGATCACGTCGCAATCCAGGTGATCCGATCCGCCGGTGTCGAGACGCCAGGCGTCGTCCCAGTCCAGGGCGAATCGGTTGCGGTGCTGGACGTCCGGATCCTGAAGCAGTTCGGCGATCAGGCCGCGATCGTTGGCGTGGAGCCGGTCCAGCAGCTCGGGTGGGATGGTGCGCACCGTCATCCGTTCCAGAACGGTGAGCTTCGCCGTCTCCCCGCACTCGGTGCAGAGCACGAGAAGCCAGACGTCGATGAGCTTGTGGTTGGCGTTGACCCGGAACTTGCCGCTCGCCCGAAGGCATCGGGAAGCGCACGCGTGGCAACGGCGGCGAACGATGGGCAGGCAGGTGGGCACGATGGCCCAATGAATGAGCACAGAGGTACACCGGTTTCAGTGAGAAAGTCCGCAGCAAAAAGGAGCGCGGCGCACAGGCGCGACGCGCGACAGATCAGCTCTCGGGAGGTCTCACAGGGTGTACAACGGCACGTCCTTGCCTAGACGACCTGGTTGCGCAGCACGGTAACGGCGCACGGCGGCGCCGCTCCACTGGTTTTCGCGTACGCGTCAGGACCCCGGGTGGCGGGAGGTGCGAACCGCTCAGGCGGTCGGGACCGGCAGCACCACGCCCTCGGCCGCCGACCGGTGTGCCAGCTCGATCAACTCGACGGTGTGGACCGAGTCCCGTGGGTCCACCGGCATCGGTGCGCCGTCGCGCAGCGCGGCAGCCACCTGGGCGTAGAAGCTCTGGTACGCGCCGGGCTCGGTCGGCACCGGCCGCAGGTCACCGTCGACGCCGAGCAGGCCGTAGCGCTCCGGCGGGACCTCGCCCCAGCCCGGCTGGTCCGGTCGGCCGCCGTCGTGCAGCGCCGCCTCCTGCACGTCCAGCCCGTAGCTGGTGTAGCCGGCCCGGTCGCCCAGCACCCGCAGGCGCGGCCCGAGTTGAGCGGTCACCGCACCCATCCACAGGTGCGAGTGGACCCCGTTGGCGTGGGTCAACGCGACGAAGGCGTCGTCGTCGACGGCTGCGCCCGCGCGGCGGCGGTCCACCTCCGCGTAGACGCGGTCGACCCGACCGAACAGCTGCACCGCCTGGTCGACGAGGTGCGCGCCGAGGTCGAACAGGGCACCGCCGGCCTCCTCCGGGCCGGCGAGCTCCCGCCAGCCCGGCTTGATCGTCGGACGGAACCGCTCGAACCGGGACTCGAAGCGCAGCACCTGCCCCAACTCGCCCTGCTCGACCAGGCGGCGGACGGTCAGGAAGTCACCGTCCCAGCGCCGGTTCTGGAAGACCGTCAGCGGCACCCCACGCTCGGCCGCCTCGTCGATCAGCGTGCGGCCTTCCGCCGCCGTGGGGGAGAGGGGCTTGTCGACGACGACCGGCAGGCCGGCGGCGAGCGCCGCGCGCGCCATCGGTACGTGCTGCCGGTTCGGCGTCGCGACCACGACCAGGTCCAGGGCATCCGGGGTACGCCACAACTCGTCGGCGTCGTCGACCAGGCGGGCGTCCGGGAAGTGCTGTCGCGCCTGCTCGCGCCGCTGCGGATCGCGGGTCACGATGGCGTCGAGCCGCAGCCCGGGGGTCGCGGCGATCAGCGGCGCGTGGAACACCCGGCCCGCCAGCCCGTACCCCAGCAGACCAACCCGCAGCGCCTTCGCCATGCCGTGCCCCTTGTCTCCCTGGTCCGCGCCCTGACCCGGCGCCGGTACCGCTGAGGTGAATCTACGCGGGGGGCGGCCGGGGCCGATCTCGGCCCGGCGCCGGTCAGCTCACCGGGTCGGCGCGCAGGTAGGTGAGGACCGCCAGCACCCGCCGGTTGGTGTCGTCGCTGGGCGGCAGGTCGAGCTTCAGCAGGATGTTGCCGACGTGCTTGCCGACCGCGGCCTCGCTGACGTGCAGCCGGCCGGCGATCGAGGCGTTGGAGCGCCCCTCGGCGAGCAGCGCCAACACCTCGCGTTCCCGGGCGGACAGCGCGGCGAGCGGGTCACGGGGGCGGTGCAGAAGCTGCCGGACCACGTCCGGGTCGATGGCGGTGCCGCCGTCGGCGACCCGGCGCAACGTGTCGACGAACTCGGTGACCTCGGCGACCCGGTCCTTGAGCAGGTAGCCCACCCGCTGGCCGTCGCCGCTGTCCAGCAGCGCCGCCGCGTACCCGGTCTGCACGTACTGGCTGAGCACCACGACCGGGAGCTGAGGTCGCTCGGCGCGCAACGAGACGGCCGCGCGCAGCCCGTCGTCGCGGCGGCCCGGCGGCATCCGGATGTCGGTGAGCACCAGGTCCGGTTGGTGGTCGCGGGCCGCCCGCAGGAGGTCCGGCGCGGAGCCGACGGCCGCGCAGACCGTGAAGTCGAAGCGGGTCAGTAGCGCGACCAGACCCTCGCGCAGCAGCACCTCGTCCTCGGCGAGCACCACCCGGGTCACCGACGACATGGCAGCTCCACCCGGACCACTGTAGGCCCGCCGGGTGGGCTGGACAGCAGCAGCCGGCCGTCCACGGCGGCGACCCGGTCGGCGAGCCCGGTCAGACCGGTGCCCCGGGCCGGTTCGGCGCCGCCGTGACCGTCGTCGGTCACCTCGACGACGAGGTCACCGTCGGCCCGGGTGAGGCGTACGTCGGCGCGGGTCGCCCCGGCGTGCCGGGCCACGTTGCCCAGCGCCTCGGAGACCACGAAGTAGGCGGTGGTCTCCACCATCTCCGGCAGCTCGCCGTGCAGGTCGGTGTGCACGGCGACCGGGATGGTGGCGGCGTCGGCCAGCTCGCGTACCGCGCCGGCCAGGCCGAGGTCGGTGAGGCTCTGCGGGCGGATGCCGTGCACCAACTGCCGCAGCATCACCATCAGGCCCCGGGCCTGGTCGTGGGCCACGGCGAGCGGGCGGGCGGCGGGGGAGTCCTCGGGTACGTCCAGCCGGGCCAGCCCCAGCTGCAGGGTGAGGCTGGTGAGTCGGGGCTGCGCGCCGTCGTGCAGGTCGCGTTCGATGCGACGGCGTTCGGCCTCGTACGCGCCGACCAGTCGGGTGCGGGAGCGGGTGACCTCGCGCAGCGCCGCCGCGTCCACCGGGTGGGCCAGCAGCCACCGGGCCACCGCCGCCTGGACGACGGCGAGCAGGCCGACGGCGTACCAGAGCACCGGGATCAGCAGCACCCCCACGATCGCGTACGGGATGGCTTCGCCGGTGCTGTCGATCGGCTGCCAGATCACCACCGGCTGATTGGCGTCGCCGGCCAGCCAGGGGCTGGAGATCATTCCAAGGTCGAGCAGCACCAGCACCAGGAACACCCAGTACGCGACCGGCGTGAACCCGCCCAGCCAGAACAGGTACGCCACCTCCCGCCAGGCGGCCGCGCTGCGGTAGCGGGCGACCAGGCCCGGCCACGGCGACGGCGGCAGCGGACGACCGTCGACCAGCCCGACCCGCCAACGCTCGACGGCGGCCACCGGGAAGCTCACCAGCGGGGCCAACGCCAGCAGGGTGAGGCTGCCGGTCGCCAGGAACAGCATCAGCGCGATGCTCGGCGGTCGGCCGTGCAGCCGGAGCGCGTTGACGGCGGCCAGCAGCGGAGCGCCGATGACGAGCAACCCGACGCCGAGCACGCCGGCGATCGGCACCGTGGTCACCAGGTAGGCCAGCGCGCGCCAGGGCCACGCGGAGAGCAGCCAGCGGCGGCGGCGCAGCGCCTCGGCCAGCTGCGAGGGGTGTTCCGTGGTCATGCAGCAGACGCTAATCGGGGGCGACCGGGTGCCCCAGCCGTCCAGATCCACTCTTCGGGGTATGCCCAGCACTACCGGTGAACGCGTGTGCCGGGTCCGGAAACGGGAAGAACGGGCCGTCACGCGGCCCGCGTGACCTGTGCTGGCGGCGGCTGGAGAGACATGGGTGCCAGGACCTTCGTGGTGGTCGGCGGGACCAGTGGTCTCGGCCTCGCGGTGGCCCGACTGCTCGTCGACGAGCATCAGGTCGTGGTGTTCGGCAACGTGCCGGCCGAGGTGGCCGCGGTGACCGACGAACTGGGGTGCGACGGGGCGGTCTGCGACATCGCCTCCTACGAGCAGGTCCACGACGGGTTCGCCGAGGTGGTCGAGCGCTACGGCACGATCGACGGGGTGGCGGCCTGCGCCTCGATGTGGGCGGGCGGCGACCTGGGCGACCTGTCGGTGGAGCACATCCGCCGAGCCGTGGAGATCAACGTTCTGGGCATCACGTACCTGCTGCGGGAGGCGGTGCAGCACCTGCACCGGCAGGGCCACGGCAATGTCGTCTACATCGGCGCGCTGGCGCTGGCGGCTCCCCGGCCCGGCATCCCCGTCTACCGGGCCACCAAGAGCTACGGCAACAGCCTGGTCGACTCGCTGGCCGAGGCCCAGCACAGCAACCGGGTCAAGGTGATGCAGCTGCACCCCGGGCCGATGCCGACGCGGCTACAGGAACGGGTGGGTGCCGAGTTCCTGGACGAGGTGTACGCCATGCCCGATCAGGTCGCCACGGAGGTCGTCCGGCTGCTGCTGCTCGAACCCGACGACCTCTACGTCTCCGGTGAGCGCGTGCTGCGCGCGGACGGGCGGTGGTGACGGCCGCAGCCGGACCCGCCGACCGTCCGGCCTCGGCGTGGGCGCCGCTGCGCACGGCGGTCTACCGCAACCTGTGGTTGGCCCTGCTCGCCGCCAACATCGGCACCTGGATGCAGACCGTCGGCGCGCAGTGGCTGCTGATCAACCACTCCAACGCCTCCACCCTGGTCGCGTTGGTGCAGACCGCCGGTCTGCTGCCGGTGCTGCTGCTGGCGTTGCCGGCCGGGGTGCTGGCTGACAGCTTCGACCGCCGGCACCTGCTGATCGCCGTGCAGCTGTTCCTGGTGGCGGTGGCGGTGGCGTTGACGCTGCTCACTCTGACCGACCGGATGCCGCCGGCGCTGCTGCTCACCCTCACCTTCGCGTTCGGGGTCGGGCAGGCGCTGACCCTGCCGGCCTGGGCGGCGGTGATCCCGGAGCTGGTGCCGCAGGAGCAGTTGCGGTCGGCGTCCGCGCTCGGTTCGATCAGCGTGAACGTGGCGAGGGCGGTCGGGCCCGCGGTGGCCGGTGTGCTGATCGCCCGTACCGGCGTCGCCCCGGTCTTCGGCATCAACGCTGTCGCCTTCGGCATCTTCGCGTACGCGCTGTGGCGCTGGCGGCCCGGCAACGCCCGCGCGGTCGAGGTGCCCGAACGGTTCGCCGCCGCGTTGCGCGCCGGCAGCCGCTACGTTCGCCACTCGCCGACCGTCCGCAGGCTGTTGCGCCGGGCGCTGGTCTTCGTTGTCCCGGCCAGCGCGTTGTGGGCGTTGCTGCCGTTGGTCGCGAGTCGCCGGCTGGGGCTGGGCTCCGGCGGGTACGGGGTGCTGCTGGCCGCCCTCGGCGTGGGCGCCATCGCGGGTGGCGTGCTGCTGGCCGTGATCCGTACCCGGCTGTCGGCCAACCAGCTCCTGCTGATCGCCGGGGCGCTGTTCACCGTGGCGCTGACAGTGGTGGGCACCGTGCGCGCGGTGCCGCTGGTGCTGCTCGCCCTGCTGCCCGCCGGGATGGCCTGGGTGACGGTGCTGGCCAACGTCAACGCCGAGATGCAGCTCTTCCTGCCCAGCTGGGTACGGGCCCGGGGCCTGGCCGTCTACCAGGTGTGTTTCGCCGGTGGGCAGGCGGTCGGCGCGCTGCTCTGGGGCGTGGTGGCCGAGATGGCCGGTTTGGCCCTCGCGTACCTGTCGGCGGCGGCGTTGATGCTGGTCGGCACCCTGACGAGTCGGATCTGGCCGTTGCCGGACCTGCGCTCGGTGAACCGTGAACCGGCGGTGTACTGGCCACAACTGCACCTGGCGCGCGAACCGGACCCGGGGGTGGGGCCGGTGCTGGTGACGGTGGAGTACACGGTCCGGCCGGAGCGGGCCCGACAGTTCCTGGTGGCGATGGACCTGGTGCGGGGCGCGCGGCAACGGACCGGCGCGATGCGCTGGGGGCTGTTCCGCCCGGCCGAGACGGTGGATCGGTTCGTCGAGGTGTATCTGGTGCCGTCCTGGGACGAGCACCTGCGTCAGCACGGTGGCCGGTTGACCGGTGAGGACCGCGCGGCCGAGCAACGGGCCCGGGAGCTGACCGAGGGGGCGCCCGAGGTCCGACACCTGGTGCCCGCCGCCGCCGGCCCGACACTGTCGGACGACCGCGAGGCGCTCTGACGCACACCCCGGCGCTGCTGACGGGAGCAGCCGTACGGCGTACGGCCGGGTTGTTAGGATGGTCGGACCATGGCGAGTGAGCGCAAGGCCACCGCGGACCCGGCCCGCAGTCTGGCCCTTCTCTGGCGCACCCGGGAGCCGACCAGCCGCAGCGCCGGTCCGGCGCTCAGCGTCGACCGGATCGTCCGGGCCGCGATCGACATCGCCGACGCCGAAGGCCTCGACGCGCTGACCATGCGTCGGGTCGCCGAGGCGCTGGGGGTTGGCACGATGTCGGTCTACACCTACGTGCCGGGCAAGGCCGAACTCGTCGCCGTCATGATCGACACCGCGTACGGCGAGATGCCGCGCCCCGCCGTCGAGGGCGACTGGCGCACCCGGCTGGAGCGGATCGCCCGCGACAATCTGGCGCTCTACCAGCGGCACCCCTGGATGCTGCGGGCCGAGACGACCCGCCCGGTGCTCGGCCCGCACCTGGTGGCCAAGTACGACTACGAGCTCGCCGCGATCGTCGACATCGGGCTCACCGACGTCGAGATCGACGCGGTGCTCACCCTCGTGCTGGGTCACGTGAAGAGCGCCGCGCGGGCCGCCTCCGAGGTGGTTGACCTGGAGCGCGAGACCGGCATGACCGACGGCCAGTGGTGGCAGTCGCACGCGCCCTGGCTGGAGACGTTCATGACGGCCGGCGCCTACCCGATCGCCTCCCGGGTCGGCACCGCGGCCGGCCAGCAGCACGGGGCCGCGTACGGCCCGCAGTACGCGTTCGAATTCGGTCTGCAACGCGTCCTCGACGGGATCTCCGTGGTGGTCGCCGAGCGGGCGGCCAACCGGTAGCCGGTGTTCCACCCGGACGTCAACGCCACTCGCCGCTGACCTGGACGGTCGGGCTCGCCGGAACCCGCCCGGTCCCGGTCGTCCGGGTGGTACGACTGGGGCGGCGGTAGCAGCTGCGGCCGGGGAAGGATGGGGATGGCGGGCAGGCTTCCGGGACGGCTGCTGCTCCGGCGTGAAAACCCGGGCCGGACGTCGTTCCTGGAGCTCTTCTTCGACCTGGCGTTCATCTTCGCGCTGACCCGGTTGTCCCGGACGCTGCTCGACGACCACAGCCTCAACGGCGGCTTCCAGGTGTTGCTGATGTTGGCGGCGCTGTGGTGGGTGTGGTTCGTGACCGCCTGGTCGGCGGACTGGTTCGACCCCCGAGCCCCGCTGGTCGTCGCCCTGCTGCTCTGGGTGATGTTCGGCGGCCTGTTGATGTCCGCGGCCGTACCCACCGTGTTCGAGAACCACGCCATGGTGTTCGCCGCCGTCTACGTGGCCATCCACCTGGGTCGGGCGGCGATCCTCCTCCCCGCCCTGCGGGGGCACCCGCTACTGGTGCGGAGCCTGCGGGTGGCGATCTGGTTCGCGATCTCCGGCGTGCTCTGGGTGGTCGGGGCGGCCGTGGCCCCGGCCCGGGAGGTGCTCTGGGCGCTGGCCCTCGTGCTGGAGTACTCCCTGGCCCGGCTGCGCTGGCCGTTCCCAGGGCTCGGACGCAGCACCTGGCCGGATCTCCAGGTGAACGGCAGACACCTGTCCGAGCGGTACCAACAGATCTTCATCATCGCGGTGGGTGAGCTGATCCTGGTCGCCGGCATCACCTACAGCGAGTCCGGTTTGAGCCGGGACAGCACGGTGGCCTTCGCACTGGGGTTCGTGACCGCGGTGGCCCTGGCCCGGCTCTATCTGGTGCCCGCCGGCGGGCGGCTCGGCGCCAGAATCGAGGCGGAGGGCCCACCCGGCAGCAAGTTGACCCTGCTGGCGGGCTACCTGCACCTCGTCATGATCGCCGGAGTGCTGACCACCTCGGTGGCCATGCAGATGACGATCGCGGCTCCGGGCGGACACGGCATGGGACAGTTGACGCTGGCCGTCGTCGGCCCCGTGTTGTTCCTGATCGCCCGGATCCTGCTCGCGGCGGTGGTCGACGGCAGCAGGCCCTGGGCGCGCCTGATCGGTGTGCCGGCCATCATCGTGGGCGGGCTGGCCACCGGGAAGCTCCCGCAACTGGTCAACGGTGCCGTCGTCGCCGGGGTGCTGCTGCTGATCGTCCTCTTCGACGCGATGCCGGGACTGTGGCGGTTCATCCGGCGGTCCGGCGACAGCGACGCGCCAGACCAGCGGCGACACGGATAGCTGCCCCGATGTCTGAGGGAAGACCACAGCACGGCGACCAGCCGCGACGATCCGACGTGGTGGAGTTGCGGGTGCACGGCGTGTCCGGGGCAGACCCCAAGGTCATCCTCGACTGGGCGCAGGTCCGGCAGGTCGCCGGCGACGACAGCGGGGGCTTCCACCGCCCCGCCCCGTCGGACGACGCCGAACCGGACGGGGTGACGCTGGAGGCGTACCGCTGGGGCGACCTGCCCTCGGGCACCGTCGGCCGTACCCTCGCCATGGTCTTCCTGCTGCCATTCATGTTCAGCAACGTGGCCGTGTGGATGCGCCCCACGGGCCGCTACCGCGCAGGCGGGGTCAACGTGCTGTGCCGGCTCCTCGCGCTCAACCTCACAGTGCTGTACGTGGTGGCCATCGCCGGGGTCGGCCTCGACCTGCTCGCCTGGCGGTGTCTCGGCGCGGCCCGCTGCCGCGCGCCCTTCGACACGATGGCGGGGCTCGACGGCTGGCACGTCGGGCAGCGACTGGCCGTGCTGGCGCTCCTGCCGATCGCCGCCATCGCGGTCCTGCGTCTACTCGGCACCCGTCGGTCCGGCCCGACCGGCCACGCGACGTGGGCCATGGAGCCGTTGGTGCGCCGGCTGCGCATGATCCATGTCGCCGCCGCGCTCGCCGTCCTCGATCTCGTGCTGCTCACGGCCCGTCACGCCGGTGGCGCGACGGTCGGGACGACGCTGTTGCTGGTGCTCAACGCGGCGGTGTTGCTGGCCTGCATCGGTCTGCTCGCCGTTCCGGGATTGATCGACCGGGCGGGGATCACGCGAGCGGTCACCTGGATCGCCCGCGCGCTGGGCGTGGTGGCGGTCGGCCTGAGCGTGGCGACCCTCGTCATCGTGGCGACCGACCGGGGTGGCTGGTCGCCGACTTCCGAGCTGCCCGGCTACGGCGGGATCGCGGGTGCGGCACTGCTCGGCCAGATGGCCCTGCTGGTGCTGCTCAGCGCGGTGGTGCTCTGGAAGCGCGGTCGGGTGGGCGGCCGGTCCGCGCTGCCGGGTGGTCTGGGCGCTGCGGTCCTCGCCACCATCGCGGTCGCCCTGGCCGGCGGCCTGTCCGCCGGCCTGGTCTACCAGACCGGGGAGTTGCTCGGCGGCTACCGCAGTGACGGTGGGCCACCGTTACCGTATCGCTGGACGCTGCTCGCCTTCTTCCTGCACGTCGTCGCGACGGCACTGCTGTGCGGCGTGATGACCCTCACGTCACGGCGGCGCCGGCAGCGGGCGGCGGCGGCAATCACCGCCCGCGACTTTCCGGTCGTGCCGCCGGAGGCGGTCGGTCGGCTGCGCCTGACGACGAAGACCATCGCCCGGGCCCGGTTCACCGAGTGGTTGGGCCTGCTGGCCGCCACGTACGCGGCGCTCGCGGTGATCGGGCTGACAACGAGTCTGGTGGGGGCTACCGGCCGCGATCCGGAGGTGTTGGCGCGGCAGTTCCTCGGGCTGCCGGCCGGAGCCGTCGAGATGGGGCTCAACGGGGCCAGCTACCTCATCGCCGCGTTGCTGCTCACACTGTTGGCGGGTGGCGTGTTCGCCTATCGGACCGGGTGGTTTCGCCGGCACGTCGGCATCCTGTGGGACCTGGGCACCTTCTGGCCCCAAGCCGCGCACCCGTTCGCACCGCCGAGTTACGCCGACCGCGCGGTGCCGGAGTTGGCCGGCCGGATCAGTCAACTGGCCGAGCGGCACGCCGGGGTGTTGCTCTGTGGGCACAGCCACGGGTCCGCGCTGCTCGCTCTCGCGGTGCTGCGACTGCCCCCGCAGGTATGTCGACGGGTCGCCCTGCTCACCTACGGGTCACCGCTGGACCGCCTCTACGCCCGGCTCTTTCCGGCCTACCTCACCGAGGAGATGCTGCGTGAGCTGGGGGAGCGGGTCGAGTGGCGGTGGCTCAACCTCTGGCGGGACACCGATCCGGTCGGCGGTTGGGTCTTCGCCGCACACCGGCCCGGCGATCCGCCTCCGGACCCGGACGATCCGGCGGGTCAGGTCGACCGGCGGCTGCGGGACCCACCGGAGCTGCTGCCGGCAGCGGGGAAGCGGTCTGCGCCGCCGTTACGAGGGCATCATCCGGGTGAGGACGACCCCGAATTCCGGGCGGCGGTGCGCGAGCTCACCGAACGCCTCCGTCGTGCTGTCTGAGCCGCGCCGGCCGCGCGTTGGTCATGCTGAGCGGCGCCGTCTGCCGGGCGACAGCGTCGGGGCGCCGATCAACGGTCCATCTCGGGAATTCGGTCGGACTCCGCCACCGTCGCGCGGACCTTCCGCAGCGTGGCGTCCGGGGCGCGGATGGCGGCACGCCAGCGGTCCAGCGTGCGAGTGAGCACCCGGACCACGAACTGCAACTGGTTGACCTGCTCGCGGAGCGTGCCCAGCTCGGACCGGGCGCTGAGCGCCTCGACCTCCAACTGGGTGATCCGGGTCTGCAACGGCTGCACGAGGGTGAGGGCGGCCTCGGTGAGCGTGTCGGCGGCATCGGCCTTGAACTTGCCCCGCTGCACCACCACGGCGGCGATCGCGGCCAGGCCGGTGCCTCCCCCGAGGATGCCGAGCACGCTGAGCGCCACCTGTACCCAGTGCGGTGCGGCCGGCGCGGGTGCGGTGATCACGTGACACCTGTCCGCAACTGTTCGTAGGTCGCAGATTCGCAGACGCGGGCCAGGCGACGCAGGTCGATGGCGATCTGCGCGGCCCGCCAGAACGATCCGACAGTGACCGCCATCATGAACGAGATCGCGACGATGGAATTCCGTCCTGACACGACCGACACGGCTACCGCGTACATGCCGGTGATCGTGCCGAGCACCAGCACCGACGCGAGTTCGAGGCCGAGCCCGGTGGAGAGCCGGCCGGGCCACAGGATGCCCAGAAGTCCACCCACGCCCACCGCGATCTGACCCAGCTCCCAGGCGATCAGGATGGGTTGCGGCATGGACAGGTGAACGGATGTCGGACGGACGTCGAGGGTCAGGATCAGAACGCCGGAGAGGGCTGCCGCGACCAAGACAGCGATCTCGTACGGTCGGTGGCTGGGTCGGATACGGGTTCTCACGGCAACTCCTTGGTCCAGAACCGACGTCCGGCATGGCCGGCGGACCAGTGCCGTTGGGCTGGGTCGCGCTGTCGAACTGCGGTCCGTGCGGCAAGGCCCATTGCTGCGCCGCCTGCTGACGGTCGTGGGGCGAGAAGACGGAGCGACTAGACGTCGTTGGCTGCCGGTATCTGCCTGTGTATCACCTATGACCGGCTGTCGTCCACCTGGTGTAATGTCGCGTTACCCCAGCTCAGAGCCCATGTCAGGCGCGTTTGGACGGTGCTGGCGCAGGAAGTGCGGCGACCCGGTCACTCCACCACCTCGCTGACGACCAGTGTCGGATATCTTGCTGAGGGTGACGGTGGTGTGACCGGGTCGCCGATCGATCAACGGGCGAGCAGGGCGCGCACCGCGCGGAGCACCTCGGCGGGGGCCTCCTCCGCCATGAAGTGCCCACAGCTGACCGTCTGGTGGTCCAGGTCGGGCGCCCAGGCCCGCCACACCGCCGCCGCGTCGTAGCCCAGCGCCGCGCCCCAGTCCTGCTGGAGCACCGTCACCGGCATCCGCAGCTGGTTGCCGGCCGCCCGGTCGGCGACGTCGTGCGCCACGTCAATCCCGGCCGACGCCCGATAGTCGGCGACGATCGAGGGGACCGCGTCGCGGGACGCGCGCAGGTACGCGACCCGCACGTCCGCCGGCAGGGCCTCCGGGTCACGGGTCCAGATGTCCAGGAAGTGACCGAAGAAAGCGTCCGGGCTGCCGGCGATCAGCTCTTCGGGCAGGCCGGGCGGCTGCGCCATCAGGTACAGGTGGAACGCGACAGCGGCGCTGGTGCCGTGCAGCACGTCCCACATGTCCAGGGTGGGTAGCACGTCGAGCAGGGCCAGCTGACTGATCGCCGCCGGATGATCGAGGCCGGCCCGGAACGCGACCAGGGCACCCCGGTCGTGCCCGGCCAACGCGAACCGGTCGTGACCGAGCGCGCCGGCCAGCGCCACGATGTCGGCGGCCATCGTGCGCTTGGCGTACGCGGTGCCGTCGGTGTCGAGCGGCTTGTCGCTGTCGCCGTAGCCGCGCAGGTCGGGGCAGATGACCGTGTGGTCGGCGGCCAGGTCGGCCGCGACGTGCCGCCACATGAGGTGGGTCTGCGGAAAGCCGTGCAACAGCACGATCGCCGGCCCGGAACCGCCCACGGCGGCGTTGAGCGTCACCCCGTCGGCGACGGTGACGCGTCGGTAGTCGAATCCGTTGATCCTGGGGTCCACGGGGAACCTTCCTGGTGAGCAGTGCCGGCGAGGGCGGTGGCCGGTCGCCGTCGTACCTCATCGAGCCTGCCCGCCGGTGATCAGCAGCCGGTCAGCGTCGGATCAGTGCCGGCCGGGCAGCCCGCCTACTGTGGTGCCATGACCAGGCAGCTGACGGCGCCCGTCACGGTGACCTTCGGCGTGCTCGGGCCGGTGACCGCCGCGACCGAGCGCGGCCCGGTTCCCCTGCGGGGACACCGGCAGCGCCTGGTGCTGGGCCGGTTGTTGATCGCCCACGGTCGGGTGGTGCCGGTGGAGCGTCTCGTCGACGACCTGTGGGACGTCGCACCGGACGGCGCGGTGGGAGCGATCCGGACCTTCGTCGCCGACCTGCGCCGGGCCCTCGAGCCCGATCGACCACCCCGGCAGCCGCCGCGGATCCTGGTCACCGAGCCGCCCGGGTACGTGTTGAGGGCCGCTCCGGAAGCGGTGGACGCCGGGCGGTTCGAGGTTGCCGTCGGGGAGGCGGCCCGGCTGCTGGCGGCCGGACGTCCCGCGCCGGCCCTGGCCGCGCTGGACGCGGCACTCGAACTCTGGCGCGGACCCGCGTACGCCGAC
The DNA here is from genome assembly GCF_003857055.1 of Micromonospora inaquosa. Taxonomy (GTDB): domain Bacteria; phylum Actinomycetota; class Actinomycetes; order Mycobacteriales; family Micromonosporaceae; genus Micromonospora; species Micromonospora inaquosa. The sequence goes on along the minus strand of NZ_QGSZ01000253.1, from coordinate 17,691 downwards.
TGCGCCAACGAGTCCTGGGCCGTCGCGGAGATCAATCGACTGAACGAGCTGCGGATGCTCGCCGTCGAGCGGCGGGCCGAGGCGCTCCTGGCGATGGGCCGACCGGACGAGGCCGCCTCGGACCTGCCGGCACACCTGGCCAGCCATCCGCTGCGCGAAGACGCCTGGCGACTGCTCGCGGTGGCCCGGTACCGCGCCGGCCGGCAGGGCGACGCGCTGGCCGCGCTGCGGGAGGCCCGCCACGTCCTGGTGACCGAGCTGGGCGTGGACCCGGGGCCCGAGCTGCGACAGGTGGAAGCCGACATCCTGGCCCAGGCCCCGCACCTCACCCCACCCCTCGACCGGGCCGAGACCCCCGGCCCCGGGGAACTCGTTCGACACGTCGAGACGGGGCAGCGCCCGTTCGTCGGCCGCGACGCGGAGCTTCAGCGGCTGCGGCACGCCGCCGAGGCCGCGTCCCGTGGTCGCCGGCCAACGCTCGCCCTGCTCAGCGGCGACCCGGGCGCCGGCAAGACGGCGCTGGCGGAGGCCCTGACCCGGCAGCTCGCCGCCGAGGGCTGGACCACGGCGTGGGGACGCAGCCCGGAGTACGAGGGCGCTCCGCCGGCGTGGCCCTGGACCCAGATCACCGACGCGCTCACCGATCCGGCTGCCTCCGTGGCCGCCGCCGATCCGGCTGCCTCCGTCGACGCAGCGGGGCCGGCTGACGGCTCGGCGGAACGGTCGGCCGACCCCGCCACGGTGCGATTTCGTCGGCACCGTGCGGTGGCGTCGCTGCTCTCCGCGGTCGCCGACCGGGGGCCGGTCCTCCTGGTCCTCGACGACCTGCACCGAGCCGACGGTGACACCCTGGACCTGTTGACCGCACTGCTCACCGGCCCGCAACCGGCCAGCGGGCCGGTGCTGATCCTCGGCACCTACCGGGCCACCGAGATCAGCCCGGAGCTGACCGCCACCCTGGCCCGCGCCGCCGGGCTGGAGCCGGTCCGGGAGTACCTTGCCGGCCTGCCCGCGTCGGCGACCGGTGAACTGGCCGGCGTCATCGTCGGGGCGGAACTGGACCCGAGCACCGCCCGGTCCATCCATCGACGCAGCGGCGGTAACCCGTTCTTCGTCCGCGAACTGGCCCAGCTGTACGCGACCGAGGGGGAGTCGGGGCTGGCCGCCGTGCCGCCCGGGGTACGCGACGTGATCCGGCACCGGTTGGCGCAGCTACCCGCCTCGACCCGTACCGTGCTGCGACAGGCCGCAGTGCTCGGCCGAGACCTCGACCCGGACGTGCTGGGCGTGTTGGCCGGTGATTCGACGGCGGCGCTGGACGCCGTGGACCGTGCCCTGGCGGCCGGATTCCTCAGCGAGCGGGAGCCCGACGGGCGGCTGCGCTTCACCCACATCCTGGTCCGCGACACGCTCTACGCCGACCTGTCCGCGTCGCGCCGTTCCTCCTGGCACGCGGCCGTCGCCGAGGTGCTGCGACAGCGGGAACCCGTCGAGCCGGCGGCGCTCGCGTACCACCTGCTGCGCGCCGGTGGGCAGGTCGCGGCCGCCGAGGCGTCGAGGTACGCCCGGGTGGCGGCCGAGCGGGCCGAACAGGGCGGCAACCCCCACGAGGCGGCCCGGCTGTGGGGTCAGGCGATTGACGCGTACGACCGAGCCGGTGGGGTCGAGCCGCGTGGGCGGGTGACCGCGCTGCTCGGCCTGGGGCGGGCGCTGGCGGTGACGGGCCGGTTGGCCGAGGCACGGCGACGGCGCGCCGAGGCGATCACCGCCGCCGAGTCCACCGGCGACCCCCTGCTGATCCAGGAGGCGCTGGCCGGCTTCGACGTGCCGGCCAGTTGGACGCGCAACGACGACGACCTGCTCTCCGGGCACATCGTCCGAGCCGCCGAACACGCCCTGGCCGCGCTCGGCCCGACCCGCTCGGCGCAGCGCAGCCGACTGCTGAGCACCCTCGCGCTGGAGTTGCGTGGCACCACCACCGATCGTGGCCGCGATGCCGCCGACGAGGCCGAGACGATCGCCCGCAGCGTCGGCGATCCCGGGCTGGTGGCCTTCGCGCTCAACGCCCGTTTCATGCACGCCTTCCACCGCGTCGGCCTGGCCGACGAGCGGGCCCGGATCGGCGTCGAACTGGTCGACCTGGCCGTCCGGCACCACCTGGTGACCTTCGAGGTGCTCGGTCACCTCGTCCTGGTCCAGGCCTGCTGCGCGCTGGCCGACCGGCCCGGCGCCGACGCACACGCGCGCGCCGCCGACCGCCTCGCCGAACGGTACGAGTTGCCGTTGGTCGGCGTCTTCACCCGGTGGTACGCCGCGATGCGGCTGGCCCTCGACGGCGACTCGGACGCGGCGGCACGGGCGTACGCCTCGGCTGCCGATCGCGTCAGCGCCGGTGGCATGCCGGGGCTGACCGACGGGCTGCTCCCCCTGGCCCTGCTCGGCCTGCGGCTGGCGGACACCGTCGGCGTCGACCGGCCGACCACCGGGCCCGGCGGCGTCGACGGGCTGGTCACCGGCGCGGACGACTGGGCGGGCCTGGACTGGGGTCCGCACGAGCCGTGGGTCCGGCCGTTGCTGCTGCTCGCCGACGGCGAACGGGACGCCGCCGCAGCCGCCCTGCGGGCCCTTCCCGAGGGACCGCACGATCTGCTGCGCGAGGTACGGCTCTGCCTCGTCGGTCGGGCGGCGCTCGTGCTCGGCGACCGGGCCACGATGACCCGGGTCCACGCCGAACTGCTGCCGGCCGCCGAGGAGTTGGCCGCGGGCAGCGGGGTGCTCACCGTCGGCCCGGTGGCCGGGCACCTCGCCGACCTGGCCGCCGCGCTCGGCCGGGACGAGGAGGCGGCCGAACACCGTCGTACGGCCCGTGCGGTGACCGCCCGCGCCCGCGCCTCGGCCTGACCCGCACCCGCGACCACGACAACTTGCCGGTTTCCGCCGGAACCCACCGGCCGGTGCGGTCAGATGGAGCCACCGACGCGTCCGCCGTCGGCCATGGTCCGAGGGGGTAGGCGTGGAGGCGCTCGTCCTGATCGTGGTGCTCGGCGTCACCGTCCTCGTCGGCACCACCGTTGGCGGTCGATACCGGGTGGCCCCGCCGGTCCTGCTCATCGCGTTGGGCGTGCTGCTCGGGCTCACGCCGCCGCTGTCCGAGGTCACCCTGGAACCGGATCTGGTCCTGCTGATCTTCCTGCCGGCGATCCTGTACCGGGAGAGTCTCACCATCAGCCTGCGCGAGATCCGAGCCAACCTGCCGGTGATCGGGATGCTCGCCGTGGTGCTGGTGGTGCTCACCATGGTCACGGTGTCGTTCGCCGCGCAGGCGTTCGGGGTGAACCCCGCCGCCGCCTGGGTGCTCGGCGCGGTCCTCGCGCCGACCGACGCCGCCGCGGTCACCGGCCTGGCCAAGCGGCTGCCCCGGAAGTTGCTCACCACCCTGCACGCGGAAAGCTTGATCAACGACGGCACCGCGCTGGTGGTCTTCGCGGTGGCCGTGGGTCTGCTCAGTCAGAGCGCCGAGCCGGGCGTGCTCGGCGTCGGCGAGGAGTTCGTCGGTGCCAGCGCCGGCGGTGTGCTCGCCGGTCTGCTGGTGGGGGCCGCCGTGGTGCTGGTCCGCAAGCGGCTCGACGATCCGCTGCGCGAGGGCGCGCTCAGCGTGCTGACGCCGTTCGGCGCCTTCCTGCTCGCTGACTCGGTGCACGCGAGCGGTGTGTTGGCGGTGGTGGTCGCCGGCCTGGTGCTGTCCTACGCCGGCCCACGGGTGATCCGCGCCCGGTCCCGGGTGCTGGCGTTCGCGTTCTGGGACCTGTCCACATTCCTGATCAACGGTGGATTGTTCGTCCTGCTCGGCACGCAGATTCCCCGCGCGGTCCGGAATATCAGCAGTACCTCGACCGGGCGGGCTCTGCTGATCGTGGTGGTGGTGACCCTGGTCGTGATCGGCACGCGGCTGCTCTTCGTCTACCTGACCGCGCAGGTCGCGAGGCTGCGGCGGCGCCGCATCATGGACCCGAGCCAGGGGCCGTCGAGCTGGCGGGTGGGGACCGTCGCGGGCTGGTCCGGTTTCCGGGGTGCGGTGTCGCTGGCCGCGGCCCTGGCCGTCCCGACGGTGACGGTCGGCGGTCGACCGGTGGTCGAACGCGATCTGATCATCTTCGTCACCGCGCTGGTGATCGTGCTGATCATGCTCCTGCAGGGCACCACCCTGCCGTTGGTGGTGCGCTGGGCCGGGCTGAGCGGCGACCCGGGACGCGTCGACGAGGCCCAGCACGCCCGGCGGCGAGCCACCGAGGTTGGCCTGGCCGCTCTTCCCCAGGTCGCCGCCGAGGTCGGTGCCCACGACGATTCGGTGCGTCGGCTGGAGGCCGAGTACCAGCGGCACCTGGAGGACCTCAACGAGGGCGGTGGGAAGACCGCCGAGGAGCGCCGACTGGAACGACAACTGCGCCTCGGCGTCCTCGCCCACAAGAGGCGGGAGGTCACCCGACTGCGCGACAACCGGGAGATCGACGACCTGGTGTTGCAGGAGCTCCAGTCCGCGCTGGACAACGAGGAGATCCGGCTGCTGGGGCGCGGGCCCAACGAGTGACCGTCGACGGCGGTCCGAGCGGCGCGGCTCAGAGCACCTGGTCGAGGAACCGGCGCAGCCGCGGATGCCCGGCCCGCTCGAAGACGGCCTCGGGTGGGCCGGCCTCCAGCACCACACCCCGGTCCATGAAGGCGACGGTGTCGGCGACCTGCCGGGCGAAGCCCATCTCGTGGGTCACCACCACCATGGTCATCCCGGCGGCGGACAGGTCGGCCATCACCCCGAGGACGCCCTTGACCAGCTCCGGGTCGAGCGCCGAGGTCGCCTCGTCGAAGAGCATCACCTCGGGCCGCAGCGCCAGCGCACGGGCGATCGCCACCCGCTGCTGCTGACCACCGGAGAGCTGCGACGGTCGGGAATTCGCCTTGCCGGCCAGCCCGACCAGCTCCAACTGGGCGCGGGCGACCGCGTCCGCCTCGTCCGCGCCGAGCTTGCCCAGCCGGCGCAGCGCCAGCGTGACGTTGCGCAGCACGCTCATGTGCGGGAAGAGGTTGAACTGCTGGAACACCATGCCCACCCGCTGCCGCAGCGCGTCCGGGTCGTCGCCCAGCACGCTGCGCCCGTCCAGCAGCACGTCGCCCCGGTCCGGTTCGATCAGCCGGTTGATGGTGCGCAGCAGGGTGGACTTGCCCGACCCGGACGGGCCGATGACGCAGGCCGTCGCGCCGCGCGGCACCGAGAGGTCGACGCCGCGCAGCACCCGGTTCGGTCCGAAGGCGAGGTGCACGTCGCGGACGTCGAGGCTGACCGAGGTCGTGGTGGCGGCGGTCATCGCCGGTCTCCTTCCGTCGCGGCGTACGACGCGGTGTCGTCGTCGTCCTCGGTCGACCCGGTGGCCGGCCGACCGTTGCGCAGTCGCCTGTCGATCCAGTTGACGACGTGCGTCAGCGGAACTGTCAACGCCAGGTAGCAGAGCCCGGCCAGCAGTAGCGCCGACTCGTTGCCGGTGGTGGCCGCATAGTCCTGCCCGATCCGGAACAGCTCCCGCTGGCTGGCCACCAGGCCGAGGAAGTAGACCAGGCTGGAGTCCTTGATCAGCGCGATGAGCTGGTTCACCCAGGCCGGCAGCACCCGTCGGATGCCCTGCGGGATGATCACCAGCCGCATCGCGTCGGCCCAGGAGAAGCCGAGCGCCCGGGCGCCCTCCAACTGGGCGGCCTCCACCGACTGGATGCCGGAGCGGAAGATCTCCCCGATGTACGCGGCAGCGATGAGCGACAGCGCCAGGATGCCCAACGGGTAGGGGTCCGGCCCCCAGACCTGCATGCCCAGCGGGGCCAGCCCGACGCCGATCAGCAGGATCGTCGCGGCGGCCGGCAGCCCCCGGAACACGTCGGTGTAGACCCGCGCCGTCCAACGCAACCAGCGGCTGCGGGAGATGCCCGCGACGGCAAGCAACAGGCCCAGCACCGAGCCGAGCAGGGCGGCGGAGACCGCCAGGATCAGCGTGTTGGGCAACCCGACGGTCAGCATCTCGGGCAGCGCCTCGCGCATCGCGTCCCAGTCGAAGAAGGTTTCCCACAGGGTGCTCAACGGATCCATTGGTCGCCTCTCCTATCGCCCCGCTCGCTCGTCACCGGCTCAGGACGCGGCCGACGCGGACGCCGACGGTGCCACCGGCGTAGCCGGCCCTGTCGGCGTGGCCGACGCGGCCGAAACCTTCACCGCGCCGCTGCCCGCCGTGAAGTCCGCCGGGATCGGCCGCCCCGGGTAGTACTGCGCCTGCAACCGGGTCCAGGTGCCATCGGCGATGACCTCGTCGAGGCTCTTGTTCAGCGCCTCGCGCAGCTTGTCGTTGCCCTTGGCCACGGCGTACGCGGTCGGTGCCGGGCTGAGCTGCTTGGCCGCGACGGTGATCTTGCCCTTGCTGTCGGCGGCCGACTTCTCGCCGATCTCCGCCGGGGCGATCCACGCGTCGGCGGTGCCCGCCTTGAGCTGGTTGATCGCGCCGTTGTAGTCCGGCACCCGCACCGGGTTGAGCTGCTTGCCGGTGGCGTAGTCGTCCTGGACGGTGCCCTGCACCACCACGACCCGCTTGCCGGCGAGCTGGTCGAAGCTGGTGATCGGCGAACCGGCCGGGACGTCCAGGCCGAAGTAGCCGAAGTCGTAGCCGTTGCCGAAGTCGACGGTCTTCTTGCGTGCCTCGGTGATGGTGATCGAGGAGCTGCCGACATCGAACTTGCGGTTGTTGACCTGGCTGAGCAGCGCGGAGAAGTCGGTGCCGACGAACTCGACCTTGAGTGCGAGCTTCCCGGCCACGGCGGTCAGCAGGTCGTTGTCGAAGCCGGTGAACCTGCCGTCCTCGAGGTAGACGTTCGGCGGGGCGTCGGTCAGCGTGCCGGCGCGCAGCACTCCCGGCTGGGCCAGGCCGTACGGGTTGGCGTCGGACGAGCTGTCGTCGCCGCAGGCGGTGAGGGCGGTGGCGGCCAGGATCGTCGCCGCACCCAGGGCGGCGGCGCGGGTCAGGGCAGGAAGGAATCGCACTGGTGTCTCCGAAGGGTGGTGTCTCGGCGGGCGCGGGTGTGCGTCACCGACGGCGCGCCCGATGGGCGTACCGGTGGAAAGGGGTTTCGGGAAGGTGGTGCTAGAGCGCGGTGCCGCGACGACAGGCGGCGCTGCACATTCGCATCGTGTCCACGTGCCGTCGCCGGGTCAGTGCGGGCGAGGGTCGACCGGTGCGGAAGTCCGCGACGTCGGTCGGTGGTGTGGTGCTGAGGATGCGCATGGTTCTCCCGGGTCTGTGCTGACCTGGGTGCCAGGCCACGCTTGCACCGACGTCGTGCCGGTGCCTGGTCTTCACCCGGGGCACCCCACCGCGGAGGAGGGTTGCCGGCCAGCGAGCCGGGGCTTCGCGCTGGCGCTCATGACCTGCGCCGAGGCTAGCAGCACCAACGGGTGCGCCGTCCAGTCGGTATGACCACGCTCACCGTGCGCGACGGTCCGTCCGCGCCCAGGTCAGCCGGCGTGCACGTGCGGTCGACGGTGTGGGTCGGGTTCCTGGCGGCGCAGGATCTCCCGGGTCACCGAGGCGATCGCGCCCTGCCCGAACGCCAGGTAGCGCAGGAAGTTGCGAACCGGGCCTCCCTCGGACCACTCGAAGTAGATGTGGGGTCGCCGACGGCTGCGGTCGCGGATCTCCAGCAGCAGGGCGGCCAGCGCGGTGGGCACCGACGAACTGGCCAGGCTGAGCACCGGGAAGCGGTCGTCGACGACGCTGCCGCGGACCAGCACCTCGGTCTCGAAGTCGGACGGGTCGGTGACCTCGACCTCCACGAAGATCACGTCGCTGTCGTCGGGGAAGTCGTTGTCCGCCATGGTCTGGGCGAGCTTGGCGCGGTACTCCGCCGCGTCGCGCCGGTCGGGTTCGTGTGCGATGAGGCGGATCCTTCGGCCGGCGCGTTCGTCGATGATCCGGGCCGCTGCCGAATCCAGCTCGACGTGATCGACGCGCAGCTCGTAGGCCCGCATCAGCCGGGACAACACCGACACCAGGATGATCCCGCCGATGAAACAAGCCGCGATCTTGACGCCACTGGGGCGTTCCACCACGTTCGCCAGCGTCGTGTAAACGAAGATCACCGCGATGATGCCGAACGCGATGGTGCGACCGCGCTGACGCTGCCGCAGCGCCGCGAGCGTCACCGCCGTCGCGGCCGAGGTGATCAACACCAGCACCCCGGTGGCGTAAGCGCCGCCCTGCGCGTCCACGCTGGCCTCGAAGACGATCGTGATCAGGAACGCCACCGAGGTGAAGACCAGCACCAGCGGCCGGACGGCTCGCGCCCAGGTCGGCGCCATGCCGTAGCGGGGGAGGTAGCGCGGCACGAGGTTGAGCAGACCAGCCATCGCCGACGCCCCGGCGAACCAGAGGATCCCGATGGTGGACAGGTCGTAGATGGTGCCGAACACCTCGCCGAGGTGGGCGTGCGCCAGATAGGCCAGCGCCCGGCCGTTCGCCGGCCCGCCCGGCTGGAAGGCGTCCGGCGGGATCAGCACGGTCGTCGTCACGCTGCTGGTGATCAGAAAGGCGCTCATGATCACCGCTGCGGTGGTGAGCAGCCGGCGTGCGCCACGGATCCGGCCCAACGGTCGTGCCTCCGAGTCCTGCGGGTCACCCCGTACGCTCGGCATGACGGCCACCCCGGTCTCGAAGCCGGACAGGCCCAACGCCAGCTTCGGAAAGACCAGCAGCGACAGCCCGACCACCATCAACGGGTCGCCGTGCCCGGTGGTCAGCGCGGAGGTCCAGTCGTCGACCGCGCTCGGGTGCGTCACCACCCGCCACAGCGCGTCGGCCACCACCACGGCGTTCAGCGTCAGGTACGCCGCGACCAGGACGACGGCGATTCCGATGGCCTCGTTGAATCCCTTGAGGAACACCGCGCCCAGCAGCGCCAGGAGCAGCAGCGTGAGCAGCACCTCGTGCCCCTTGAGCGCACTCGGCCAGAAGGGGTTCTCGTCGATGTGCGCCGTCGCGTCGGCGGCCGAGAGGGTGATGGTGATGATGAAGTCGGTGGCCGCGAAACCAAGCAGCACCAGCACCAGCAGCTTGCCCGGCCAGTAACTCAGCAGGCGGACCAGCATCGCGATGGAACCCTCACCGTGCGGGCTCTCCACCGCCACCCGCCGGTAGACCGGCAGTGCGCCCAGCAGGGTCACCAGCACCAGCACCAGCGTCGCCACCGGGGAGAGCGCCCCGGCGGCCAGCGCCGCGATGCCCGGCTGGTAGCCCAGCGTGGAGAAGTAGTCCACACCGGTCAGGCACATCACCTTCCACCACGGGTGGTGCCGGTGCTCCGGCGGACGTCCGTGCGGTCCCGGGTGCTGCACGGCCTGGTCCGAGCCGGCGTCGAGCAGCCACCCCCGCAACCAGCCGGCGCGTCTGTCGAACGTCACCGGCGCGTCCCCCGTCGTCCCGCTCACGGTCACCGTGAGTATCCGCCCGTCGGGCCGCCCCCGTCCGCCGGTGCGCGGAACCCAGCCGCCACCCCGGCGGGTTTCGGGCCCAGGGCACCGGGGATGCAGCGTCCCGGTCCGGACCGGACGGGGGAGGGGACAGGGCATGGTCGGCGGCCGTCGCTTCCGCCCGGGTGGTGGCTTCGGCCGTCAACTCGACGAGTACGAGACGAGGGTCGGCGTGGCGCCGCCCACGGAGTCGCCCGCAGCCTCCCACGGCCTGGTGGACAGCGCGGTCTACCTCCGGGGGCACCGGTTCGCATCGCCGTCCGGCCTCGCCGAGACGTACCGCTGCCTGCAGGAGCAGGATGACGCGATGGCCTGGATCGGGTTGTACCGGCCCGACATCGAGCAGATCACCTCACTGGCCCGTGAGTTCCGGCTGCACGATCTGGCGGTCGAGGACGCGATCAACGCCCACCAGCGGCCCAAACTGGAGCGCTACGGCCACACGCTGTTCGTGGTGCTGCGCGCCGCCCGCTACGACGACCTGCGGGAGGAGGTCGAGTTCTCGGAGCTGCACCTGTTCATCGGGCCGGGCTTCGTGGTCACCGTCCGCCACGGTGAGGCACCGGACCTGGCCGCGGTGCGGCGGCGGATGGAGACCGAGGCGCAGATGCTCGCCCGGGGCCCGGAGGCGGTCCTGTACGCGATCCTGGACCAGGTCGTCGACGGGTACGCGCCGGTGGTGGCCGGGCTGGAGAACGACATCGACGAGATCGAGACCCAGGTGTTCGGTGGCGACCCGAACGCCAGCCGCCGCATCTACGGCCTCAGCCGCGAGGTCATCCAGTTCCAGCGGGCCGCCCGCCCCCTGCTCAGCGTGCTCGACGCGCTGGCCGTCGGCGCCGGCAGCGCCAGCACCGACGAGGAGCTGCGCCGCTACCTGCGCGACGTGACCGACCACCTGACCCAGGTGGTGGAGCGGGTGGACGGTTTCCGGCACCTGCTGCAGAACATCCTCACCGTCAACGCGACCCTCGTCTCGCAGCAGCAGAACGAGGAGATGCGCAGTCTCACAGCGGCCAGCTACAGCCAGAACGAGGAGCTGAAGAAGGTGTCCTCCTGGGCGGCGATCCTCTTCGCTCCCACCCTCATCGGCACCGTGTACGGCATGAACTTCGTCCACATGCCGGAGCTGAACTGGCGCTTCGGTTACCTCTTCGCGCTGCTGTTGATGCTGTTGGTCTGCGGCACCCTCTACGTGATCTTCAAGCGGCGCGGCTGGCTCTGAGCCCGTGGCCGCGACTCACTCGATGCCGCGCAGGATGTGCCGTTCGTCCTCGACGTCGTCGTCGCCGGCACCGATCCGGCCGAGCAGTACGGCGGCCGCCCAGATCGTCAGGGGGGTGGCCGCCCCGGTCATTCCGCCGCCGGTCCGGTCGTCCCGGGTCTGGCTCCGCTCCGTGCGCGGTGGCCTGCGCTGAGCCTGCATGGGCCCTGCCTCTCCTCGTCGAAGCCGCCGTGGGCGGCGCGGGGTGAATTCGCGCCACCGGCCGGGTGGGACCGCCCGTGAGCAGCCCACCACCGGTACGACAGCCACTCGAACCTTCCCACGCCCGGCCGCTTCCGCACCGCTTGTTTTCGGGTTTCCGACTGCCGCCCGCCAAACCGGACATTACGCAGCGACGGTCGAGTCACGGTCAAGGCAGCGGGTGGGCGATGCCGCGCGCATGGTCGGTGAGCGCCGCGCCGACCACGGTCGCGGCCAGCGGCAACACCTCCAGGCAGCGGCGCACCGCGGCCGCCATCAGCGTGTTCGGCACCCGCATGGAGAGCGTGCAGTGCGGCACCCAGCGCCCCGGCTGGTAGTGCTCGGCGAGGGGGATGCCGGCGGCGGCGAGCCGATCGTGCACCAGCCGGTGGTGCGCCAGCAACTCCCGGGTGGGCGTCGGACCGAGCCAGAGCACCCGACCGACGAACTGGCCGGCGTGCTGGAATTCGAGCCGCAACGGGGCGGCCACCACCGTCCCCTGTAACGCCTCGGCGACCTGCTCCGGGTCGAACCGGGGCGCCACCATGAGCGAGACGTGCGGACGGTGGCGCTGCTCCAGCAGCGAGCGCATGCTCTGCACGCCCTCGGCCTCCAGCGCGTCCCAGAGCACCCGGATCCGTCGGGTGGCGTCCGGGTCCAGGTACAACTCCAGCGCGGCGACCATTTGATCACCGTAGCGGCCGAGGTTTGCCAGTCCACGTCCGGCGGTACCTGATCCGAAACCCACCAGGAAGGCGCAGCACGTGAATGTGAGTGACCTGCTGACCGAGGCGTACGACCGGCTGCCCGACCTCGTCCGCGCGGCGGTCGAGGGCCTCAGCCCCGAGCAACTGCGCCACCAGCCCGCCCCCGGCGCCAACTCGATCGGTTGGCTGGTCTGGCACCTCACCCGGGTGCAGGACCATCATGTCGCCGAGGTCCTCGACGCCGACCAGATCTGGGTCAGCGGCGACTGGGCGGGACGGTTCGGGCTCGACGCCGACCCCGACAACACCGGCTACGGGCACTCGCCCGTTCAGGTCGCGACGGTGCGGCCGGAGAGCGCGCAGGCGCTCGTCGACTACCACGAGGCGGTCGCCGCGCGTACCGGAGACTTCCTGGCCGGGCTGGCGCCGGCGGACCTGGACCGTGTGGTCGACGAGGCGTGGGATCCGCCGGTCACCCTCGGCGTCCGGTTGGTCAGCGTGGCGGAGGACGACCTGCAACACGTCGGCCAGGCCGCCTACCTGCGTGGCCTGATCGAGGCCGGCTGACGGTCGGGCTCACGGCACGATCACCGCCCGGCCCTCCAGGGTCCCGTCGCGCATCTGGCGGTACGCGTCCAGGGCGTCGTCCAGGGCGAAGGTGGTGATGCTCGGCCGGACCAGGCCCCGGGCACCCAGGTCGAGCACCTCCACCAGCTCGGGTCGGCTGCCCCAGTAGGTGGTGGCGATACTCACCTCGTACGGCACGGAGAAGAACGACACCCCCACGGTGCCGCCGCCGATCCCCACGATGGTCAGGTCGCCCACGGTGCGGGCCGCCGCCACGCCGAGCGCCAGGGTGCTGTCCGCGCCGACGAAGTCCAGAACCACGTCGGCGCCCCGCCCTCCGGTGGCGTCCCGGATCTCCTCGGCGGCGGTCGGTCCGGAGGTCACCGTGCGGTCGGCGCCGCACTCCTCGGCCAGCCGCAGCGCCTCGGCCCGGGTGTCCACGGCGATCACCCGCGCGGCGGTGGTGGCCTTGAGGATCTGCACCCCCACGTGCCCCAGCCCGCCGACCCCGATCACCACGGCCGTGCTGCCCGGTGGCAGCTTCGGCCAGGAGCGCCGGACGGCGTGGTACGGGGTGAGTCCCGCGTCGGTCAGCGGTGCGGCTTGCGCCGGATCCAGGCCCTCCGGCAGAGGTACGACGTGCCGCGCGTCCGGGACCAGTTCGAACTCGGCCATTCCGCCGTCCAGTCCGAGCCCACCGCCTCCGCTCGGCACCGGCGCAGCGGACGGGTTCTCGCAGTACGGGTCGATCCCGAGCCGACAGCGGGCGCAGGTGCCACAACCCCATGCCCCGAACACCGCGACCGGTTGCCCGACGGACAACCCGGTCACCCCGTCGCCGAGGGCGTGTACCCAGCCGGCGTTCTCGTGACCGAGGGTGAACGGCGGGTTCCAGGGCATCGTGCCCGGCTCGAACTCGTCCATCAGGTGAAGGTCGGAGTGGCAGGCGCCGGCACCGCCGATCCGGACCACCACCTGGCCCGGCCCGGGCGTCGGGTCGGGGACCTCGACCAACGCCGGTTCCGACTTCCACTCCCGCAACCGCAGTGCGCGCATGCCAGTGCTCCCGTCTGTCTCGGCTGAACCACTGGTCTGCCCGCCTCGTCGCCCGGCAAACGGGCCGCCGCGGCGCGACCCCGGGCACCCTCACCCGTTCCGGGTGAACCGGCCTCACCCGGGCGCGGGTGATCCTGCGGGGAACCGTGGGGAGGGGATCTGATGGGTGCGACGGCGGAGCAGTACCTGCGACAGCTGGACACCGGTCGGCGCCCCGACCTGCCGGAGACCACCGCGGGGACGCTGCGGTTGGATGTCCGTGACGACGGCAGCACCGACCACTGGTACCTGACCATCGCCGACCAACACGTGCGGGTGACCCGCTCGGCCGAGGACGCCGAGCTGGTGGTGCGTGCCGACCGGGCGGTCTTCGACCGGATGGTTCGCGGCGAGCTGCACCCGGGAGCGGGTCTGCTGCGCAACGAGGTGACAGTGCAGGGCAACATGCAACTGCTGATGTTGCTGCGGCGGATCTTCTCCGGGCCGGAGGGCGCCCGTCACCCGCGCGAGCTGGGCCGCGCCGCGCTTGCCGGCCGGGCCGTGCCTGCCGGTCGGGCCGCGACGACCGCTCGGGGTGGTCGGCCGTGAAGCAGGAACTGGTGCACGTCATTGCGGGCAACATCTTCGCCATCAGCGACGCCCAGGGCGACATCGAGCCCGACCCACAGCTCCCGGTCGGACTGTTCGCGTACGACACCCGGTTCCTGTCCCACTGGGTGCTGCGGATCGACGGTGAACGGACCAACGCCCTGTCCCGGGACGACCTCACCTACTTCGAGACCCGGTTCTTCCTGGTTCCGGGCATGGCGAGCCACTACATCGACGCCGACGTGTCGATCATCAGGCACCGTTCGGTCCACGACTGTTTCCACGAGAACATCACAGTGCTCAACCACTCGTCGCAGCCCGCCGAGTACACCGTCCGGCTGGAGATGGCCAGCGACTTCACCGACATCGTCGAGGTCGGGCAGGCGCGGCAGCGGGCCGTCGAGGTCGCCGCCGACCCGGCGCGTCAGCAGCTCGTGCTGCGCTACCAGCGGGACCGGTTCATCCGGGAGACCACAGTGTGCAGCACTGTCCCCGCCGATGTGGACGAGCAGGGGATGACCTTCCGGATCCGGATCCCACCCGAGGGGACGTGGGAGACCGACCTGCACGTCACGGTGACCATGGGCGGCGAGGAGGGTCGGGACCTTCGCGCCGACCTGCAGCCGCACCAGCAGGCCCTGCGGACGGGGATGAGCGAGGACCTGACGCAGTGGCTGGAGCGTGCGCCGCAGCTGGTGGCCGAACGCGCCGGCCTGGAAGAGCTCTACCAGGGCAGCCTCGCCGACCTGGCGGCACTGCGCTACCAGCCACTCGCGTACCGCGAGCGGGTGCCGATCGGTGGTCTGCCGTGGGCGATGGGCCTGTTCGGACGGGACAGCATCATCACCTGCCTTCAGACGATGGCGTTCACTCCCGAACTGGCCCCGTCGACGCTGCGGATGCTGGCGCTCATGCAGGGCGGTCAGCTCGACGACTGGCTGGAAGAGGAGCCCGGCAAGATCCTGGCCCACCTGCGGTACGGCGAGACGGGGGCGTTCGGCGAACGGGCGAGCTCGTTGTACTACGGCGCGGCCGACACCACCCCGCTCTTCGTCGTCCTGCTCGACGAGTACGAGCGCTGGTCCGGTGACGCGGACCTGGTCCGCGAGCTGCGCCACCCGGCCCGGATGGCGCTGGACTGGATCGACGAGTACGGCGACCTGACCGGGGACGGCTACCTGCGCTACCAGCGCCGCAACGAGCGCTACGGCGCTGTCAACCAGAGCTGGAAGAACTCCCCGGACGCCATCGTCGACGCCCGCGGTCGGCAACCCGCCTTTCCCCGCGCCACCTGCGAGTTGCAGGGTTACGCGTACGACGCGAAGCGCCGGGGCGCCCGGCTGGCCCGCGAGTTCTGGGGCGACCCCGCGTACGCCGACCGGTTGGAACGGGAGGCGGCAGCGCTCAAGGAGCGCTTCAACCGGGACTTCTGGCTGCCGCACCGGGGGTACTACGCGTTGGCGCTCGACCCGTACGGAGAGCCGGTCGATGCGCTGTCCTCCAACATCGGGCATCTGCTCTGGAGCGGCATCGTCGAGGACGACCGTGCCGAAGCGGTCGCCGAGCACCTGGTCGGGCCGCGACTGTTCAGCGGTTGGGGGGTACGCACGCTGGCCAAGGAGCAGCGCCCGTACAACCCGGTGGGCACGCACCTGGGCGCGGTGTGGCCGTCGGACAACGCGCTGATCGTCGCCGGGTTGCGTCGCTACGGCCTCGACGCGCAGGCGGCCCGGGTCGCCGGCGGCATCTTCGACATGGCTCTGACGCTCGGCGGCGAGGTGCCGGAGGTGATCGCCGGCTACGAGCGCAGCCTGACGACCTACCCCGTCCAACTGGCGACGAGTTGCCGCCCGCAGGCGTGGTCGTCGGGGGCCCTGCTGATGCTGCTCGGCACGATCCTGGGCCTGCGACCCACCGGCGACAACCTGCTGGTGAACCCGGCGGTGCCGGAGGGGTTCGGTCGGCTGGAACTGCTGGACATCCCGGGCCGTTGGGGTCACTCCGACGCCTACGCGAGAGACCGGACCACCGAACGCCGGCAGCGCCTGCACTGAGCCCGCAGGCCAGCGCCGAGCCCGCCGCCGGCGCCGGTGGGCGCCGGCGTCAGCCCATCGTCTTGGCGCCGTCGATCGACTCGCGCAGGATGTCGGCGTGCCCGGCGTGCTGGGACGTCTCGGCGATGAGGTGCAGCAGCACCCGGCGGACCGTCCAGTTCGCCCCCGGCTCGAACCAGGGGGCCTGCGGCAGCGGGTGCGCCGCGTCCAGGTCGAGGGTGGCGATCAACTCGTCGGTCTGCGCGGCGACCTCCTGGAAGCGCTCGACCAGCCCGGCGAGGGTCTCGCCCGGCGCCATCTGGAACTGACCGACCCAGTCGATCGCCTCGCGGCCCATCTCCTCCGCGCCACCCACCGCGAAGAGCATCCACCGGTGCTCGGTGCCGGCGACGTGCTTGATGAGGCCGCCGAGGCAGAGGCCGCTGACGGTGGGGCGGCTGGCCGCCTGCTCGTCGGTGAGCCCGTCGACGGTCTGCAAGAGGAAACCGCGGTGCCTGCGGAGCGTTTGCAGGAGGTCGGTGCGCTCACCGGTGAGCTGCTCAGTGCTGGTCATGTCTGCCACCCTTCGTCGATTCAGCCGGTGCCACCGTAGGGCGAGGCACCGACACTTTCCGGGCCCGACACCGGCTCGACGAAAGGCCGGCCAGCGGTTGCCGATCCGCGCCGATGGCGGTCAACTGAATGACATGGCTGTGATTAGGGTGGGCACGTCGTCCTGGGCGGACCAGT
This sequence comes from Micromonospora inaquosa, assembly GCF_003857055.1. Lineage (GTDB taxonomy): Bacteria > Actinomycetota > Actinomycetes > Mycobacteriales > Micromonosporaceae > Micromonospora > Micromonospora inaquosa. The sequence goes on along the minus strand of NZ_QGSZ01000253.1, from coordinate 972 downwards.
CCCTGCTGCGCTCCGGGTGGTACCCACGCTCGGCCAGCACGCCGGCCCGCCGGCTGGGCTTCTATGCCAGCCAGTTCCCGCTGGTCGAGGTGGACACGTCCTACTACGCCATCCCGGTGCCGGAGACGACCCAGAGCTGGGTGGACGCCACGCCGGACGACTTCACCTTCGACGTCAAGGCGTTCAGCGTCTTCACCGGTCACCCGACCCCGGTCGCGGTGCTGCCCCGGGACCTGCGTCCGGCCGCCGGCCCCAGCCGGATCCGCCGCCGTGACCTGCCCGAGCGGACGTACGACGAGCTGTGGGCGCGGTTCCGCGCGGCCCTGGCCCCGATCGCGGCGGCCGGCAAGCTCGGTGTGGTGATGTTGCAGTTTCCCCCATGGCTGGTGCGCAGCCCGGCGGCCGAACGTCGGATCGTCGAACTCGCGCAGCGCTGTCGGCCGTGGCGGGTCGGTGTGGAGCTGCGGCACGGCTCCTGGTTGGACGACGACGCCGCGGCGGACACCCTGGACCTGCTCCGCGCCCACGACCTGTCCCTGGTCTGCGTCGACATGCCACAGGGGCACCCGTCGTCGGTGCCCCCGATCCTGACCATGACGGCGGAGCCGGTGATCGTCCGGTTCCACGGTCACAGCGACGCCTGGGGCGAGGGCGACAAGCAGGAGAAGTTCCGCTACGCGTACGCCGAGGACGAGCTGCGGCACTGGGCGGGACGGCTGGCCGAGTTCGCCGCTCTCCCGGACGAGCTGCACGTGCTGTTCAACAACTGCTGCGCCGGGCAGGCCCAGCGCGACGCCACCCGGCTGGCGCAACTGCTCGCCGAGACGATGGTCGCCGATCACGCCGTGCCGACGACCGGTTGATCGGCGCACGTGCCACCCGGCCGGGAACGGGTCCGCTCAGGACCGGCGGCCCCGGCTGCGTAGTGCGTCCTGGGTCGACTCGCCGATGTCCGCGTCCTCGGGGAAGGTC